>NZ_CP150637.1:1525000-1857500 GCF_038500265.1 Ignatzschineria larvae DSM 13226 | reverse complement strand
TATAATGGGTCAACGACTTACATTCTGTGGCAAGCTTAACCGAATAGGGTAGGCGTAGGGAAACCGAGTCTTAATAGGGCGAATAGTCGCAGGGTGTAGACCCGAAACCAGGCGATCTACCCATGGCCAGGCTGAAAGTTAGGTAACACTGACTGGAGGGCCGAACCCACATCTGTTGCAATAGATGGGGATGAGCTGTGGGTCGGAGTGAAAGGCTAATCAAGCTTGGAGATAGCTGGTTCTCCCCGAAAGCTATTTAGGTAGCGCCTCATGTAATTTACTTCCGGGGGTAGAGCACTGTTTCGGCTAGGGGGTCATCCCGACTTACCAACCCGATGCAAACTCCGAATACCGGAAAGTATTATCATGGGAGACACACAGTGGGTGCTAACATCCATTGTGGAGAGGGAAACAACCCAGACCGCCAGCTAAGGTCCCCAAATTATCGCTCAGTGGTAAACGATGTGGGAAGGCATAGACAGCTAGGATGTTGGCTTAGAAGCAGCCATCATTTAAAGAAAGCGTAATAGCTCACTAGTCGAGTCGGCCTGCGCGGAAGATTTAGCGGGGCTCAAGCGATATACCGAAGCTGCGGATGTGTATTTTAAAATATATGTGGTAGGGGAGCGTTCTGTAAGCCTGTGAAGATGGACTCGTAAGAGCCGTTGGAGGTATCAGAAGTGCGAATGTTGACATAAGTAACGTTAATGCGAGTGAAAGACTCGCACGCCGAAAGACCAAGGTTTCCTGTTCAACGTTAATCGGAGCAGGGTGAGTCGGCCCCTAAGACGAGGCAGAGATGCGTAGTCGATGGGAATCAGGTTAATATTCCTGAACTCTCGTATCATGCGATGGAGGGACGGAGAAAGCTAGACCAGCTGGTGATTGGTATGCCAGTGTAAGCAGGTAGGTAGAGATCTTAGGCAAATCCGGGATCTTAATACTGAGACGTGAATGCGAGGAGCTTACGAGCTCCGGAGTGGTTGATGCTATGCTTCCAAGAAAAGCTTCTAAGCAATAGTGATATGAGAACCGTACCCCAAACCGACACTGGTGGTTGGGATGAGAATTCTAAGGCGCTTGAGAGAACTCGGGTGAAGGAACTCGGCAAAATCGTACCGTAACTTCGGGAGAAGGTACACCTTCCTAGGTGAATGCTTTACGCAGTAAGCTCTGGAAGGTCGCAGTGAAAAGCTGGCTGCAACTGTTTATCAAAAACACAGGACTCTGCAAACACGAAAGTGGACGTATAGGGTCTGACGCCTGCCCGGTGCTGGAAGGTTAATTGATGGGGTTAGCGTAAGCGAAGCTCTTGATCGAAGCCCCAGTAAACGGCGGCCGTAACTATAACGGTCCTAAGGTAGCGAAATTCCTTGTCGGGTAAGTTCCGACCTGCACGAATGGCGCAATGACGGCCAGGCTGTCTCCACCCGAGACTCAGTGAAATTGAAATCGCCGTGAAGATGCGGTGTACCCGCGGCAAGACGGAAAGACCCCGTGAACCTTTACTATAGCTTTACAGTGGATTTTGAATCTTTTTGTGCAGGATAGGTGGGAGGCTTTGAAGCAGCGACGCTAGTTGTTGTGGAGCCATCCTTGAAATACCACCCTGAAAGATTTGGACTTCTAACTTAGGCCCATGATCTGGGCTAAGGACATTGTATGGTGGGTAGTTTGACTGGGGCGGTCTCCTCCGAAAGAGTAACGGAGGAGTACGAAGGTACCCTCAGCCCGGTCGGAAATCGGGCTTATGAGTGCAAAAGCAAAAGGGTGCTTGACTGCGAGACAGACACGTCGAGCAGGTACGAAAGTAGGTTTTAGTGATCCGGTGGTTCTGTATGGAAAGGCCATCGCTCAACGGATAAAAGGTACTCCGGGGATAACAGGCTGATTCCGCCCAAGAGTTCATATCGACGGCGGAGTTTGGCACCTCGATGTCGACTCATCACATCCTGGGGCTGTAGTCGGTCCCAAGGGTATGGCTGTTCGCCATTTAAAGTGGTACGCGAGTTGGGTTCAGAACGTCGTGAGACAGTTCGGTCCCTATCTGCCGTGGGCGTTGGAAATTTGAGAGGAGCTGCTTCTAGTACGAGAGGACCGAAGTGGACGTATCTCTGGTGTTCCGGTTGTCATGCCAATGGCATAGCCGGGTAGCTACATACGGACGGGATAACCGCTGAAAGCATCTAAGCGGGAAGCCTTCCTCAAGATAAGATTTCCCTAGGGGTTTAACCCCTCTGAAGGTCCGTCGAAGACTACGACGTTGATAGGTTGGGTGTGTAAGTGCAGTAATGCATTGAGCTTACCAATACTAATTGACCGTGAGGCTTGACCATATAATAGGTCTTAGACAATTTGTCTTACAATGAGACATGAACGTTTCCAAAGTTAAAACGAAGAATACAGTCTACTTGCTGTTACTAACCAACTAATCAAATTTATTCGTGAGTGGAGTATTTAATACTTCAAACACAAACCAGTTTTCCTGGAGACAATAGCGCTATGGAACCACCTGATCCCGTCCCGAACTCAGAAGTGAAACGTAGCAGCGCCGATGGTAGTGTGGGAGTTCCCATGTGAGAGTAGGTCATTTCCAGGGCTTAATACAGAAACCCCTAGTTCAGTGAACTGGGGGTTTTTCTTTTGGGATAATTCATGCTCTATTTGTATCTAGGGTTTTCTAAATCAAGATGACAATAATCGGTGTTGTGATTGCCGAAAGAATGGTAGTTAAGATAATACTTGAGGCAACAGCATCCTCAATCACTTGAAATTTTAAAGCCATTAGATAGACATTCATCCCTGTGGCAATTGAACCTAATATGACAACGGCTTTTGTCTCAAAGGCTGGAAGCCCCAATAGTACAGCACCGCCCCAAATAAAGAGAGGGTGTAGAATTAACTTGAAGATTGTAATATTAATACTGACCTTAAGATTCGTTCCAAGTTTATATCTTGCAAGTCCCATTCCTAAGACTAAAAGTGAAAGTGGAGCCACCATATTAGAGAACATTGTAATTGTTTTATCGATAAAGCTTGGAATGGGAATATGGAGAAAGCTTGTTAGTAAGCCTAACATAATCCCGATAATGATAGGGTTTTTGAGAACGCCTTGTAAGGTGTGAATGATACCCTTAACAGAGAATGAACCATGCTCTGCCCATTCAATGGCAAATGAGACCAAGCTCCAAAGTAGTAATGCATTAAAGCTAATAATTAAGGCAGAGACAGCAATTGCACTATCCCCCATAAAGAGCATAATAATGGGGATTCCGATCATCACATTGTTAGAAAAGATACCACCAATCCCAAAAACAGAGGCTTCTTGTGCCGAGAGTTTTAGAATCTTTCGGCTATAGATTTGTGCCACAAAAAAGAGAACAAAAGAGGCACCAAAATAGGCGATAATTAACCTCGGATCCATTGCTTTCTGTTGATGAAATTGACTCATTACCCCAAAGAGCATTACGGGAATGGCAAGGTTGAAGAGAAAACGAGTGAGCCCTTCAGTCAATGTGTGAGACCATTTAAATCCTCGAATGAGTAGATAGCCTGTACCAATTAAGATGAAAAAGGGAAGTAGTGCATAGATTTGTTGAATAAAGGCTTGGAGGAACGAGAGCATTTGAATGAGACCTCAGAAGGGGAAGATGATAGCAATAGGGGATTATCTACGATTTATGATTCTATATCACTCTAACAATTTTCGGCATAAAGTACAAAAGTTCCCAATCAGCTGTTAGTTAGGTAAAATATTGATCTCTATTTGAAATATCTCATTTCTAGAGAGGTAATTATCTTGTTTCGTTATAAGAATCTGCATTACAATCCTGATAAAGCCCATCATCGTCCCTATGGTTTTGAAAATAATCCCCCGACAAGATTAAATCAATGGGCGGTATTGCAATGGCTATGGCAACGCCGGAAGGCGAATTTACCAAAAGCGCCCAAAGATGGCTATGCGCAATTTTATAATAAGTGGTGTTTGCCTTTAACGCTACCGAGTGTGGATCATAATTACGTTACTTGGCTTGGGCATGCTTCTATCTATCTGCATACGCCCGATTATGGTTTGCTAATAGATCCGGTTTTTTCAGAGCGAGCATCACCATTTTCTTTTCTCGATCCTAAACGGAAAGTAGTCATCAACTGGTCTATTTCTGAATTACCTAATTTAGATTATGTGTTAATTTCCCATAATCATTACGATCATCTCGATTTATCAACGATCCGAGAAATATTGCTTCATTTCCCCTTGGTCACTTTCATTGTGCCATTAGGGTTAGAGCGTTGGTTTTATAAAAGAGGAATCACTCGCATTATTGCGTTAGATTGGTTTACCCAATATGAGGCATCATCCCATCATATTGTGGATTTAACGGATAATCAAAATAGTGATAATCCAGAACAGGAAGAACACAATAGGGTAGATCAAGATAAGAGAGAGAATAATGATCATTTGGTTGATGATAGTACCTCCTTAAAAATAACGGCGGTTCCGGCACAACATTGGAGTAAGCGTGGATTTGGGGATCGTAATCGTTCTCTTTGGTGTGGATATATATTGCAGTTTGCAGGAAAGACCATCTATTTTAGTGGAGATAGTGGTTATGGCTCACAATTATTAGAGATTAAGGATTATTTCCCCGATATCGACCTTGGCTTTTTACCTATTGGTGCTTATTTACCTCGGGATTTAATGGCACCACAACATATGAATCCACAGGAATCTGTACGATTACATCAAGCGTTAAAGATTCGTTATTCCGTGGGAATTCATTGGGGGGTTTTTGAGTTAACGGATGAATCGCTCGATGATCCTATTGAAGTATTAAAACGGAGTTTAGAAGAGGCTGAATTACCGCTCAATGTATTTGAGACACTCAAAATTAATCAGACGATTTTATTAGAATGAAATTACATAAGCTGTAATGAAAAGTCGGCTCTCTAATCGCCGGCATTATTGAAGAATAGAGAATGCCGGCGATTATTTTATTGGCTAGCATATAATGGAATAATATCGCTAAATAGCTGTAGATATAAGATCTTTAAATTAACCGCGAGGTATCGTAATCAAAGGCAAAGAAGGAGTCTGAGCCGTCTGTATCTAACATTGCCCGGAGTGCTTTACCGACTTTCACATGCTCAGGGTGAATCAGATAAGCATCGCGCTCTTCTACCGTATCAAATTCCATATAAAAGGCATAATCAAAGCCTTTATAGCGCTCATTTGAACCATTATATCGGCCATAATCGTAAGATTTCATGGCCGGTAAAATTGATTGCAGATTTCCTATTTTTGTAAAAATAGCCTCGATATCGGAGAGTGCTGTATTAGGTTTGAAGCGAACAAAAACAATATGTTTAATCATAAAAACCTCTATATTAATAGTAAAAAATCGTGATTGAATCGTTGTATTGGTGATTGAAAAATATACCGCAAAAATAGCCTCACTGAAAACAATAAAAGTAAAGTAACTGCTGCTGGTAAGGTGAAATAGAGAATATCAATAGTTCATATGTAGATATTGGTTAATAACAAGAATAATGTTTCCGATTGAGTAGGGCTATTTTATTTTAAATTCAATCTGTTAAGTTTTGCTTAAGCTTCACGTTTTATATTATGCTGAATCAGTAAAAACAGTACCAATGATATTCTAGTGAGATCGGAATATTTTAAAATATGAGGGATCTAACAAGTAGATCTTGTTTTAATTCTGCTTTTACTGACCGTTAAAATGAATTTAGGATAACGACAAGGAGTCTATCATGCGTAAAGTTCTATTATTTTCAGTGTTAATTTTGACTACATCAGTTGCATCTGCACAATTTGTCGGTCCTGCTGCAAGTGGCAGTGTTGTACCTCAAGGTGTTGTTACGGCAAAAGCAGCGCAAGAATTGAGAGATGATACCAAAGTCACTTTAGAGGGTTCGATCGTTGAAGCTTTAGGTAATGAGCATTACCTTTTTAGAGATGCATCGGGAGAAATAAATATAGAGATCGATGATGACGATTGGTATGGCCTACGAGTGACTCCAGAGGATACAATTATTATAAAAGGTGAAGTCGATCGGCATCATTTTAAACCAACAAGCATTGATGTAGATTATATTATTCTTAAAAAATAGTAATTGAGTATATGAATAATTTTTAGGAGAAGCGGCAAGTAACTTACCTGCTGCCTCTCTTTTTATTTTAATAAATAGAAAGAGTATTTTTAATAGTTAATTGTTGTTATATATTGTTAAAATACAGCGTTGCATAGTATATTATGTTGAGTTAATTTGACTAACATAACAGTGGAAACGTATATGAAAAAACTATTTATTACTTTATTATTACCTGTTGTTGTTGCATCCTGTGCTTCACAACAAAAAGTTGTACCTATGCCATTAGAAAACTACACAGATGCAGCTCTATTAGAAGCTGCTTTCAGGGAGTGCTATAGTAAGGGCTATCTATCTGATTCTATAGTTCAAAGTAATTTATCAGATCTGTACGCACATTTAAATTTATGGAGTTTTGATAAAGCCGAGATGCGTAAGGCATATACAAAAGTAGGGGATTCTTTTGTCAATAGGATTAATACCGGTGACTGTCAATCTCTTGCTGCTTATTCACCGCAAATCATTTCACAAATTGGAAATGTTAATATGGGGAATCAGCAAATGCCGCTATTCTCAAAACCATATGTTTCTGATAGAAATCCAAATGATATGAGCTTACAAATGACTTGTTATAATATGGAGGGTGAAATAGTGAGCTGTTATTAATCGTATCTCACTCTATTATATTAATTTGAATGGGTAATAGAAAAGAGTGATTATGAAATGTAGTGGCTATTTGTGTAATGGCGAGGGCAATAATGCCCTCTTTTTGTATAAAAATATAATACTAGATAGTTTTTATCAGATTAATAATTATTGACTCTCCAAGTGGAGACAAGGCCATTTTCTAAAGTTACTTTCACTTCATAACTACGACCATTGAGCGGATTGAAATAGAGATTTTCAATTGTTTTGGTCGCTTTCACGGTCGTATTCTCTTTATCGGGTTCCCCTAGAGATGCAATCAATTGAGCTTTAGTTTCGCCAATCCAGAGATGCTTAAATAATATTTTAGCCACTGTATCTACAGAAGGATATTGTGCATATAGTGCCTCTAATTCATCATTGATATCAGCATGACACTGTAGGGCATCGGTTTTAATTCTTTCCGTCACTTTTTTCAGATGCTGTGGTTTTGCCCATAGCTGATGATAGAGGGTAAGAAGTATGATCGCCCCAATTAAGGCCATCCCCGGAGTGATAATATTATTTGTGGATGCAAGCACCGAGAGAAATAGCGCAATAATGATGTAAATCGTTATGCGTAAACCGGAGAGTTTTAAAGGTGGAATATCACCATGATAATGATTCTGCATCAGATAACTCGCAATCTCCTCAAGAGAATTGAAATCGATGGGGAGTGTATTAATATTTAAGCGATAGGAATTGCTTGATTTTCCATTTGTCGCTGCTCTTATTTGACGGGTTGATTTAGATGCATGAGATAACAGGTTTGTTTGATAATAGAGCCCCGTGCCGGGCAGTGAGAGGCGAGTATGCCCTTTGGTATTAATGGTTGCACCAGGAATGCCGGCAGAGATACTCGAGATCCCTTTTGAACCAATATTAATATAGAGCCCTTTGGCTAGTTTAATTCTTTTTCTAAAACGTAAACCCATTTGCTAACCCCTATGGATGCTTTAATACAAAAATATTGTCCTATTTGAAATAGTATTCTCATTTTGTAAGGAAATGAGCCGATATTATTTCCATTGCATTTGTATTTCGTATTAAAGGTTAGTTAAATAAAATTCACATCCTTGTGATTAGAAAGATTAAAAATAGATAAATTTTTGATAAAAATTACCAATAAATGTCAGTAATCATTGAGTGTATAATAGCAAATTAGAGATTAAGTACGATAGTTTTTGTGCTTTTTAAAAGTAGCGTTCGAGCTAATTAATATCTATTGTGGACGTTAATCGGCGCTATCTTCATTAATAGATAGGAGTATCTTATGAAAAAATTAACCTCTTTGGCGCTGTTATTACTCATTGCGGGCTGCTCAACAAATCATTTTCAATACATTCCTGAAACTGATGTAACCCCTATTACACAAGCAGAGCGTATTCCACTTCATCTAGGAGAAGTCGATGTTGAAATTGCTAAAGCTGAGCCTGTAGACCACTTCTTTTTCAATGTGGAGGGAAAAGGGAACTATGAGCCTGTTTTTAAAAAAGCCTTTGCCGAAGCACTGCAAGAGAGCTTAGATGAATCCACATTGTTTGGTGGCACAAAAGAGAGTGCGATCTTAAAAGCAACTGTGCTTCAATTTAGCCAGTTAAGTGTGGGTTTACAATTTCCGACAACTTTGGTGGTTCGTTATCAATTAGTGGATGAGAAGAGTGGTAAGGTTCTATTTGATCAAGAGATCACTTCAACTGAGAAAGTGCCGGTCACAACTGCTTATTTAGGAACGACTCGCGCAGTGGATGCACGAAATTTAGCTGTTCAACAAAATATTACTCAATTACTCAATGCGTTGAAAGTTGCACGTATCCATTAGATTTGTTATTCAAGTTAATGAATTAAGTTGATTAGTCAGGTTATTGGTTTAAGAAAAAGGGTTTTTAAATAGCTATTGCGGAATATTTAAAAAAATATAAAACCGTACTAAACAATAGTGGCATGATGCCGGATAGAACGATTTTCTGACTTATTACAACCGATGTGCCGGCATTTCAATAAGCTTATTTTGAACCGATCTCATTATAAAAGTGATGATAGTTAGAATCTAAAAATCAAGGCCACGCTATGTGGCCTTTGTATTGTTCATAGAACTCATAGTATGAGTTTATTTAATGGAATTTATCGATTCTATCTCTTTTATTGCGTAATCAGTTTGGGAGCTAAGCCTTCTTGAGCCATAAAAGGGGTCAATGATTGCGCAAAGCCTAAATGATTTACCCAGAGAATATCGCCAGTTTTGATTGATTGGAGTAGCCAACATTGTGTGCGTTCCCATTGTGGCAGTTCTGCTTCTTGTAGCAGTTTTTTTAAGGTTTGACTTTTATGGCGGCCAATAGGATGAAAACGCTCACCGCCAGCTCTTGGAATTAGACGACAAGGGTTTTGTTGCCAAAATTCAGCTGCCGGTGCATTAGGTGCAGGGATCAGTGCAAAGTCTTTGACGATAGGAGATTTTAGCAGGCGTAAATAGAGCTTCTCTTGATAGTAGTAAATACCATATTCCCCAAGTTTAAAGAGGCTTTGATGTGTGGGGGATTGTTCGATAAAAGTGCGGAAAAATTCCTGTAATTGCTTGGCTGAAAATGAGATATTCCAAGTGCGAATCCAAATTTGTAACAGATTCTTCTGCCGGCGAGGAGAGAGTTTCAGAAGTGCCGGTAATGACAATTGTGATAAATCCTGATGATCCCCCACCATTTTTAAATCTTCTTCAGCGATTTCCACTAAGAGATCATCCGCTTCTTGCATAAACTGTGAGACTTGATAAAAGGCGCTCTCATATTGAGGGAATCGTCCGTCAATAGAAGGGAAGATCTCATTACGAATAATATTACGTTCCATCTCTTCAGTCTCATGATTGCTATAATCCTCCATCCAAGGAATGCGTAGATCAATGGCAGTGCGATAGAGCGTCATTTTGGAGATAGAGAGGAAAGGGCGAAATAGTTTGATCTCATATTCGCCAAATTGAACGGTGTTAAAATCCCGCATAGCGCCTAATCCACGAACGCCGGCGCTACGTAAGAGCCGTTGCATTACGGTTTCTGCTTGATCTGAGCGATGATGACCAACGCAAAGTAGGGAATTTTCCTGCATAGTTTCGCCAAATTTACGGTAGCGCATCTCTCTTCCGGCTGCTTCTAATCCTCGAGGATCATGGTCAGGGAAATGGGCTTCATAATGGACATGGGTAAAGCCATATTGCTCAGAACGCCTGCGAGCAAAGAGCGCCCATAGGTGAGAGTAATTATCATGCCAATTATGATTCACATGAATAGTATAGATAGGTGGAAGCTCGGCTTTAAAGCTGTAGAGCCAATGGAGTAAGGTGTTAGAATCAACACCGGCACTTAAAGCAACATAGAGTGCTGATTTTGTTTGTAAAATAGAAGCATAACGTTGAAATATCTCATGATACCAACGGGGAAGAGTAGGGTTATTGGTCATATTTATTTGAAATTTATACAATGCATGAATAGATACTTAATGCGTAATAGAGCCGATCATACAGTATAGTAAGATCGGTTCAAAATAAGCTTATTGAAATGCCGGCGCATCGGTTGTAATAAGTCAGAAAATCGTTCTATCCGGCATCTTGCAAGTGTTGTTTAGCACGGTTTGATGTTTTTTTAAAATCCCACAATAGCTGTTTAAAGAAATATTTTTCTTAAACCAAATTTACTATAAAATCTGATTTTAAGGTTTTAGGGGGGAAGTAGCCTAATTTTCTGATCATTATAGTTCGCTATTGATATTAAGATGCAGTCGAATGGTATCGCCATACTCTTTATCAAAGCCATGCGCTAGATCGAGTTTTACGGTTCCAATTGGGGAGTACCAACGAACACCGGCACCAGCACCATATTTGAGCTCTAGTTTACTATTATAAGCATCACCGGCATCTACAAAGGCCACCACAGAGAGACTTGGGATAATTTTATGCTCATATTCAATACTACCTACGATTAATTTCTTTCCGCCGTAAATATCGCCGTTATAGCCCTTATCACCGATTCCATCATATTTATAACCGCGTACGGAGTTATCCCCACCGGCATAGAAGCGAAGGCTAGGGGGCAGGCGTGGCATATCGCGATCTCGGATTTTGGTATAGCCTGTCGCACCGCGAAGAATAAAGCGATTATTCTCCCCCAAAGGAACAAAGGCGGTAGCGCCTAATTTAGCTTGGAGGAAAGTGGTTGTTGAGAGTACTTTACCGGAGGCTCCCCGTAATTGGCCATCGATAATCAGGCCAAATTGATCGAAAGGAATAACCGGCGCTGTCTTCCATTCACCATAAATGGTTGGGACAAGATAGCGACTGTTTTGTTTACTACCATCAAAATCTCGGAATTTATCATATTGATAGTGTAGAGAATAACCATACTTATACTGTTCACGAATACGCTCTTTAGAGACCCCGACCATATAAGTGGTGTAATCCTTAGTTGAGGTATCTTCATAGTCATACTTAGCGAAGATATTATATTGATCTTTGAGCGGGTCAGTACCGGGAATTTGGTAGTTGATGAGCGCATCTCGCTTTTTCTGTGCCAATAGGAAGCTGGTGACTAAACGATGACCATAGGGATTAACATAGTGCCAGGTCATACCGCCCATAGTTTTAAGGCCGATATCAGAAGAGTAACCAAGACCGAGCGTTAAGGTGCGCTGTTTTCTAAGACGAAGATAGATATCGAGCGGGACATCTTTATCTTGAGCATTGATTTTAGGAACAATCACCGCATCCTCAAAGTAGTTGGACTCATTGAAGCTTGATTGTAATTTCACCAGTTTTTGATCGCTATAATCATTGCTTTCTTTCATCCCGATGAGAAATCGTTCAAGAAAAGCATTATCAAAATACTCTTGATGAAAGGTGGTATTACCGAATACGTAGCGCTCACCTAAAGTCATCTCAAGATCGATATACGCTTTATAATCATCGAGATTGACTAAAATTTGATGCTCAGGATAATAGGCATCAAAGTAACCCAATTCAGAGGCTTTTTGTGAGAGTTTGCTTTTGGTTGATTCATACTGGGTATGATTGAGCGGTGCGCCGACTTTCATCTTAGTTGATGTTAAGATAGAGTCAAAAGCCTGATATTCACTCATTGCCTCTTTCGTAGGACGCGTTTTGATCGCATCTAAGTCCGTAATGCCGAGATTAAGTTCACCAATGGGAATGCGTTCATTCGGCGTGACTTGATAGACTACTTTGACCGTATTGCCTTCATACAGTAAGTTGCCTTTCACATCTGCGCGATAGTAACCATAAGGTTGCAGCGCATCGATAATCTCTTTTGCCCCCTCCTCATAGAGCCATTGAATCCGCAGATCGGAAGGCGCCTCTTTCCCATTGAGCTGATAGAGCTCAGTGGCATTTTGAGCATTTTCTAAAGCCTTTTTATTGGTAATTCCTTCTATAGCAACGGAAAGCTGACGTTCTGCGAAGCTAAATTGCGCAGGAATTAACAGAAACAAGGTCGTTAGAAAATAGCTAATCTTTCTCATAAAATGGCACCGTCCTAGGTATAGTAACGGAGAAGATCCTCTGTTATTGGTTAGATAGTTCTCTATTTTAATGCATTCCCCTATAAGTGCAAAGATTCCCGTTGAATTAGAATGGAAATATTATAATCAGCGAATGGTCATAACTGGCAAAAAAATACCTAAATAGTCTCTTTTCAATCGTAGAGAAATCTATTTAGGTATTGTTATATTATTCTATTGTTAGATTCAATCTAGCATTATTGACCAATAATGCTGTTGAATTTTATTGTTGAATTTTATTCTGCAAGTTTAAATGCTTCATGCAGTGTACGTACGGCAAGCTCATGATATTTGCTTTCGATAACCACTGAAACTTTGATTTCAGAGGTCGAGATCATTTTGATATTGATTTTTTCATCCGCCAGGGCTTTAAACATTAAGCTTGCAACGCCGGCATGAGAGCGCATTCCTAAACCGACAAGTGATACTTTCACAATATCTTTATCGCCGAGTACTTTACGAGCACCCATTTCATTTGCAGATGCTTCAGTGATTTCTAAGGCTTTATCAAAGTCGATCTCATTTACGGTAAAGGTAAAATCAGTGGTGCCATCTTGAGAGATATTTTGCACAATCATATCTACTTCGATATTCGCATTACTAATTTGTTCTAAAATATTAAAGGCAATCCCTGGTTGATCAGGAACACCTAATACCGTAATTTTAGCTTCATTCTTACTTGTGGCAACACCAGAGATAATGGCTGCTTCCATATCAATATCCTTTTCTGTAGTTATAAGCGTTCCCTCATTATTATCGATGAGTGAAGAGAGAACACGAATGGGAACACGATTTTTTGCGGCAAGCTCAACTGAGCGAATTTGTAATACTTTAGAACCTAAACTTGAGAGTTCTAACATCTCTTCAAAGGCAATTTTATCCAATTTACGCGCTTTAGGCTCTATGCGAGGATCTGTAGTATAAACACCATCTACATCGGTAAAGATTTGGCATTCTGAAGCATTTAAGCGTGCGGCAAGGGCTACTGCTGTCGTATCAGACCCACCTCGACCTAGAGTCGTAACTGAGCCATCTTCCGTTACGCCTTGGAAGCCTGCGACAACGACCACATAACCTGCCGCAAGATCATCTTCCATATCAGTAGTATCGATATTTTTAATTCTCGCTTTAGTATGCGCGTGATCGGTAATAATGCGTGCTTGATCGCCGTTATAAGATTTTGCTTTAATGCCCATCGCTTCTAAAGCGATACAGAGAAGAGAGATACTGACTTGCTCCCCCGTTGATACAAGCGCATCCATCTCCCGAGGGTTAGGGCGTTTAGTAATGGCATTGGCAAGACCAATGAGACGATCGGTTTCTCCAGACATTGCCGAGAGAACGACGACCATTTGGTGTCCTTCATTATGATATTTTTGAATACGGCGCGCGACATTCTGAATACGTTCAATGGTCGCAACAGAACTTCCTCCATATTTTTGTACTAACAGCGTCATTATTTTATCCTGCCTTATTTGATGATAAGTACGATTTTTCTTAGATTCGATCGCGATTGAATTTTTCACGACCGTCTTATAAATATTACAAGAAAGCACTAGAAAATCTAGTGCTTTTTTCACTTTTACTCACATCTTTCTGTGATGCTTTTGATGCAATATTATGCGGTTTTTACATTACAGGAAAATGAGATTTAATAGGATGTACACCGGTACAAGAACAATGATCGCAATGAACATATAGCCGAAGAAAGAGGGCATTTTTATGCCTTCTTGTTCTGCCATCGATTTAACCATAAAGTTTGGTGCGTTACCGATGTAGGTTAATGGTCCTGTAAAGACAGTACCCATTGAGATCGCTAGTAATGTTGCTTTCATTCCATCACTCATTAAGTATTGTGCTCCGGTCATACCTTCAGGGGCTTGTGCACCTGCCATTTTGAAGAAGACAAGATAGGTCGGTGCATTATCTAAGAAGGCAGAGAGTGCAGCCGTCACCCAGAAGTAGACGACGTTAATGGGTTGACCATCGGCGGTATGGGTAATATCTAAAACTGCGCCGAATGCCCCCTTACTACCCGCTTCTAAGATCGTAATCACCGGCACAATGGTGAGGAAGATACCGGCAAAGAGTTTCGCTACTTCAATAATCGGCTCCCAATTGAAGTTATTCGCTTCACGAATCTCTTTAGAGGTAATGAGCAGAGAGATAATTGTTAAGACAATAAAGAAGAGATCTCGAAGTACATTTTCAATATGAACATCTACCCCAAAAACATCCCAGGAGATGCCGGGAATCCAAACACCGGAGAGAATAATGCCAAATAGAACGCCGAGAATAATAAAGAAGTTCTGTTTGCCTAAGATCACAATCGTGGTGCTTTCTGTCGGTTTTGCAATCTGCTCTTTTCTGAAGAAATAGAGATCAATAAAGTAAAACACTGTCAGCAGAATCACTGAGAAGATAAGCACAGGCAGGAACATATGCTCAAGCGTCCAGAAGAAATCAACACCATTTAAGAAACCTAAGAAAAGTGGTGGATCGCCAAGGGGGGTTAAACCGCCACCGATATTGGCCACTAAGAAGATAAAGAAGATCGGAATATGCATCCGATGTTTACGGTTACGATTAGCCATTAAGATAGGGCGAATCAGTAACATCGCCGCACCAGTGGTTCCCATGACAGAAGCAAGCAGTGTACCGACAGCGAGAATGGAGACATTAAATTTAGGGCTTGCGACTAGATTGCCGGAAATATGAATACCGCCGGAAGCTGCAAAGAGCACCAATAGTAGGAGAATAAATGGAATATACTCTTCAATCAGTGCATGTGCGAAGATATTCACAGAGACACCGGTTCCATAGATGATAATCAGGGGAATAAAGAAGAGGAGCGTCCAGCCTGCCGTAATTTTACCGAAATGATGCTCCCATGTTATGGGTGCAAATAGGGGGAAAACAGCAATCGAGAGGATAATACCGATAAACGGAATAGACCATAGTGGGGAGAGAGTTGCACCATCGAAGAGAGAGACTTCGCTAGCAAGTGCTCCGCTAGGCAAGAGACCTAGGCTAAGCAACAAAAGAAGGGTATAACGCATGATACCTCCAACATTTATTCTGCGCATTGAGAGGGATGATATTGTAACGATGACCATTTATGACTGATTTGAAATAATCATATAGAGAGATTAACTGACTGAAAGTATCGTTCATTGATCTATATCTTGTGACAGACAATTAAATACATTAATCGCTAACAATATCGCTTTTTTCTAAAAAATTTTCTAAAAAACCCAATATCCTATTGCCGTTGACTTCTGATTAATCATTGGGAAATCGCTCGATTTTGTCGGGGATTTCAGCTGATTAATCGAGGAATAAAATACTGTGGGTAACAGATTGATTCCCGCAATAGATCAGAATTGCTCGATTTATATTGATAATATTTTGGACAACTCGATTATGTTAAAAATCTCATTTGTGAGAAATTTGCCAAGTAGACAAATAGGCATTGGCTATTTAGATTATGTCAATAAAACAGCGAATAGGGACTTTAATGGATAAAGTATCGTGCTATCCTATGTGACACATAATTAAATAATTTACGATACCATAAAACATGAAAAAAATTCAAAAAATCGCCTTAATACTTGGTAATAGAGAGAGTCAAGAGATTCAGGAAGCAGTCACTTACACCAAAGAGATTATTGCTTCTCATCAACTTGAATGTTTTGAAGTCGATAATTTTGGTTATCGTGGTAATTTGGTCTACCCTGAACCGATTATGCGGGCGATTTCAGAAACGGATCTCATTATCGTGTTTGGTGGGGATGGGACGTTTTTAGGTATTGCTCGTAAAGTTCATCAATTTAATATTCCAATTCTAGGGGTGAACTTAGGTCGATTAGGGTTTTTAACGGATCTAGACCAACAGAGTTTAAGCGAACATCTATCTGAGATATTAGTCGGTGATGTGCAATTTGAAGAACGTTTTTTACTCAAAGCGTCGATTGATGGCGATTTCCGCTCTTTTGCAATGAATGATGTGGTCATTCATAAGACAGAGTTATCGCGCCTTATCGAGATCGATGTCTATGTAGATCAGCAATATCTCTCTACTTATCGCTCTGATGGTTTAATTCTAGCAACACCGACGGGCTCAACTGCTTATTCACTCTCAACGGGTGGTCCGATTATCTATCCGACATTACCGGCGATTGTACTCTCGCCGATCTGCCCTCATACCTTTAGTCATCGACCGCTAGTGATTCCATCGAATAGTCGAATTGATGTGGTGATTAGTGATCGAGAGCAGAATCCTGTGAATATTACGTGTGATGGACAGGAGCTCTTCACACTCTCTTCTGGTGAGACCTTGACGATTGAGCCTTCAGATCATCTTTTGACCTTATTACATTCGAAAGATTATCATTACTTCTCAATTTTAAAAGAGAAGCTGAATTGGGGAAATCAACCAAATGTTCGGCGTTAAGTTGAAATTGAGTCTACAAATAAGATTTACCTAAAAGCATTGTCTAAAAAGCATTGTCTAAAAATGTTATTTAAAAAAGATTTTTTAATGGAATCTATCGTTATTGCCCTATTTTCACAGGGTAGATATGATATTTGAAAGTATATTAAAAGCTGTTAAAGAGAAAAAAAGATTGCAAATATTTTTTTGATCACTAGAATGTACTCGTTTGTTTAGATGACAGTGATCAGAAAGACTGATCTCAGAAATTTATCAGGAGAGACAATGGTACGAGTAACACAATTTATAATGCGAACTTCAGCGATGACTGAAATGATTCGCAATTGTAATTCTGTGACTGCTATTACTACTGTTTTCCCATTAACTGCATTAAAAACCTCCGTTATTTAGGAGGTTTTTTTTTGCGCGAATGATTTTGCAGTAAGGATAAAAAACCTTCGCTGAAGATCGATATTACCGAATAGTATTCATAATAAGGAGAACCGCATGAGCACATTAGTAGAGAAAGAACACCGTATTTACACCGATACCCGCAGTTTAAAAGCGTATTTATTGAAAAGTATCCGTGAAAATGGGGGGTGGGTGAATGCGCACATGCATGGTGACCGGGCTTTTACCATTGATTATGAAGGATTTGAAGTCTATCAAACGCAAACTTTAATTGAGAAATGGGATACGTTAGATCGCATCAAAAAGAATATGACGGAAGAAGATTATTATCGTCAATTTTCAATGGGAATTGAGCGAATGATCGAACAGGGCGTCTCTGCTGTGGGAAGCTTTATCGATGTTGACCCCATCTGTGAAGAGCGGGCTATTAATGCGGCACTCAAAGCGCGCGAGATCTACAAGAAAGATATTACGATCAAATTTGTGAATCAGACATTAAAAGGGGTGATTGATAAAGAAGCGCGTTATTGGTTTGATAAGGGCGCTGAAAAAGTAGATATTATTGGTGGACTTCCACGTCGTGATCTACGGGATCATGGTGAAGGTATGGATGCTGTTCATATGGATGTTTTACTTCAAACAGCGAAATCACAAGGCAAAATGGTACATGTTCATGTGGATCAATTTAATTCAAAAGATGAGAAAGAGACAGAGCTTGTTGCCGATAAAACCATTGAACATGGGATGGAAGGGCGCGTTGTCGCGATTCATAGTATTTCAATTACAGCGCATGATGAAGCTTATCGCCAAATGCTCTATAACAAAATGCGCCAAGCACAAATGATGGTAATTGCCTGCCCATTTGCTTGGATTGATAGCCCACGCCGAGAAGATCATGGACCTACTCGTAATGCCATTACGCCGGCGGATGAACTCACTAAAGCTGGTATTCCTGTGGCTGTAGGAACCGATAATATTGCCGATTATATGTTGCCATTTAGTGATGGCGATATGTGGGAAGAGCTTAAGTTATTGATCACGGGTTGCCGTTATACCGACTTAGAAGCGGCCATCAATATCGCAACGAAAAATGGTCGAATGGTATTAGGCTTAGAGCCTTATGTCCCTGTGAAATAAAACAGTAGCGAGCAGATTGAAGATCTCAATATGTTTATATATCTATTCATAGTATTGAGATCTAAAGAACAATAAGGAGGAAGGGACGGAGATCCTAACAAAGCGACTCGAAAGAGTCGCTTTATTTTTTTAGGTTAATTAATTTTAGACTGATGGATAGCCAGATACTTTTTGATTCGTGCTTATTTTAAACTACTACTAATCCGCTGAATAAAAGCGATTGTTTCAGCTTCGATGAGTGGTGCATCATTATCTAAGGTGGCTACGTGATAGCTTTCTGTAAGGGATAATAGGGTTTTATCTTCGCTTGAAATAGTATTGAAAATCTCTTGAGAGTTTTCAATAGGTACAACATGGTCGATGGTTGAAGAGCAGATTAAAGCAGGTACTGTAATTTTGGAAAGATTGCTCCTAACTTCCTGCATTAATATCAGGATATCCCCCATAGATTTGACGGGTGTCTTAGGATAGGCTAATTCAGAGATGCCTGTTTTTTTGATATCAGAGCCAATCCCCTCAATAAACGCCGTATCGCTATGTTGTAGTTGCGAGAAAGTCTCTGTTAATGCCGGCATATCAATCGCTGCATTAATAGGGACAATACCTGCAATGGATGGATGATTTTCTGCTAAATAGAGTGTTAAAGTGCCACCCATAGAGAGGCCTACTACAAATTGATGAACTGTTTTTGTTTTGAGTTCTGTGAGTGCTTCTGTGACATCTCGAATCCAATCTTGATAAGAAGCGGTTGCCATATCTTCAGGTGAAGTGCCATGCCCGGTTAATCGTGGCCCTAAAACGGTAAAACCAGTTTTCGCCAGAGCTTCGCCAAGTGGCCGCATACTTTGAGTTGAACCGGTAAATCCATGAATGACTAATACACCAATATCGTTGCCGGAGAAGAAGAAGGGTTCAGCACCAGGTAAAATTTGAGTCATGATAATCTCCTTATGAATGATTGAAGAGTAATATCTTTCTGCTAGATATTACTAGTATGGATTGATTACATATAGATCAATTGAAAGAGTGGAGCTTCCACTATAGCGCATTATTTGAGATCTATAAAAATAGCATACGAATCATTGATAAAAACCAATGTTCAGTATGCTATATGTGTAATGATTTGATTTGATCTGATTTAATTTGAAGCTGATATTTGAAATTAGTATGTAAAACTAATTTTTAAGTTTATTTTACAACTTATTCGGATCTAGAATCTGATGTTGCTGGCACATTGCGGTAAGCGTATTTCGAAGCAAGCAAGCAATAGTCATAGGACCCACACCGCCGGGAACTGGGGTGATAAACTCGGCGTTTTCTTTAGCAGTTGCAAATTCTACATCGCCGACAAGTTTGGTTTTACCATCGACTTCAATGCGGTTAATACCTACATCAATCACCGTTGCTCCCTTTTTAATCCAATCGCCTTTGACGAGCTCAGGTACGCCGACTGCGGCCACGACAATATCCGCTTCTCGGCAGAGGCTTGCGACATCTTTAGTACGGGAATGAGCTACGGTTACAGTACAATTTTGACTGAGCAAAAGCTGCATCATTGGTTTACCTACAATATTAGAGCGTCCTACAATCACAGCGTGTTTGCCGGAGAGGTCTTTGCCTAATTTATCTTGTAACAAGAGGAGCGAGCCTAATGGTGTACAAGGAATGAGTGAGGGTTTACCGATTGAGAGAAGTCCGATATTAATGGGATGAAAGCCATCGACATCTTTTTGTGGATCGATTGCATAAAGTACCTCTTCTTCATTGAGGCCTTTAGGGAGCGGTAATTGCACCAAGATTCCGTGAATGGTTGCATCATTATTAAGCGTCTGAATGAGCTCAAGTAACTCAGCTTGTGAAGTCGTTGCCGGTAAACGGAAAGTCTCTGACTTAAAGCCGCATTCAATAGCAAATTTCTCTTTGTTACGGACATAGACTTGACTTGCAGGATCTTCGCCGACAAGCACAACCGCAAGACCAGGGCGAATATGGTGCTCTTTTTCAATATCGACAACTTGTGATGCGATAGTTTTACGTAGATTTTCGGCAAAAGCTTTGCCATCAATTAATTGACTCATTACAAATTTCCTTACTCAATGGTAGATTGTACTATGTAGTTCAAGAGTGATGCTGAGACCAATAGTGACTACTGCGAATCAAGATTCGAATAATCAGATCGGTTCTCGATGATGTTAGGGGAATGGATACACAATAATGATTTAAATACATAACAATGATTTAATTTTAAGAGCGATTATGATTTTTCTCTCTCATTTTTGACTCTTATTTTTGATATCTATTCTCTATTCTCGGTTTAACGCTATGTTATGCGGTAATTTCGCGATGTTTGACGATCACATTCTCTTCTTTTTCGAGGGCATCGAATAATTTTTGAGAAAGATAAACGGAGCGATGCTTACCGCCGGTACAACCAATGGCCACCGTCAGATAGGAGCGGGTTCCTTCTTTAAAAGAGGGGAGCCATTTGGTAATAAAGTTGAGAATATCTTGATAGAAATCTTGGATATCTTGCATCTCGGCAAAATACTCGATTACCGGCGCTTCAAGGCCTGTATACTCCCTCAGTTCCGGCACCCAATGAGGATTTGTAAGCATTCTAGCATCAAAGACAAAATCGGCATCTAAGGGAATTCCATTTCGAAAGCCAAATGAGACGATCTGAATCGCAAGAGTGGATTTATGACTTTCCAGTAAGCGCGCCTTTAGAAGGGCTCTTAATTCGTGAACATTGAGAAAAGTGGTATCAATGGTCACATCCGCACGAGATCGAAGCGGGGAGAGGAGTTCCCGTTCTTTATTAATCGCTTCAAGCAAGGAGACTTTTGAGGAGGTTAAAGGATGACGCCGGCGAGTATGGCTATAACGCTTAATCAATGTATCATCATTGGTTTCAAGGAAGAGAATTTGCGGACTTAATGCGGTAAATGCTTCGATTTCATCGAAAATGGATTCTGATTCAGCGAGATCTTCGGGGAAGCTTCGGGCATCTACGCCAATAGCGAGTTTTTGATGCCGATCTTTATGTTGAAATTCTTGTAAAAATTGAGGAATAAAGGTGAGTGGAAGATTATCAATACAGAAGAAACCCTCATCTTCTAATGTTTGTAGTGCGATCGATTTACCTGAACCTGATAGGCCACTAATAATGATCATTTTTTGCATCATAGCGCAAGACTCCTGCTAGTAGGATTGTGTAAATAGACAAATGAAAGGGATCTTGGAATTGAGCTTCACATTATGCCATTCTCTAAGCCTTTCTGATACATTTATCCTATAACAGGTTGAAAAATATCCTTAATGATTACAATTTTATGTTGTATTTATTTTTGCAGACAAGTTTTTACAGTAAAGCTTTTACGGTGAAGGTGTCGTGTATTTATTGACTAGCTGATTTTGTTTTGATCTGTTTTTTTGGGGCTCACTTGATAGGGTTTATATTTACTGAGAAGTGCCGGGGCGATAAAAAAGAGTGTGATGACAATGTCGATAGGAAAGGTTAAAAATTCTAACAGGGTAGCTCGAAAGGGCTGCTTTTTTTATTACTCTAATGATATCAATTAATTATTTTTCATTAGTAACGATGAAAAAATATAAGTATTAGATATAAATTTATTAGATGTAAATTACTTATGAAAATAAATTTATTAAACGTAAATTAAAACTTATGTTTTTTTGTAAGTTTATTGAAAGAAAACAACAGAAAAAGTAAAATATGTAAAATATTTGTTTTTTATTGAGGGTAAGTGCCTTATGAATAGAATTTATAGTGTGGTATGGAATTATTTTAAAGAGGATTATGTTGTCGCATCTGAATTAGCTTCCCGAAAACGCGTTAAATCTAAGATTAGTAAAATGGCTATTATGGCATTTACATTCATTTCTCTTTTAGGATTTCCTGTGCTTTCTCAGGAAGTCGTAACGGATCATGAAAACATTCTCGATAAGGATCAATTGCTAGATCCTATTCCCATGTTACCGAAAAACTCTATTGATCAAGTTGTAAGTGATAACTCTGAAGAAAAGCAAGATTGGGAAGAGGAAGAAATGCTTAAAAAAGCGAGGCTGGTAGATAATCAGCCTAGTATTTTGTTGCGTAATGATATGAGAGCAAATCTATTGCCTGATGATGAGCAAATTAGGATAGGAAAAGATGCGAACACAGTAGGAGCATACGCTATAGCTATTGGTGCCAGTGCGCAAGTTAAGGCTCAGGGGGGGAATAGCTATTGGGAAAGGTGCGAATGCTTCAGTGGGTGCTCTCGCTCAGGGATGGGAGGCTTATGCGAATAATTATTCTGTAGCTATAGGAGATAATACGAAGGTAGAGAGTACACATGCTACAGCTTTAGGTGATCATTCAAAAATTGCAGAAACTGCCGAAAATGCAATTATTCTAGGTTCTTATTCAACAATTAATAAAGGCGCCCAACATGCAGTTATTGTAGGTGATCATTCGGAAATTGCAGAAACGGCATCAGGGGCAATAGCTCTAGGATATAACGCAAAGATAATCAATGGTGATAAAGATCAGACTATAAAATCAACAGATAGTATAGCGATCGGGAGAAATACAACAGTGACTCACCGGAATTCTGTTGCTATAGGAACTACTGCGAAAGTCAGTGGTAGAACGGCTGTTGCAATAGGTTATGAGGCAAAAGCTTTGACTGATGATACTCTTGCATTGGGCTGGGAGGCAGAGGCGGGTAGCGGTGATGATAGAACAAAAAATAGTGGATCGATTGCGCTGGGTAGTCAATCTAAGTCTTTAGCGTTAGGATCTGTTGCATTGGGTAATAAATCTAAGTCTACAGCGTCAGGATCTGTTGCGATAGGTGCTAACGCCATAGCAGATGTAGAGAACACCGTATCATTTGGTAATGATACGCTCCAACGTAAATTAGTGAATGTCGCAGATGGTTCGGTCAAAAAGGATTCTAAAGAAGCAGTCACAGGTGGTCAATTATATGTGCTTGGTACAGGTGTTGCTACAGTTTTAGGTGGCGGTGCTAAGTTTGAAAATGGTCAGTTAACAGGCGTTGATTTCTCAGGTGCTTTCGGTAAGGATAAAGGCACTATTAAAGATGTTAATGCTGGCTTTGCACACGTTAAAGGTGAATTTGATAGCACTAATAAAAATGTGACAGATATTGCAAAGGCTTTGGGTGGTTTAGAAGCCGATGGAGCTTGGAAGTTAGAGCTTGGTAAAGACGGAAGTAAAACAACAGTCTCTAATGTTAAAGAGGCCTTTGATAATATTGATGGTCGAGTAGATAAAAATACGACAGATATTGCCGGAATACAAAAACAAGTGGGTGAAGGAACTTTAGGTTTAGTGCAATTATCAACAGATAAGCAATCCTTAGTAATTGCCCCAGAAGCGGATAGTGCTGAAATTTTCAATATTGCTAAAGCAGATGAAGGTCGCAAACTTACAGGTTTAGCGAATGGAACTATTGGGAAAGGCTCTAAAGATGCAATAACGGGCGATCAACTTTACAATGCAAATAGTAATGTAGCTACCGCTTTAGGTGGCGATGCTAAGCTTGATGGAAATGGCCAATTAAGTGGCGTTGATTTCTCTGGTGCTTTGGGCGCTGAAAAAGGCACTATTAAAGATGTTAATGCTGGCTTTGCACACGTTAAAGGTGAATTTGATAGCACTAATAAAAATGTGACAGATATTGCAAAGGCTTTGGGTGGTTTAGAAGCCGATGGAGCTTGGAAGTTAGAGCTTGGTAAAGACGGAAGTAAAACAACAGTCTCTAATGTTAAAGAGGCCTTTGATAATATTGATGGTCGAGTAGATAAAAATACGACAGATATTGCCGGAATACAAAAACAAGTGGGTGAAGGAACTTTAGGTTTAGTGCAATTATCAACAGATAAGCAATCCTTAGTAATTGCCCCAGAAGCGGATAGTGCTGAAATTTTCAATATTGCTAAAGCAGATGAAGGTCGCAAACTTACAGGTTTAGCGAATGGAACTATTGGGAAAGGCTCTAAAGATGCAATAACGGGCGATCAACTTTACAATGCAAATAGTAATGTAGCTACCGCTTTAGGTGGCGATGCTAAGCTTGATGGAAATGGCCAATTAAGTGGCGTTGATTTCTCTGGTGCTTTGGGCGCTGAAAAAGGCACTATTAAAGATGTTAATGCTGGCTTTGCACACGTTAAAGGTGAATTTGATAGCACTAATAAAAATGTGACAGATATTGCAAAGGCTTTGGGTGGTTTAGAAGCCGATGGAGCTTGGAAGTTAGAGCTTGGTAAAGACGGAAGTAAAACAACAGTCTCTAATGTTAAAGAGGCCTTTGATAATATTGATGGTCGAGTAGATAAAAATACGACAGATATTGCCGGAATACAAAAACAAGTGGGTGAAGGAACTTTAGGTTTAGTGCAATTATCAACAGATAAGCAATCCTTAGTAATTGCCCCAGAAGCGGATAGTGCTGAAATTTTCAATATTGCTAAAGCAGATGAAGGTCGCAAACTTACAGGTTTAGCGAATGGAACTATTGGGAAAGGCTCTAAAGATGCAATAACGGGCGATCAACTTTACAATGCAAATAGTAATGTAGCTACCGTTTTAGGTGGCGATGCTAAGCTTGATGGAAATGGCCAATTAAGTGGCGTTGATTTCTCTGGTGCTTTGGGCGCTGAAAAAGGCACTATTAAAGATGTTAATGCTGGCTTTGCACACGTTAAAGGTGAATTTGATAGCACTAATAAAAATGTGACAGATATTGCAAAGGCTTTGGGTGGTTTAGAAGCCGATGGAGCTTGGAAGTTAGAGCTTGGTAAAGACGGAAGTAAAACAACAGTCTCTAATGTTAAAGAGGCCTTTGATAATATTGATGGTCGAGTAGATAAAAATACGACAGATATTGCCGGAATACAAAAACAAGTGGGTGAAGGAACTTTAGGTTTAGTGCAATTATCAACAGATAAGCAATCCTTAGTAATTGCCCCAGAAGCGGATAGTGCTGAAATTTTCAATATTGCTAAAGCAGATGAAGGTCGCAAACTTACAGGTTTAGCGAATGGAACTATTGGGAAAGGCTCTAAAGATGCAATAACGGGCGATCAACTTTACAATGCAAATAGTAATGTAGCTACCGTTTTAGGTGGCGATGCTAAGCTTGATGGAAATGGCCAATTAAGTGGCGTTGATTTCTCTGGTGCTTTGGGCGCTGAAAAAGGCACTATTAAAGATGTTAATGCTGGCTTTGCACACGTTAAAGGTGAATTTGATAGCACTAATAAAAATGTGACAGATATTGCAAAGGCTTTGGGCGGTTTAGAAACCAATGGAACTTGGGAGTTAAAGCTTGGTAAAGAAGGAAGTAAAGCAACAGTCACTGATGTTAAAGCAGCTTTTGAAAATATAGATGGTCGAGTGGTTTCAAATAGTGAAAGTATCGAGAATATCGAGAATAAAGTATCTGCGGGCACCTTAGGATTGGTACAGCTTGCGAAGAGTAAAGTAGAGACAGAAGATGGCGAATCGCAAGAAGTTACTACCTTAGTCATTGATAATATGGCAGCTAAAGAAGCTGACGTATTTAATATTGCAAATGGTAAAGAAGGTCGTACACTCACCGGTTTAGCGAATGGAAAGATTTCAGAACAATCTTTAGATGCTATTAATGGTTCACAGCTTTACAGTGCAAACCAAAATGTGGCAAAAATGCTTGGAGGAAAAGCAACCTTCAAAGAGGGTCAATTAATCGGCGTTGACTTCTCGGGAGCGTTTACATATACGAATGCGCAACAAAGAAGTGCTAATAAAATCACGACCGTTTATGATGGATTGGCGCATTTAGATGAAAGTATTGGAAAATTAAATAGCGATGTTAACACTAAACTTGGTGATCTAGATGGAAGAGTATCTTCATTAGAAAAAGGTCAATCTGGTATTATTTTAGCACCTGGCGCTACGGGTAAGGGAGATGAAGTATCTCAGAATATGGTCTCTAATACCCCTCCTATCACAGAAGTAGTTGAGCCGAATGCACCGATTGAATCAACTCCGCCTACTTTAGGTAACACTCAAAATAGAGGTCAAATTACGATTAATGGTGGAATTGCTGGTAAGGCTGATTTAAATATCGCACAAGATAATGGGCAAGGGGATGGCCGTAAATTGACCGGTGTTGCTGAGGGTAAGATAGAAACAGGTTCTAGTGATGCTATCAATGGTAATCAGCTTTATGATGCCAATACTTCGATTGCAAACATGATTGGTGGTGGAGCGATATTTGATCCTAATACAGGCCAGTTCACTTACAGAGACAATCAATTCCAGGTTAATGGGAGTCGTTATGATGATATTGCTTCGGCAATAGAAGCAATTGACCAAAGCCAGCTTTTTAAGATGGAGGGAGAAAAAATCGTTGTAAATGGTGCAACGGGAGCAACAACAGTTGATTTTACAAATGGTAAAACCGCTAGGAATGTAACGGGGATTGCTGATGGTGAAATTAGTGCGACCTCCAAAGATGCAATTAATGGTAGTCAATTATATGTTGTGAAAGAAGATATTAAAAATATCAATTACACACTCAATCATTACAATACCCGTATGAATACGATTGAGAAGAAAGTACAGGAGAACCGCAAGGTAGCTAGTGCTGGTATTGCGGGTGCGATGGCTATGAGTTCGATCCCCTATATTGAATATTCAAAGTATTCATTTGGAATGGGGATTGGATATTATGATGGGGAAAGTGCGATATCTATGGGTATTCAAGGTAAGATTAATAATCATGCACGTTATAGATTGCAAATGTCCTATGATACGCAAAATAAAGTTGGCTTAGGTGCGGGTGTAGCTTTCGAGTTATAATAATTATAGTGAAAAAAAGGATTTAAATTAATAGTTACTTTTAATATATAACTTAATACTTCACAAGAGAAGATTAAGGATGATCATTAAAAAAGCCTAGTAAGTATTGAATCTTGCTAGGCTCTATTTTTGCTATTAACAAACCTACCGAAAGAATTTTATCTATGATCTTATTTTACAACTTATTCGGATCTGTAATCTGATATTGTTGACACGTTGCGATAAGCATATTACGTAATAGACAGGCAATGGTCATAGTATAATCCTCCCATTTTTAATTCAATCACCGTTGACAAGTTCTAGTACGATGATTGCGACAACGACAATATTCGCTTTTTGGTAGATGTCACATCTTATTTTCGTGTTGCTGGTTTTTTTGATGCTTAGAACTCACTTGATAGAATTTAAGTTTACTGAGAAGTGCCGAGGCGATAAAAAAGAGTGCGATAGCAATGCCGATAGGGACTTGGTAATCGGTAAAAAGATATTTGAGTGGCCCCCGAAAGTGAATCGAGGGTAGCAAAAAGATTAAGACTGCTAGGGTAATTGCACCAAAGCCAAGATGGAAAACAGGCGGAATTGCGAGCCAAGTGCCGGCAATACCATCGTAATCATAATTAGATGAAGGATAGAGATGATCGGGTGCTTTGCTTTTTGAGGATTGAGGCATTTTGTTTTCTCTAACGTTATATAGTAGATGACATATAGTAGAAGATTCTGCATTAATGTACGGCAGAATCCTCTATGATTCAAGGAGATAAATCTTTACAAAATAGATGAGTTTTATCCGATGTATCTTTTCTTACCTTTTTTGTTATTCTTTCTTTTTTTCACCCATATTGGTCATACTGGCGATCAGCTCTACTTGCTGTAACAGTGGATCTGCATATTGCATCGTAAAGAGCAGAGCAATAATAAATACTTGAATGCCGGCATTAGGGAAGAGGCGTTTAAAGGCTTCTGATTGTCCGGCGATTTCAAAGAACGTTTTAAAGCTCTCTTGGGCTTCTTCCGTAAAATCTTCTAACCATTGATTCTGACTCATTAGGGTGATGAACTGTTCGGGATTCCACTGTTCAATAGGTTGTAGTGAGTCGAGATTGAGGGGGTAAGGGTAATTGAGATCTTGGGAGAGGATCTTTGTGATCACCTCGTGCATCTCTTTTTGTGAGAAGAATGGATCACGACTCTCTAATTGGTAGAGGAAAGGGATCGGTGCTTTCATTCCAATCTGGTAACCTCGAATCAGGTGATTGAGTTTTTCCTGTGCTTCTTCCTTGCTAAGAGAAACGCCTTTCAGTGCCGCTAATTGCCCTTTATGTTTACTATAGAGCCATAAGGTGCCTGGGGAATCCTCTGCTTTGGTGGCGTGGAGGAAGAGATTCAAAATGGCGGTTTTAATAGAGCGCTTATAATTGAGCGATGCCACATCCCACATAATGAGATCCCCACAGGGTGCTGCAAGGGGGAGTTTCGCAGTGAGTAACAGGTTTTGGTAACGATACCGCTTTTGGCTAAATTGCCCATAAGGGTAGCCCTTTTCGCGTAAGTGAATGGCAAGATGGCTAGCAAATTGGCTCTGCATCTGCCAAGTGAGTTTACCAAAGGCAAATTTCGGTAATTCCCCCTTGAGGCGAAATTGTTGATAGAGTCCCTCAATCGCTTGATGATCAGCAAGGGAGAGTTTGACCTCATTCTCTTTTGACGCGCCGATCTTATCTGACGCTGTAATTGATACTGAATTTTTCGTCTCTTCTTTTATCTCTTCTTCAAGATCCTCTTCCTGATTCTGCTCAATATGGATTAATCCTTGCGCTAAGAGTTGATCAAAAATAGGATCATCTGCTGAAGTCAGTAGTTTCTCTAAGATATTATCCGTTAAAGTCTGCTGTAATTGATACTCATCTAATCCTTTCACAATGGTAAAAAGCTCATCATCTTCAATCAGCATCTCTTGAGAGCGATAAGGATTCATATTGAGATGCATTCGGGCAAAATATTGCGTAGGATCTTGATAGAACTGTATTAAGTGAGTAAGTGAGAGCTGTTGCAATGGCTCATCTTGTTGCGGTTCAGTACTATAATGTTCAACAAGTGTTTCATACGTGTAAGGTGCGTAGAAATGCTCCGTTGGATTATGCAATATCCACTCATTTTGGAAGCTTTGAATCGGGCTACTAGGATTAAAGAGCGATGCATTATAAGAGGCCATTGGGTGATGATAGGTAATAACCTCGGAAGGCTTTCCCCCTGATTCTGTTTGAGCCATTTGATCGATATAGCGAAGCAGTTCATCGATTAAGAGAGAAGGACGCAAGATACTATTATCCCGAATAGAGCGACCCACAAAGCTCAAGTAGAGATAACGCTGTGCCGAGAGAAGTGCTTCTAAGAAGAGATAGCGGTCGTCAGTATTGCGGGTGCGATCGCCACGCATCGGTAAATATTGCATCAGATCGAAGTTATGATAGATCGTAGATTGCGGGAAATCACTCTGATTCATCCCAATCATTCCAATCATCTTAAAAGGAATGGTTCGCATCGGAATAAAGGAGCAGAAGGTGATTTTCCCCTGAATAAAGTTTTGTTCCGGCTTCTCTTCAAGGAGTTTTTGCTCTAGCAATGCTGTTAAGGCGCGAAGTGGCAATATCGCATTAAAATCAATCGCTAACGCACCATCGATCAATTCTTGCCAAATTTGTTGAGTGTAATGGAGTTTATCGCGATTTTCACTGCTATCTTCAAAGAATCGTTGCCAAATGATCGGTAATATGGTGAGCCACTCTGTGAGAGGGCGCTCGGTAGCGAGTTCTTCTTTGGTCTGAATCAGTAAATCGACAAAATAGCAGAGTCGACCTAAGATTTGAGCATTGCTTCCCTCAATATAGGGATAAGGTAGTAAACAAGGGATAGATTGCTCTCCCGATTCATAATCGAGGGTAAGGCGATCGGTACTATAGCCTAATAGCATCCGCTCTAATCCCCAGCGCCAGGTATTGATATCCCAATCAATTTGGGCATTATAGGCTGTTTGTAATTCATCTGTGAGATGAGCGCCATCAATCGCCTGTTTAATATTGCTATCATTGACCCAATAATGAATGAGTGAAAGATCCTGCTCTTCAAAATGGAATTTCGCCATCATTTCAGGCATTTGTAACAGTAATAAAAGATCGCTTGCTTTAAAGGCGCTGTCAGGCAGAGAGAGAAGTGAGAGCAGTGTTGTGAAGATCGTATCACTCTCTTTAAGACTAATATCGGAGATGGCATAAGGGAGTGATCGCTCAGCAGGGGCGCTACCGAATATTGCCTCGATAAAAGGCGCGTATTGTTCAATATCCGGTGTCATAATCACAATATCTTCCGGCGCTAGATCAGGATCATTTTCTAATAGATGAAGAATCTGATTATAGAGCGCTTCCACTTCACGCATCGGGCTATAAGTAACGTGTAGGGAGAGTGAATGATCATCATTTGCAATAGGATATTTCTCACTTTCGCGGGCAGGCCGTAGATGAAATATCTCCGCTTGAATATGTGATAAGAGAGAGGTCACTTCAGGCTCAGAAAAAGCTTCCATTGTCGTAAGATTGAGCTTCCCCTCATATTGTTGCAAAAGATGAAGGTGATCTCGCCCCACTTTTCCAAGGGATGCTAAGAGAGGATTGCCGTAGCTACTTTGCCAATATTCATTGATTTCAGCTTGAATCTCTTCAAGGCGCATCTCTCGATCAAAAGATGCGCGTAAAGAGGGGGAAATCGGATCGATCTGACTTTTACGATTTTCGTAGAAGTTTATATAATCAACTTGCGGTAACCCCATCTGTTTCGTGAGATCTCCCCAATAATATTGGGAAGGATTGTTAAAGAAGAGATGAATGTCCATCACTTGAGAGAATTGGGCGATTAAATCTAAAAAGAGGGGTGGCAGTGAATTAAGTCCGATAATAAAGATTCGCTTAGGGAGTTTGGCAATAATCTTGGGATCTTGTAGTTTTTCCTCAATTAGCGGCGCAATTAATCCAAAATGGAGCGGTCGACCAAGGGCATTATAGAGTTTTTGAAATAGTGCCGATTGCCAACGCTCTAATGTTTCCGGGAGCTGTTGCTCAAAATAGGTGGGCGCTGGTTGCCCATCCGCCCACGCATTGATCCATTGACTACGATAGACAATATATTTATCAAAAATCGTCGCTAAAGTCTCCGCTAAATGCATTACGGCAAGTAGGGGATTGGGCGATTGATGGCTATTTTCTAGCTGATGGCTCTTTTGATACTTTTCAAGATAGGTATAGAGCGGTGCAAAGAGTTCTCTCTCGTTATCACTATCAGATTGTCGCAGTTCATCAATAATTTTCACTAATGGCCAAAAGAGCTGATCTTTGGAGAGTCTTTCAATCGGAGTCTTTTGCCGCTCTTCAGTTTCAAAGATCATCTCTATGAGATTCATCAACATCTTTGAGGGAAGTAGAAATTCCGCTTGGGTTAAAATGCCGAGTTGTTCTGAGAGTCTAATCTGCATCCAACGTGCCATCCCAAAGTTTTGTACAAGAAAATACTCTTTGTCAAAAGGGGTAGGTTGAGGATCAATTTGTGTAAGATAACCGGCAATATGTTGCAGTGTATCAAGGTGATTTGCGTAGTAGAGATTAAAACTCATAGAGACAATATTCCTCAAATTTGGCTATCAATATCCCATCCATTGGAGATTGCAGGCTGTTAGATCAATGCTAGAAATACTTTTAATATTGAAAGAGATGAAGATATTTATCTTTTAGATCAAGTGGATCTTTATGAAAAATAGTCATTCAAAACTGAATATTATTTGCTACATTAGTATAACAAAGTTCAATCAATCAGGTTTCCTCTTGATATATTATGAGTTGCGCGTCATAGAATCCGTATGAGAGCGCAAAGCGTTGCGCCATCCTTTACCCAAGGCTTTTGGAAAACGTTACATTGGAAAATGTCACACAGAAAGAATGTCACATTGAAGAACATCACAATACAATAACAGTATAAAGTGCAAAACGAATGGGCAACACGGCTCATAAACGACTAGATAAAGATCAGTGATAAAAGTCGTGTCATCGTTTTGACCCATAAAATAGTTTAATAGGAGTAGTAAGGGATTATGGCAGATTTAGAGAGTTTATTTGCAAAACGCGTTCAAGGTTCACAGAGCTCGATTGTGCGGGATCTGTTGCAGTATAGCAAAATGCCTAATATTGTCTCATTAGCAGGCGGTATTCCTGCGGCGGATATGTTTGATATGGAAGGGATTAATGCAGCGCTTAATGAGGTAATTGCTTCAGGCTCTGTCAATGCCTATCAATATAGCACCACAGATGGTGAAGAAGTTCTACGGGAAGAGATCGTGCGGATGATTGCCGATCGTAATATCGTGGCAACGCCGGATGAAGTTGTGGTCACAAGTGGCTCACAACAAGGGTTAGATCTGATTGCGCGCACCTTTTTAGAAGAAGGTGATACGATTTTAGTAGAACGTCCTACCTATTTAGCGGCGATTCAAGGTTTTAAAATGACCGGCGCGACAGTGGAAGATATTGCCGGAGGCGCTGATGGTATCGATGTTGATGCATTAGAAGCCCGTTTAAAAAAAGGCCCTGTTAAAGCGCTCTATATTGTCCCCACATTTGCGAATCCTACCGGTTCAACACTCTCTACCGAGAAGCGTCAGCGTATTTTAGCCTTAGCGGTTAAATATCATTTTGTGATTTTTGAAGATGATCCTTATGGCGAGATTCGTTTTACAGACTCAAAAGTCAAACCGATCTACTCACTTGCGAAGAGCGATGAGGAGAAAGCCCATATTATCTATCTCTCTTCATTCTCTAAAGTCTTAGTGCCGGGATTACGTTTAGGGTTTATTGTGACGAATAAAGCCATTCGTAATAAGATCGTACTCTGTAAGCAAGCGGTTGATCTTCATACGCCGGTATTATCACAACTGATTGTCGCTAATTACCTAAAAAGTGGCCGCTTACAACCCCGTATTAAAGCCATTTCTAAAGCGTATCAAGCGCGCTGTCAGATGCTCATTGATTCATTGCGTAAGCACTTAGGCGATCGAATTACGTTTGCAGAGCCTACCGGCGGAATGTTCCTGTGGGCACGTCTTCCAAAGGGCGTTGATGCGACAAAACTTCTTCAATATGCGATTGAGGAAGAGGTCGTCTTTGTACCCGGCGCTGCATTCTATGTAGGAGCGCCTGAAGTTGAGACATTGCGTCTCTCCTTTGCGACAATTACGGATCAAATTGCCGATGAAGCAGGGCGACGTTTAGCGGCGGCATTAGATCGTTATCAGGTAGAAGAAGCTTCATAATCGTGAGAAGAGGATGATAATACTCAATTTTTAGCATCGATCCAATCAAATATTAGAGCGACCTTTGAGTGATTTTGAAGGTCGCTTTTTAATTGCTATTATCTACTTAATACTTAATTTTATGTATAATAGTGCGTTATGAATAGTGATCAATATAAAACCATTACTGCCTTAAGCGAAGATGAATTTGTTATTTCTCGTAGTCGCTTCATTACCTTTGCTGTGCCGGTTACTACGGAAGCAGAGATCGATACTATTTTGACTGATTATCGTAAGCGTTATAATGATTCTCGGCATCTCTGCTATGCCTATGTGCTCGGTGATCGCTACGAGTTATACCGGGCTAATGATGATGGAGAACCCTCCGGCAGTGCCGGAAGACCTATTTTAGGGCAGATCCGTTCCTTTGAGTTGACGAATGTTTTGGTAATGGTTGTCCGCTATTTTGGTGGGATTAAGCTCGGTACCGGCGGTTTAGTGTCGGCTTATCAAGAAGGTGCGCGCAATGCGCTCTCTAAGGCGAAGATCGTGACTCGTACAATTGGTTTACCTGTCTCCTTTACCTTTGATTATCCGGCGACGAATGATGTGAATCACGTGATTAATGACTTAAATGCCAAAAAAATTGCCGAGGAGTATGGTGTCAATTGCCAAATGACCTTACAGGTGCGGGCCAATGATTACCCTGAGTTATTAGCGCGTCTTGCTAAAGTCGACACGCTCTTTATTACCGAGCAGGTAGAACTATAGACTGATATAGCATATTGAAAGAGATCGTTGATGTAGATTTAAGATAACGCTTTCAAACTCATTTGCGAAAGGCATTTTAAAAGTACACCAAACCGTACTCAATAATACTTGCAAGATGCCAGATAGAACCGCGCCCTTACTTCTGACAGTTGATGCGCCGGCATATCAATACGCTTATTCTGAACTGATCTGACTATACACATTATCTTAAGTTGTGCATCAATCATTAACTTACACGGAAATCCACTAAAATCGGATTATGATCTGAGGCATCAGTTTTAATCACTTCGCTTTTTTGTAAATGTAATCCACGATAGAAGAGAAAATCGAGGGGTGAATTGAAGACAGATTTTCGATGATCTTCGTGAAAGTTTACAGAACGAAGCCCCATTCTACGCGTGAAGAGATAGAGTAGGTGTAAGCGCTTACGGCTCCAGGTATTGAAGTCCCCGGCAAAGATCACAGGCCCATTATGATTGATGACGTGATCTGCAATTGATTGAATCTGCGCGCGATAGATTTTAACGCCGAGGCTAAAGTTTACCGAATGAACATTGACGACCATTAATAGGCGCTTATCGTGTAGCGGATAGATGGTAATCAGTGCCGATTTTGCAAGGCGAAGAAAAGGCTCCGTGGTTCTAAAGGGGCGAGAGTAGACAGGGTAGCTAGCGGCTAAGGTCATCACACCATAAGACTCTTTACTAAAACTAATCGCCGGAACCTGATCGCCGACTAGAAAATGCGCTCGAGAGAACTGAATGAGTTCATCAGAAGCTTTGGCTTCCTGCAGTAGAATGAGATCACGATTGCGGCCATATTCCTGCAAAATGGTATGCCAATTAAGCTTTTGCTGTTTGTAGATATTCCATACCATAACGCTGAGTCGATTATCCCGAGCAAGCGGATAGAATCGATCAAGGCGCGTTTCGCCATGCAGTGTTTCGCGCTCTTTTTGGCCTTTGATAAAACGAAATAGATGATCTTTTTTCATAATAGTTGTCAATGGTTGTGGATGGATCAATCAAGCTACCATTTTACCTTAATTGAATGAAAATTTTAGGTTATTTCAGTCTATTTTGCCTTTTTAAACAGATTATTTCTTATTATTAAATAATAATATTATTGGGGTTTAATCGTAGGGGCGCCACTTATCATCTTGTAGGAGTGTCTCCATATCAGGGAGTGCTAAGAAGGCATCGGGGAAGAGGTAATCTCCTTGATAACCCGGAATAGAGAGGAATTGCCATTCGAGTTCTGGCAGAGGATAGAGTGTTTGAAGTGCTTGTTCGAGAAACGTTGTACAGTAGAGATTTGATTCTTCTCGATTTTTAAGGATATAGGGTTGGCCTAGTTGTGCTTTGAGAAGCTTTGCAAATTGTAATTTGGCCTCATCGCTCAAAAAATTGGGGCGTATAATTTGGTATTGTTTCGTAATTGATGGGGAGAGAAATCGAGTAATCGGGGTAGATTGCACTTGATTGGGATAATAGGGATCTTCGTTGGTGGTTGCGTGAGTGATGATAATGTCAGGTGTGATATCGGTAATCACCGCAATATGGCTATAATTCCCACCACTGACCCATTCTATCAGGCGGCTCTCCTTGCCATAGGCGGAGCGAAGAATAATATCTCCTACTTGAAGCTCACTCATTTGAGGATGATCCCAAAGATCACGGCTTTTAGATTGTCGCCAAAAATGAAACTCTAATAGATAGCTTAAGATCAAAAAGAGTGTCAGAAGCAGAAGTAGACTCAAGATAGTGATACGAAGCGGGGTAGGTTTCATTGCTATGACTAAAGGTGAGGGGCTAGAAAAAAAGTATAGTAAATTTGGTTTAAGAAAAATGGATTTTAAACAGCTATTGTAGGGTTTTAAAAGAAGATAAAAACTGACTCACCAACATTTGCAGGATGCCGGATAGAACAGCTTCCTTGTCTCGATCAGCCGATGCGCCAGAATTTTAACAAGCTTTTTTTGAACCGATCTTACTATAAAGATAAAAGCAAAGATAAAATAGAAAATATAAAAGGGAAAGTTGGAAGCATAAAAAATGCTGTGATCGGAATCACAGCATCTCTTTCTATTTCAATGAATATCGTTCAGTCATTATTCAGAATGATATAGTACTGATTGATTATTTAAGGTTCACTTTCCATTTACCATCTTGTTTGATGAGATCTAAAGCATTCCCTTCACCATCATTTGTTTCACCATTACCATAAACAACGGTCATAGTAACAGCAGCTTGAGTTTTATCTTCATTGTAAGTAACGTTATCAATTTTAACCTCTTTCACGCCACCTTTAGCATCGGTATCTTCTTTGGCCATTTGTGTAAACATAGCTAATTTACCCATTACCATTGATTTTTCTTGAGGATCCATTTTGTCGCTATCAGGGACATAGATAATATCGAGTAATTTATCGCTATCGCCTTTCCCTTCGAAGAAGACTTTCACAAATTCTTTAGTCGCTGCTTCAGGAGAATCAGAGCTGTTAGAACACGCTACAGCAACAAAAGCAAAAATACAGAGGGTAAAAAAGAGTTTTAATTGTTTCATGGTATATAGAACCTTATCATTTTGGGGTTAAGAGATAATGCGATTATTGCATAAACTTTTTTAACTTACAAATGTATAATTTTGGTTTTTTATTTTAATATTAGGGGGTTAAATTGATGATTCTTTTGCTTAGGAAATAATTATTATCGGCTATTAAAGTCACATATTAAAGAACGTCAGATATTAAAGTTAGATATTATAAAGTCAGTGATTAAATGGGTAATGAATAATCGGCAATAGAAAAGCCTAGTCTTGAAGCACTTTCAGTATTGTACTTTCAAAAACTAGGCTTTTAATCTTAATCTCTCTCGATCTTAAGAGAAGTTCATTGAATAAGTGATAGGCAATTTAAAACTATTTGGAGATGATCATTTTAATGTTGCCTAGGTAAACTGCATCAGTTATACGTTATTTATGGGTGCATTATTGGCTGATACATTACTTATCCGTTGATGACTTACTCATTATTTGTCGTAATGTTTACCTTTTACAGGATAACCATAGATCGAACCATCTTTGATCTTGATATCTTTATCCCAAGGTAATTTATATTTACCATTAGCAAGATCGTGGATATAAGTTAGTTCTGTTTCGTGGTCGCCACCTGGGTCACCCACATAGGCACGGTTACCAAGGTTATAGATATTGTTCTCTAAGCCCCACGTTCTGCGAGCACCATCTGCAAGCACAGGGTAGATTTCACCGGTTACAATCTCACCGGGTGAACGGGTTCCTTGTTGTAATACGGTTCCATCAAAGTTACAGATTTGGCCTTCACCGAAGTAGTAGAAAGTACCATCATAACCAGCACAGTTGACAGATACGGTGTACATAAGGTTATGCCACGCATTTGAACGGTTGGTTAAGATCCATTGATCTTGTACTTGCGTGCTATAGCCAGAGATACGGATAAAGACGTTTGCACCTTTGTAAGCCGCTTCACGAGCTACTTCAGGAATCATTCCGTCATGACAGATACAAACTGCTAATTTACTACCGCCAGGGCCTTCACATACCGGCATACCTAGATCTCCTGGTGACCAAGGCTCGATCGGAGTCCATGGGAAGAGTTTACGGTATTTAAGGATAATTTCCCCTTCAGGATTAATGATAATCGCAGTATCAAAAGGGTTTTTGGTAGGATCAGGATTACGCTCAATAATAGAGAATACTCCATAAACCCCAGCCTCTTTACAAGCTTGTGCGTAGATATCAGTCTCTTTGCCAGGGACATCGATTAAGAATTCTTCAGTGAGCCATTTTTCAGTATTCAACCCTTGCGTACTATATTCAGGGAAGATAATGAGCTCTAAGCCAGGATATCCTGCTTTTGTATGGTGGATAATACGTACGATATTGTCGATCTGTTTGTCGATATCTGCACGGCTATTCACAACAGGTACAGGATATTGTACTGCTGCAACGAGGAAACCTAATTCTGGTTTAGTCATACTTCCGATTGAACCCATAACATCACTCCTTACTAAAAAGTTTTTTGATATTAAATTCCGCGACTAAAATATTTAAATCGCATTATTAATATAATACAGATAATAAATAATTAAAAGAAATATTTTTAAATAAATTGATAAGTATTTAAGTTTTTGTAAATTGCGCTGTGTTAAATTCTAGAATTTCGATCTATGGAATAACAGATCAAAAATAACAGATAGAAGTAGGGTATTGGAGAGGCATTGATCAATGATTGAGAGACGATCGGCTCAGTTCCGCTCGGTTCAGCTCTTTGATGCTTCTTTTATCCTATTTTTCCTTTGTAGGTCTCTTATTTCTTCATTAATATTTTTAATGAGATATTTGAGAAGGAGAAAAGATAGAGAAGAGAAGATCATAAGGTCGTGCTATCTGAGTTATGACTCATTGATATATAAGAATAAAATAGATAAAGCTATAACTTATAAATTAATATAAGTCTTAAATAGCTATGAGTTAACTTTATTTAAATTATTTGATAATAAATTATCATAATCTAGGTCAAATTTTTTAAACCTTATCTGTGCTATATTCATCAACGTAGTAAGACGAACCTCAATAAAGAGATCGGATATGAAAATAGATAGCGGTTGTAATTTATTGTTACCAAAAGAGATGGCTCAAGTCGCTGATGATATTTATTGTTATAAAGCGGGTAAATCTTTTAAGGAAACATTGTTATCGGCTTTTATGGCGGGAATATTTATCTCTATTGCCGTAGTCTTTTACATTACAGTTACGACCGGCACGAGCTTAGTGCCCATCGGTTGGGCGAAGTTAATTGGGGGAATCTGTTTCTCATTAGGATTAATGTTGGTGGTTGTTTGTGGTGCGGATCTCTTTACTTCAGCAGTATTAACAATTATCCCGAAAGCTACAGGAAGAATTAGTTGGCAGCGGATGCTCCGGTATTGGGGGTATGTTTATCTGGGTAATTTTATCGGTGCACTCTTTTTTGTCGGATTGATCTGGTATTCAGGGCAATATAAGGTTGCCGAGGGCGCGTGGGGGCTTAATTTATTACAGTTTGCCGAGCATAAAGTAGAACACAGTTTTGTAGAAGCAATCTGTTTAGGGATTTTAGCAAACTTGATGGTCTGTTTAGCTGTATGGATGAGTTATGCCGGCAAAACGTTAATGGATAAATTATTTGCGCTCATTCTACCGATAGCGATGTTTGTAGCGAGTGGTTTTGAACATAGTATCGCGAATATGTTTTTAATCCCGCTCGGTATCATTATTAAAAAATGGGCGCCACCATCATTTTGGGCACAAGTGGGCTCATCGCCGGAGGCATTCCCGCATTTAAATAGTACGGAATTTTTGTTCAATAATTTATTACCGGTCACGATAGGTAACATTATCGGTGGCGCGGTGTTAGTGGGGCTTATCTATTGGCTGATCTATCTTAAACAACGTTAGATTCCAATATAAGAATCGGCATTAACGGGGAGGTTTCTATTATGATTCAAGGATATCCAGTTAGATATCGCTATTGTCATAATCACAATAGAGAGAGTCGAGAGCTATGTGAAAGCGTAGTATGTGCGTTGATCACTTTTAATAATGCTTATAAATTAGAAGGAATTCATCCACCCTCTATAGCTGTTATGCAATAAGTGTCGCCTATTCACACTAACATAGGCGCTTAAGAGTCCTACTAAACTGATTGCTCATTAGATTATACCGATTACTATTAGGTAGTGTTAGATTCTCTGTTTAGGGAATGGTAATGAGAGTGTAATCCTAAAAAGGCCTTCCAAAGTGGAATCGCACTTTAAAGCAATCAGCTCTCACAAATAACGCTCTTGGTTAATTTTAACTCAAAACTTTTAAATTCAACTATTTTTGATACAGCTAGGTTGAATTGTATCTTTGTTGCCGTTATTTAAGTGAACAGTGTCGAAAACGCTTGGTTAGTAGGGACTTTGAATCTTATTTTTATCGCATTAATTTTTGGAGATACCATTATGTGTGCCAATCAAGTTAGCTCTATTGCTATAAGCCCCACTGATACCTCAATTGAAACTCGAACGGAACAATCTACCACGAAAGCAAAGTCAAAATTAGCTTGGCGCCGCTCAGATACTGTCTGGATGCTCGGCCTATATGGTACGGCTATTGGTGCCGGTGTTCTCTTCTTACCGATTAATGCCGGTATTAGTGGCTTGATTCCACTCTTAATTATGTTAGTTTTAGCTTTTCCAATGACTTTCTATGCCCATCGAGGTCTTTGCCGCTTTGTCTTATCTGGCAAAAATCCCGGCGAAGATATTACAGAAGTGGTGGAAGAGCATTTCGGTAAGCGAGCCGGCAAATTGATAACGCTTCTCTATTTCTTCGCGATCTATCCCATTCTGCTCGTATATAGCGTTGCGATTACTAATACTGTGGAGAGCTTTATTGTCAATCAGCTACACATGTCTGCGCCACCGCGTATCATTCTATCTTTGGTATTAATTGTTGGTATTATGGGAATTGTACGATTTGGTGAGCAAGCGATTGTGAAAGCGATGAGTGTATTAGTCTTCCCATTTGTGGCTGTTTTGATGCTATTAGCGCTCTATCTGATTCCACAGTGGAATGGTGCTATTTTAGAGACGCTCTCATTTAGTAAGGCTAATGCTGTTAGTTATGCCAATTTAGGACAAGGATTATGGGTGACCTTATGGTTAGCGATTCCCGTGATGGTCTTCTCTTTTAACCATTCTCCGATTATCTCAGCCTTTGCGGTTGCCAAACGGGAAGAGTATGGTGAAAATGCCGAGCAGAAATGTTCTAAAATATTAGCCTTTGCCCATATTATGATGGTGATTACAGTGATGTTCTTCGTCTTTAGCTGTGTCTTTAGCCTTTCACCTGAAAATTTAGCAGAAGCAAAAGAACAAAATATCAGTATCTTATCTTACTTAGCAAACCATTTTGAAGCACCCGTCATTGCGTATATTGCACCCTTTATTGCCTTTGTTGCGATTACCAAATCATTCTTAGGCCATTATTTAGGGGCAAGAGAGGGCTTCAATGGACTTGTGATTAAGCGCTTACGGGATAAAGGTAAAACGATTGATAAAAATCGTTTGAACAAAATTACAGCAGCCTTTATGTTGATTACCACTTGGATTGTCGCCACATTAAATCCTAGTATTTTGGGGATGATTGAAACATTAGGTGGCCCTATTATTGCAATGCTTCTTTTCTTGATGCCGATGTATGCAATTCGTAAAGTACCTGCAATGAAGAAATATCAAGGGGCTATGAGTAATGTCTTTGTTGTCATCATGGGATTAATTGCAATTTCAGCGGTATTCTACGGTATTATTAACTCCCTCATTAGTTGATAGCGCTCACTGTTGAGGAAAGCAATTTTAATGACAATAGTATGGTTACTTTGTCAAAGTAGAGTAGCCATACTTTAAAGGTAAAAGATAAAAGATTAATCTACAATCTAGTACAGCACTAGCTTATAATCCTCTCCTTGATTTGTAGAAATACCTATTGGTAATAACCAAAACTAACGAATAATGAGTATTTTAACCATTAAAATATATTAATAGATAGTATTTATTAATAGATAGTATCTATTGATAGATAATATCCCTTAAATAATCAACAAGATAAATATGTTTGAGCTTAATATAGGCGTGATTGAGTGGTAAACAATTCCAGTAAAGAGATGCTACTCTTGATTTAATACTTATAATGAAGCGTTATATATGAAGGATTTCTCTCACGGGACTTAGTGATTAGCTTGTTGCACTTTTAAATTAGGAAAGTGAATTATGATTAGTGTATTTGAAATTTTCAAAATTGGTATTGGCCCCTCAAGTTCTCATACTGTCGGTCCTATGAAAGCCGGTAAATCCTTTGTGGATCAGTTGCAGTCTGAGGGGCTGATTGACTCTGTTTCTCGGATTGTAGTGGATGTATATGGTTCACTCTCTTTAACTGGAAAAGGGCATGCGACCGATAGCGCCATTATTATGGGATTAGCAGGAAATCTTCCGGATACTGTTGATATTGATAATATCGCGCCTTTTGTGGAAAAAGTTGCGCAAACAGGGCATTTAATGATCGCCGATGGCATCAAAGAGGTGGATTTCCCTCTAGAGAGTAGTATGAATTTCCATCGACACAATCTCCCACTACATGAAAATGGCATGACGATTACTGCCTTAAATGGTGATCAGATCCTGTTGAGAAAGACTTACTACTCTATTGGTGGTGGTTTTATTGTGGATGAAGAACACTTTGGTGAAGAGGAAACATCGACTATTCAAGTACCTTATCCTTATCAATATGCCGCAGATCTCTGTCGTTACTGTGATGAAACAGGATTATCGCTCTCATCTCTTGTGATGAGAAATGAGCTAGCGCTTCGAAGCCGGGAAGAGATTATGGCGCATTTTGCTGATGTTTGGCAGGTGATGAAAGATGGGATTGCTCGAGGTTCGACGACTGAGGGCTTATTACCTGGGCCTCTTCGCGTACCCCGCCGAGCGCCGGCACTTCGGAATATGTTACTTGCAGAGGGTAAACACAATACCGACCCGATGGCAGTTGTTGATTGGGTGAATATGTTTGCCTTAGCAGTGAATGAGGAGAATGCCGCCGGTGGACGGGTGGTCACAGCGCCGACTAATGGTGCTTGTGGAATTATTCCTGCGGTTCTCTCTTATTATGATCGCTTTATTCATCCTGTGGATGAGAATGCTTATAGCCGTTTCTTTTTAGTGGCCGGCGTGATTGGAACACTCTATAAGATGAATGCTTCAATTTCAGGGGCTGAAGTAGGTTGCCAAGGGGAAGTCGGTGTGGCCTGTTCGATGGCAGCCGGTGCTTTAACTGAATTGCTCGGGGGGACACCGAAACAGGTCTGTAATGCCGCTGAGATTGCAATGGAGCATAATCTAGGATTGACTTGTGACCCTGTTGCTGGGCAAGTACAAGTGCCTTGTATTGAGCGCAATGCGATTGCAGCGGTAAAAGCAATTAATGCTTCTCGGATGTCAATGCGCCGTTCAAGTGATCCTAGGGTCTGCTTAGATAAAGTGATCGAGACAATGTATGAAACAGGGAAAGATATTAATGCGAAATACCGGGAAACCTCTCAAGGAGGATTAGCGATTAAACTCGCGCCTTGTGATTAATAAGACTACTAATATTGAAAAAGCTTTAAGGATAATATAGTAAGATCGGTTTAAAATAAGCTTATTGAAATGCCGGCGCATCAGTTGTAACAAGTAAGAAAGCTGTTCTATCCGGCATCTTGCAAGTGTTGTTTAGTACGGTTTTATGTTTTCTTAAACCAAATTTACTATATTGAGATTAGTAGTCAATAATTAGAGATATTATAAAATCAAAGAACCCCATTCTAAGGACTATGAAAGTCTCAGAATGGGATTTTTATTGGTTTGATCATTTCGCTGTTATACGGAGTGGCTGTATGATAACCCTATTAGCCATTAATCCATCATACTAATATTTTTAGTCTCTTTGACAAAGTAGACGGCTAAGAAACTGATGACCGCAACAATTGCAACGTAGAAACCCACATAGTAGATGCCGCGATCAAATCCCATCAGATAGGTGATGATGAAAGGCGGTAATGATCCACCTAAGATACCGCCTAAGTTGTAGGTCATCGAAGCGCCGGTATAGCGGATATTGGTTGGGAAAATTTCAGGTAGAAACGCGCCCATTGGTGCAAAGTTCAGCCCCATGGCAAAAAGACCAAAAGAGAGATAGAGCAAGGTTAAGCCTGTATGATCACTTAAAATTGCGCTTCCAAAGAGTGTTCCGGCAATGATAATAATTAAATAGCTAATTAACAGGATTGGTTTACGGCCATATCTATCCGATAACATTGCCGAAATCGGTGAAGCTAGAGCCATAAAGAGAATGGCAACAGAGAGCATTAATAGATACTCGGTTCTTGAATAGAGCCCGTGAGTCGTTGCATATTGCAGTGAGAAGACGGTAATCATGAAGAAAAGCGTATAACAGGCAACCATGCTGATAGAGCCGAGTGCTAACATTTTAAGATGTTTGGTACACATTTCTACAAAAGGAACACGCACAGTATTTTGTTGTTTTTCAATTTTTTGGAAAGCCGGGCTTTCAATAATGCTGATTCGAACATATAAACCGATAATGACAAGCACTGAACTTAAAATAAAGGGAATACGCCAGCCCCAAGCATTCACGCTATCAGGACTTAAGGTTTGTTCAATGACAATGAAGATTGCACAAGAAGCGATAAAGCCAATCGGTGGACCTAATTGTGGGAACATGCCAAAGAGTGCGCGTTTACCTTTCGGTGCATTCTCGGTCGCTAACAGTGCAGCACCGCCCCATTCACCACCAAGGCCTAATCCTTGGCCAAAACGTAAGAGACAGAGTAGAACGGGCGCCATAAAGCCTATAGAGTGATAGGTTGGAAGAAAGCCTATTAAAGTGGTACTAATTCCCATAATGAGTAGTGAGGAGACAAGTGTCGCTTTACGTCCAATTCTATCTCCGAAATGACCAAAAAGTGCTGAACCTACAGGACGTGCAACAAAGGCTACGCCAAAGGTAAGAAACGCAAGGAGCGATTGCGCTTCAGGACTAGAAGATGGGAAGAATAAGGGACCGATAAAGAGCGCTGTCGCTAAGCCAAAGATATAGAAATCATAGAACTCAACAGCAGTACCAATAAAGCTCGCAAAAGCAACACGGGTATAGGAATTCTTTTCCTGCACATTTTGCGCAGGCGTAGCTTGCGAGTCAGATGCAGATGATGCACCTGCAGACTTTGTTTGCATTTGTGATGACATGGGAAACACCTTTTGTGTAAGTCATTAGTATTATAATTATTAATTGATTCAATGACCTATTGGTGTTTAAAGGCGGGGTGGTGCTTTAGACGATCGAACCTTGTGGGTTATAAACCAATAGTGTATTAGATATATCACATCTCTTTTTATAAAAAAAGGACTAACGATTCACAAAACTTATGATGCTTATTCATAAAGGTGAATTTAAAGAGAAAATGCATTTTGAGCAGATGTCGATAGCTACGAGAGAAGCGTTAAAATATTTTCTAAGTAGAGAGCTTTCGTATATTGTAGTAAAGTATGTAAATATTAGTATATGATTAGTCTGTAATTAGTATATGTAAATTGATGGTGTAAATATTGAAATCAATATCGCAACATTAAGGTTAAGTAGAATGGCGTTAGAAATTAATGAAACATTGCAATATAGAGAGGGTAATATGATGAAATATCCATTGAAAAAAACAGGTTTAAAAGCAGCGATATTATTACTAGCTGTGGGTATTGTAGCGGCTTGTGCAGTAACGCCAGCAGAGAAATCGGCCGAAGCAAAAGCACGCGCTGAACAGATGCTTCAAACGCAGGTGAGCCTTGCTTCGCAATGTAGCCCGCAAGCTGCAAGCCTAATGCAAGAGATGCCTCAGGCGAATAGCCTATCTCCTGCAGAGAAGAAAGTTTTTGAAGCGAAATATCTCAGTGCAGTGAATAATCCTGTATTCCAAGCCTGTTATAAGATGGCGTGGGAAGATTATCGAGAAGAGAATGCAATGCAAGCTGAACAGATGGCTGCTTGGGAAGAGGCAGATAATGCTGCCTGGGATAATGGATTCTTCTTTAGTGGCCCATTTGGTTGGTACTATTAATTCGTTTATAGATGAATTTTACCTATATGAAAATAGGGTAATACGCAAAGTCATATAGGGATAAAAAAGAAGCGCAAGTTTATTAGAGCTTGCGCTTTTTCATTTGTCTTCTCTACTTGCAGTTCGAGCTTTTACTAGAAATTGTACTCAGACATTTTATTGCGAAAATTGGGCGCTTTGAAGTAGTAAAAGCGGATCAATCGAAGGATTCTCACTTTCAGAAGTAATAGCAATAATGACCACTTTTCCATCAGAATAGCGCTTTAGACGTTGCCAAGTATGAAGCTCTGCATTATTTAAGCGATAAAAGAGCTCATCTTTATCGGGATTAACCGCTGTAATCTCCATCTTAACTGTATCCGGCGTTTGCGATAATAGTTGCTTTGCATACGCTTCGAGTGAAAGTGTTTGTTCGGTTTCAGTGAGATGACCGCCGGTTACCATTGCTGTAATCCCATATCTTTGCGAATATTGCGCTAGAAGAGTACCCTCAGGGGCAAGCGTTGAGTCGATATTTTTATAACTATTATCAAGATTGAGTGTCACGAGTCCTTGTTTAGAGATGACCTCTTCTTCAGATAATGGTTTAAAACGATCATATATTAAGAATATGACGATTACAGCGATAATAGCGATTAGGGAGGCTTTCTTATTACTCACAGTTTGAACTCTCTCTTTATGGTGTCTGTTATAAATAATGAATCATCGTAGATTATAAATGGCGATTGTAACACTTTATTTTGGTAATAGATGATGGATGAAATAGAATCTATTTAAGGTTGCTGTAGTATCGCTTGGCATTCGATTGGTAAAACTTTAGGTGCTTTAGGGCTTGCCGGAGCTTTGGGCTTAGGAGGTGCAGTTGTCCACTTTATCTGATCATTGACCCAATTGGTAAGAGAGCTATCACAACCAGAGCCTTTAGGAATAGGCGCTTGGGCGATACATCCGGCGGAATCTTTCGGGCATTTTAAACGAATATGAAAATGGGAATCATGGCCATACCAAGGGCGAAGTTTACCAAGCCAACTTTGATCTTTTTCTGTAGCACAGAGATGGGCCTTGATAACAGGGTTCACAAAGATACGCTCTGTTTCAGGATATTGACTTGCGGTAAATAGAATTTCTCGATAGAAAGGGCGCCAATGTTGATTGATTTTTCCTGTTGCCGGATTGACAACTGACGGTGTTTGTAAAGATTCTTGGAGATTTTTAGGTAGATGATCTGTACGTTCCTCAAACCAAATATCCATATCAAGCCCTGTTTGATGACTCGCATGACCAAAGTTCGCAGGGCCACCACGAGGTTGAGAGATATCCCCAAAGATGAGAACCTTCCCCCGTTGGCTTGCCCAGAGATCAAGATGATTGATGAAGGTGGCCATTGCCGGCATCCCATAATGACGATTGCGGCTTGGGCGAACTTGCTCATAGCCACTGCTTTTAGTCGGAATATCAATACCACCTGAAAAACAGCCATTGGCATAGCTACCATAAATTTCACTAGGACCAATGGTTGGATGTTTTACGGTATGCCAATCTGCTGCTAATATGAGTGGTGAGATCGATAGTGTTAAAAGTGTAAAGAGAGAGGTTGCAAAGAATCGTTTCATAGATAGTTCTCATCAAATCGTCAGGAAAAATAGCAATAAAAAAGCCTAGATCATTGATCTAGGCTATCTTATTAATGGCGGAATGGACGGGATTCGAACCCGCGACCCCCTGCGTGACAGGCAGGTATTCTAACCAGCTGAACTACCACTCCGAGATTAGAATTACTACTCTAAATAGCTTTACCTGATAAAATTGAATTTAATTTCATCTATCAGATAACTGATAAAAATGGCGGAATGGACGGGATTCGAACCCGCGACCCCCTGCGTGACAGGCAGGTATTCTAACCAGCTGAACTACCACTCCGAGATTTCTTTTCGTTGTTGCCAACTAAGGAATGCTATTATACGAAAAATTTAGAGCTTGTCATCTTTATTTTTCAATTTGTGTAATAAACAATCAAAATTTGATTTTGACTCAGAATGCTATTTTCAGTACCTATTGATTTGTAGGAACTATTTCAGTAATCATCAATTGTAAAACATGTTACACTGAATATCAGTCATGAATTTACATTTAAGAGGCAATTTATGAATTTACACAGAATTATTTTGGCGGGTATCGGGTTATTTTCGACAACAGTGGTATTGGCCGCTCCTTCTACCACGATTCCTAACCTAGAGATTGCGCCTCTATCTGAATCACAATCTATACAGGTGGTGTTAGATCTAGAGGATAACCGCTTTTCAGTTACGGGTGGTTGTAATACGATGGTTGGGCAAGTCTATGTCACGGATCACGGTACTTTCCTTGTGAAGCAGGAGCATAATGGTGCAGGTCTTGCTTCAACAATGATGGCTTGCCCCTCAGATCTACAGAAATTAGATGATCGCATCTCTAAATTTATTGTGGGTAACCCTAAAGTCGTGCGTAACGGCGAGGATCTTTATCTTGTAGGGACTATTGATGGTGATAAATCATCCGCTTATCTTCCGATTGAGTTAGATAAAGGTGCTTATCAAGATATTGTTGCTAAACCCTATGAACAAGTGTTCTATTACGTTTCAAGCGAACAGGTTCCTTGCGAGGATAATAGCCAAGAGCAGTGTTTACAAATTCGTCAGGATAAGGTCTCTGAATGGCAGCCTTATGAAGGAAAAATTGAGGGATTTGTTCCAATTGATGGTTATGAATATCGTCTTCGATTGAAAGAGTATCAGAATGAAGATGGTTCCGTAAAACATCAACTCGATATGGTCGTTGAACAAGAAAAAGTTGGGCATAATCAATAGTTCAATCTATAGTTCAAATTATACTAGACCATAAAAAAGCAGTTCAATTGAACTGCTTTTTTGATGCTGTTTTGTCAATAGTCTCATTCAAATAGCCTTGTTTCTATTTGATTCTGCTTGACGAGAGGACTAGAGCCAACCCTTACGCTTGAATAGTAAGTAAGGTGCAATTCCCGAGAGAATCATTGCAGCGATAGAGATAGGGTAACTGATTGTATAGTTGAGTTCAGGCATTGGAAAGTTCATTCCGTAGATACTCGCGATTAATGTCGGCGGTAAGAAGACAACAGAAGCAATGGAGAAGATTTTAATAATTCGGCTCTGCTCAAGAGAGATTTTACCAGTTGCGGCATCAAGTAAGAAGTTCACTTTATCAAATAGGAACGTAGTATGGCCTGTAAGGGACTCTAAGTCCTGAAGAATTTCTCGGACATCATTTTTCTGCTCTTCTGTTAGGACTTGTGTGCGCATCAAAAATGAGAATGAACGACGCGTATCCATCAGTGAAAGTCTTGCTTTACCATTCATATCTTCTTGCATTGCGATATTTTGAAGCACTTCTTCCATTGTTGGCTTTTTATCAGAGTCATCATCTTGTGATTCTAGTCGTTGTCGTTTTTTCCCCTTTTTAGTCTGTGCTTCTTCGGTTTCTTCTTCCATAGCAAGTACATAAGGACTGGTATTTTCTAGTTCGGCATAGATACGCTCTAAAACATCGGCGACATGTTCAATCGCGGTTTCATGTAATCCTATAAGAATATTCATCACATCAACTTTGCCATCTGTAAGCTCTAATTGTACTTGGCGCGCCCGCAAACGATAGAGACGAAATGCCGAGAGATCCTCGTCGTGAATAGTGAATAGGCGATTGTTATAGATTGAGAATGCGACTGTGATATTCTTTGCACTAGATTCAAAGTCGTTCAGAAAAAAACTATGAATATGTAGGCCATCTTCATCTTCATAAAAGCGAGCAGAGGCTTCTAAATCATTAATTTCTGCTTTTTCAGGGAGATCTAATTTGAAATGGTTTTCCACTAAAAGACGCTCATTTTCAGTGGGATCTACAAGATCAATCCAGATCATTTCATCTGTAAAGTCTTCTGCGCATTGAACGGAAATCTGTTTGAGACGATTATCTTTGAGTGTAAATCCTGAAATCATTTTAAATAGTTCCTCACTTGTTGAAATTGAAATGAATAAAATGGAGTGCCTTAAAGATAAGCTATTGTAATGAAAAATCCTAATTTATCTCATTTTAATGAGAGGTTTAGATTTCCTCTTGTGTTTATTTTTTAATCAGAAACTTGTATTCAATTAGGATGAACTCCATATATCAGGCAAGTTATTCAGCGGCAGTATGAAGCTGATTTGAATTTTATGCTTGCAATTTTTTGAAAATATTATATAAGGCATGCAAAGATTTTAATTATTTGCACCTGCAATAAGGAGACAAATCATATGTCGAATGATTATGATGATGATTTATTAGATGATGAAGATATCATTGAAGAAGATGTGCCTGATGTAACTGATGTCAAGGGCAGCAAATCTCAGGCATGGAGAAGTATTGAGGCAATTAGAGAGGAACGCGCATTACAGAAAAAACTTGCCAAAGAGTTTGATCTAGATAGTTTTGATGATCTTATTCTTGATGATGAGCTTGATGGGGATTTGTAATAAAATCCTATTAACATTGTTTATGGAACTGTTTTTCAAGAAGATAATTATTTAATTATGCTCCAACAATGTTATATGAGGCTATTTATTCTAATTAGAATCTTGTTGGGTTCATTTGAATAATAAGTGCTTGAGTAAGAATATAACTATAGAAACACATGGAGTATACGCATAATGTAGCTATTGAGTTAGCGAGCAGTTGTGGCAGAGAAGCTAACGATCTATCAGAAATAAAAAACATTCGAATATAATTTAACAATTCATTTAAATCGATAAGCTTGTTTAATAATAAAGCTATTGAGAGAAAAATCATAAATAACATTGATTAGATTTATTGAGTTACAGATAGGACATTGCTTGAGCTTTTTCCTATTTAAAACCGGTTAGATGGACAATTTCATTGTATAATAACGAAAAATTATTCAATAGAGAGGGGTAGAAGATGAGTAAAGAACAGATGGTGGATACAGAAGCACAAAATGTTGCAGATGAAATGCTTGAAGCTGAAGTTGAACTAGCAGAAGAGACAATTGAAGAGACTGTGTCTGAGCTTGAAGCTATTAAAGCAGAGAAAGAGAAACTTTATGATCAATATGTAAGAGCTGTTGCTAAGTCTCAGAATATTGCCCGTCGTGCGGAGATCGATGTCGCTAATGCACATAAATATGCGCTTGATAAATTTGTAAAAGATCTATTACCGATCATTGATGCAATGGAGCTTGAAATGAAAGCTGTCGATGAAAATTCATCTGAAGAGCTAAAACGTTTTAGAGAAGGCTCTCAATTGATGTATAAGATGCTACTTGGCGCATGTGAGAAGTATGGTGTGAAACAGCTTAATCCTGAAGGAGAAAAATTAAACCCTGAATTACATCAAGCGATTTCGATCATTCCCCACGAAGGCTTTGAAACAAATCAAATCATTACTGTAGCGCAGCATGGTTATCTGTTAAATGACCGCCTCATTAGACCTGCACAAGTCATTGTCGCAAAATAAAATCCGTTTCTTTGATTTGGTACACTAGCAAAAGATAACGAGTTGATTTATCATTGTCGGGTATTAGATCATATTAAATAATAAAATTGACTTGTATTTTCTAGGAGCAGATCGTGCAAAAACAGTCAGATAAATTCTCATTTTCGTTGCTAACCATTCTCGCAACACTTGCTTTACTAGTAATCTTAATTGTACTAGTGACCTCATTTGTCAAATTGATCGATCGGAGTATTGGTGGAACACCATATGAGAATAAAGATCTAGTGGCTGAAAGATTAAAACCTTATGGTCGTGTGAATACAGGAAATTTAGTGGCCGATGGCCCTAAGGTAAAAGCACCTCAAGAGATCTATGTATCACTTTGCGCTAGTTGTCATGATACAGGATTAAATGATGCGCCTCATATGGGTGATAATGCTGCATGGTCTGTTCGTTTTCAAGAGCGAGGTTTAGACGGTTTACACAATAGCGCGCTTCATGGGCGTAACTTGATGCCGGCTAAAGGTGGGGATCCACGATTGTCAGATGAAGAAGTGATCCATACTGTTGATTTCATTCTTGCAAATAGCGGTATTGAAGTTGCGGCAAGTGACCCAGCGGAAGATATTGTGGCAGAAGAAGCGCCGGCAACAGCAGAAGTTGGTGAAACAGAAGCCGCTACTGAAGAGAAAGTCGATGCTGCGATTGTCGAGCAAGCGGCGGTTGAACAAGAAGCCATTGAGAAAGCGGTAACAGATGAAACAAAAGTAGATGCTACTCAAGTTGAAGCTCCTAAATCAGAGGCGGTAGAAGCAGTTAAAACAGTAGCAAATGATGCTCAACCAGCCGGTGAGAGTGCTACTGAAGAAGTAAAATCAGTGATTGAAAAGGTCACAAAACCAGTAGCAGATCATAATGATGCTACCGAGAAAACAGAGTAAACTTCTATAGGTAAATATGGTGGGAGTTTAGCTCATCCCCATAATGCACTTATTAGAACTTAAGCGTATAAGAGAAAACGGGTATGAGATAGTAGATCACATACCCGTTATTATTTTTTGTCGTAGTCTTACAGAGGAGAGAAGAGATGCGTTTTTTACATACAATGGTTCGCGTAACGGATTTAGAGAAATCATTAAAGTTTTTCACAGAAGTCTTAGGGCTTAAAGAGACTCGCCGTAAAGAGTATCCACAGTGGGAATGCACTTTAGTCTACTTAGCGGCTGAAGGACAAGATGTTGAAGTTGAGTTAACTTATAATTGGGATTCTGACGAAAAATATGGCATTGGCCGAGCATTCGGGCATCTAGCTTTTGAAGTGGACGATATCTACGAAGTTTGCCAACGCGCGGTGGATGCGGGTATTGAGATCAACGTTCCTCCAAGAGATGGCTGGATGGCTTTCTTTAGATCCCCTGATGATATCTCTATTGAGTTATTACAAAAAGGGGAGCCTAAAGCACCACAAGCACCTTGGAAAGACATGGAGAATGTCGGTTGGTGGTAATGTAATCCTAAGATAGTTCATAGTTCACGTTGCAACTGTGAACTATGGTGGGCTATGAACTGTAATAAGAATAATAAGTAAAGGATAAATTAGATGAAAAAATTCCCCATGACAAAAGTGGGTGCAGAAGCACTACGTCGTGAATTAGACGATTTGAAACAAGTACAAAGACCTCGTGTGATCGAAGCTATTGCAACAGCTCGCGAACACGGGGATTTGAAAGAAAATGCAGAATATCATGCAGCAAGAGAAGAGCAGAGTTTTATCGAAGGTCGTATTGCCGATTATGAGGCGCGCTTAGCAAATGCTCAGGTGATTGATATTTCTGAAATTCCGAATACGGGAAAGGTGATTTTTGGCGTAACAGTCACACTTTTTGATGTGAATGAAGATAAAGAAGTAACTTATCAGATTGTTGGCGAGCATGAAGCGGATGTGAAACAGAATAAGTTATCGGTTGTTTCCCCTATTGCACGGGCGCTCATTGGTAAATCTGTCGATGATGAAGTCACTATTCAAACACCCGGTGGTGATCGTCTATATGAAATCATTAGTGTCGAGCACATCTAATATCTAATATCTAATATATTTTATTCCTAATAAAGGCTGATAACAGAGGAAAACTTATGCAAGCATTAACAGCAAATCCGGTGGCAAAGTGGATTATTATTCTAATTTTACTATTAGGGGCTGTTTTCTTTCATGAGTTCCTCGTTCCAGCATTAGGGGCGATGATTATTACGTTTGTGACTTGGCGTCCCTATACCGATTTAGTCCGCTTTTGCCGAGGAAGCACCTTACTTGCGGCTTCTATTGCAACGACTTTAACGGTTTTAGTAATTATTATTCCATTTTTATTTTTATTACATTATCTCTATGGTGAGATGATGCTTTTTCGGACTTGGTTGATCGAAGCCAATACTTATGGCGTTGCGACACCGGTTTGGTTACTCAATTTGCCCTATGGCGATGAACTTGGAAAATATTGGGTAGAGTATTTAGGGACACCTAATGGGGTAAATCTTTTTTTCACCGAGATTGGCCTTGCGAATTTAAGCTATGTTGCAGCTGTTACGAAATCAGTGACAAAAAGTTTTAGTGCTTTAGGGTTTACGTTGCTCTTTATGATGATTATTCTCTTTTTCTGTTATAAAGATGGTCGAAGAATCAGTAGGCAATTAGATAAAGTGGGAGAACGTGTATTCCCGGGGCGTTGGAAACGGATTTCTCGTATTGTCCCTACACTTGTGAGTTCTACGGTTTCAGGAATGGTGATTATTGCCATCGGTGAAGGGATTGTATTTGGTTTCGTCTACTACTTTGTCGGGGCACCAATGCCAATAACCCTCGGTATCATTACCGGTATTTTTGCTTTGATTCCAGGCGGCGCACCGATGTCTATGTCCTTAGTGTCGCTCTATTTAGTGGGAAATCACCAATTAACTCAAGGGATTATTCTATTTTGTTGGGGGACGGTTCAGCTCTTTGTCGTTGATAAAACGATTCGTCCTCGTTTAGTGGGCGGTGCTGTTAAACTGCCTTTTTTACCAACCATTTTAGGGTTAGTCGGTGGCGTTAAAACGATGGGGATTATCGGGCTCTTTATCGGGCCTGTGATTATGGCGCTTTTAGTCGCTATTTGGCGTGAATGGGTTCATGAAGATAATCCACGACAGCTTGATGCAGAGCTAAAAGCTGAAATGTCAAAAAATAAACATAATTGAAGTTCTTGTAATTAGTCGACAATCATATATTAATCATTTGGGAATCCCTCAAGTTGAGGGATTTTTCTTAGAATTGAATATATAGTGGCGATGTTCAGTGCATTTTGATTAAATTCAGTTTCATCACTACAGAGGTGGGCTTATTTTCAATTTAAAATAATTAAGATAACCTTAAGATTCAATTGGTCTACTATCCTATTGATAAAAATAATATTTATTAAGATGGAAATATGAATTGAATCGGCTTGATACTTCAGAAGGAATAGAATGAATAGAAATTTTACAAAAAGATGGGGGCTATTGTGTCTTATAATATTGCTATCGCCGTTAACAGTATTTGCCAAAGTGACGGATGTCGAGCTTGCTGAGGTGGTGCTGCAGGATAAATTTGAAGAGATCTATGCTGTGGGAATTCTCTATCCTTATCAAGAAGTGATTGTCCGACCTGAAGCGTCCGGATGTATCGTAGAGATTGCCTTTAAAGAGGGCGAAGAGGTGAAAGCGGGGGATCTTCTCATTGCCTTAGACTCCAGTATCGAAGCCGCAGAGTTACAAGAGAGCAGTGCAAAGCGGGTGTTAGCTAAGCAAAATCTCGATCGAATGCTTGCCGCAAAAGGTGGGTCAACTGCTCAGGCGCGTGATGTTGCGCAGGCTGAATATGCCCAAGCAGTGGCAAATGAAGCGATTGCTAAGGCTAAATATGAGCGCCGTTTTATTCATGCTCCTTTTGCCGGAACAATGGGATTGAAGAAAGTAGAACTAGGTGATTATGTACAATCAGGGGCTGACCTTGTTCGGCTACTGAATATCGATCAATTACGACTAGAGTTTAATATCCCCGAGCGTGTTGCTCACGTCGCCGAGCGGGGGCAAAATGTCACTTTTACGGTGGATAATTTTCCCAATAAGCTCTTTACCGCAGAAGTCTATGCTGTAAGCCCTGAAATTGAGCAGAAAGGCCGATCCCTATCTGTATTAGCGAAATTTCATAATGAAGATCAGACGCTGATTGCCGGTTCATTTGCGCGTTTAAATCTCTTAATTCCCCTCAATTATCAAGTGATTATTATCCCGGAAGAATCAATTTTTGCTTCGGAAGGGGCACAATTTGTCTATCGAGCAGTCAAAAATGAGAATGGCGATGGCTTTATAGCTGAGTTAACGCCGGTGGAGATAGGGCAGAGAAGTACCTTTAATGTGGAAATATTATCGGGATTAAATCCGGATGATATCGTTGTGAAAGCAGGACAAGTACGTATTAAAGATCAGAGTGAAATTCAAGACGCAACGGGTACCCTTCTTCCTGAAAAACTACGTAGTAAAACGAATCAAGATAATACACAAGATCAAGCGCCCGAGATTCAAAATAATAACAGAGTAGAAAATAACGTAGGAAATAGAGTCGGCGATACGGCAGATCAGGAGTCATAATGAAATTATCTGAAGTCTCGATTAAACGACCGGTCTTTGCGATCGTCATTAATATTATTTTGATTCTCTTGGGGCTGATCGGTTTAGATCGGATGTCGATACGGGAATATCCTGATATTGATGTACCGATTATTAGTATTCGTACAAGTTATCAAGGGGCAAGTCCTGAGATTATTGAGACGCAAGTGACTAAAGTGATTGAAGATGCGGTGACGAGTATTGATGGCATCGATTATATCGCGTCCGATTCTCGGCGCGGTTCCTCTTCGATCAACATTACTTTTAATCCTAATAAAAATATAGAAGAAGCGGCCAATGATGTACGTGATCGGGTTGCGCGGGCGAAGCGTTCGCTGCCTGATGAGGTGGATGATCCGATTATTCAAAAGAGTGATTCTGATGCCGACCCTGTGGTGATTCTAGCGCTATCAAGTGATCAATATAGTGCCATTGAGCTCACTAAGATGATCGAGACCATTGTCCAACCTCAAATCGAATTACTCGATGGCGTGGCGAATGTGACGCTTTGGGGCGGACGAGAACCGGTGATGCGAATCTGGATTGATCCACAGAAAATGGCGATCTTAGATGTGACAGTGAATGATGTGGAATCGGCGCTTCGAGCGCAAAATGTGGAGATTCCCGCGGGAACTATTAAGAGTTCAACGCAAGAGTTCTCCATTGTGGCGAGAACTGATCTCAATCAAGTGGAAGAGTTTCGCAATATTATCATCAAAGTGGCAGATAATGATGTCACTGAAAATCGTCCAATCGTCCGTCTAAGTGATGTTGCCTTGGTGGAATTAGGGGGCGTAGAGGAGAGTTCTCGTCCTCGATTAAATGGTAAGCCCGGCGTAGGGGTTGCCGTCATTAAGCAATCGGTTGCCAATCCGTTAACGCTCTCTGCTGATATTCGCGCACTATTGCCGGCATTACAAGAATCGTTGCCTGATGATGTTCAGATCGCGGTAACTTCTGATTCCTCGGTCTTTATCAATAAATCTTTAGGGTCAGTGTATAGCACTATTATCGAGGCGCTCATTTTTGTGGGCGTCATTATCTTTATTTTCCTAAGAAATTGGCGCGCAACTTTAATTCCAATGGTCACGGTGCCCATTTCCCTCGTGGGAACGCTCTTTGTGATGTATCTCTTAGGCTACTCGATCAATACACTGACGCTTTTAGCTTTCGTTTTGGCAATTGGGCTTGTGGTGGATGATGCGATCGTGATGTTAGAGAATATTCATCGACATATTGAAGAGGGATTAAGCCCGATTAAAGCGGCATTTATTGGTTCTAAGGAGATCGGTTTTGCCATCATTGCGATGACTATTACGCTAGCAGCTGTTTTCTTGCCTTTGACCTTTACCCAAGGGCGAATCGGGAAGCTCTTTGTGGAGTTTGCCGTCACCTTGTCGGTTACTGTACTTATTTCAGGCTTTACTGCCTTAACGCTCTCGCCGATGATGTGTTCTCGATTACTCTTGAGTCATCGAGCAGAAAAGGATTCTGAGACAAAGCCACGAAAATGGAGCATTACCCGTTTATTTCATCGGATATCTGACGGTATCGAGTGGTGTTTGAATAAATTGACAGAAGGATATGGCCGATTACTACATTGGCTAGTGAAAGCCCGTTACTTTGTATTGCTCTTTATGGTGGTTATTTTTGCCGGCGCAGGTTGGTTTTATACGAAATTACCGCAAGAACTATCGCCGACAGAGGATCGAGGAATGATTCGAGTGATGGCGATTACACCGGAAGGGGCAACGGTTGACTTTACCGATCGTTATTTTACTGAGGTGGAGGATCATCTATTAGATAATTTAGATGAAGGCACAACTGTTTATGCGATTTCGGGAATCTCAATGGGGGCTATCGGTTTTGTGACACTTCCTGATTGGGATGATCGTGATGAATCGCAAATGGAGATTACTTCTCGTTTAAATAAAGGGTTACAGGATATCGCTTTAGGGCTGCGGGTATTTGCAAGTAATCCACAATCACTCGGACAGCGAGGAGATTCCAAAGATGTACAGATTGTGATTCGTTCCAATGATTCCTTTGAGAAGCTCGATGGTCAGGTTACCGAAATTATGGAAAAAATGCGGGAGAATCCGCTCTTAATTTCGCCAGATAATGATTTACGAATGAATACACCACAGTTGGAGGTTTCTGTCGATCGGGAGAAATTAGCGCTCTTAGGTATTGATGTTTCTGTGGTCGGGCGTACTTTAGAAACTGCGCTCGGTGGGCGAAATGTCACTCGTTATAAAGAGGGTGCAGAGCAATATGATGTAATGGTGCAAGTGGATCCACAAAAACGAAGTCAACCGAAAGATCTCGAAGGGATCTATGTACGATCGCAGTATGGGGAAATGGTGCCACTTTCAAACTTTGTGACGGTGGAAGAGACGATTGCGCCGCAGAATTTACGGCATTTTAATAAGCTCCGTTCGGCCACTATTTCAGCCAACTTAGAGTCAGGCGTTTCCCAAGGGGAAGGGATTGCCATTGTTGAGAATATTATTCGGGAGGTGATTCCGGAGGCGATGCTCGATTATCAAGGTTCATCCCGGGAATTTATCGCCTCAGGTGCTTCAATGGTCTTGATCTTTATGATGGCGCTACTCTTTATCTATCTAGTATTAGCGGTTCAATTTGAATCTTGGATTGATCCTTTTATTATTCTCTTTAGTGTACCATTAGCTGGTTTTGGGGCGTTAGGTGCTCTTTATTTAGTCGGCGGGACAATCAATATCTATAGTCAGATCGGTTTGGTGACACTGGTAGGATTGATTACTAAACACGGGATATTAATTGTTGAATTTGCGAATCAGATTCGGGAAGAGGGCGTGTCTAAAGTGGAAGCGGTGATTCGCTCGGCGACTTTACGGTTACGACCCATTCTGATGACAACCGGTGCAATGGTACTGGATTCTATTCCGCTTGCGCTTGCAATTGGTGCAGGTGCAGAATCTCGACAAGCGATTGGTTGGGTAATTGTCGGTGGAATGAGTGTCGGAACATTCTTCACTTTACTTGTGGTGCCAATTGTCTATCTCTTTATCGGCGGACGTAAGCGTCGATCAAATCCTGAGTTACAAAATTCAGCAACTGATCATAATGAGGTAGCAGTGTAATTATTATGCTTTTGTTCTCTGATTCTCTGATTCTCTGATTCTCTGATTCTCTGATTCTCTGAGTTTCTGCCACGATTTTCAGTAGGATATTGGTCGGGGGAGTCGGTAATGATCCGGAATAATTAAAAATATTGGGAAATACTCGGAAATAATGAGAAAGAATAGGGAAGCATTGCTCGGATGCTTCCCTTTTTGTATGAAGATTTCTGGTCGATAAAATCGGGCAGGATCAGGTACAATACGTTACTACTGAGTATAGGTATGAGAAAAGATAATGAAGATAGTATCGTTGGGTGAGCAACCTTATTTATCGGTATATGAAGCAATGAAACAATTTACCGAAACAAGAGATGAGAAGAGTGAAGATCAATTATGGGTGGTCACTCATCCGCCGGTTTATACTCAAGGGCAAAATGGGAAACCGGAACATATCCTCAATCCCGGCAATATTCCGATTGTTCAAGTCGATCGTGGTGGGCAGGTGACCTATCATGGGCCAGGGCAGATTGTGATCTATACTTTGATTAATTTCAAAGCAAGACAATGTGGCGTGCGCTCGTTGGTGCGTGCTTTAGAGCAGGCGGTCATCGCTACTTTGGCCGATTACGGAGTTAAGGGAAATGGGGATGTGAATGCGCCGGGCGTCTATGTTGCCGGGAAAAAGATTGCGGCACTTGGGCTTCGGATTCGTAAAGGCTCGGTCTATCATGGCTTGAGTTTGAATGTCGATATGGATTTAACCCCCTTTTCCGGCATTAACCCTTGTGGTTATCAAGGATTAGAAGTGACTCAATTGGCTGATTGGGTTGATCATCCATTAGAGATAAAAGCAGTGACGGAAACATTATTACAACATTTAACCTACTCTCTTGCATCGGCGCAGTTAAGTGTTGCTTTTAAAAGTGCCTAATGAAGCAGGTGAGATTTATGACTATTATTGATCGATAGATCTGACAAGCTATTGATTAAAAAAGAGTGCGTGATAGGCTAGAGAATTAGTCATAGTTAGGATGACATTCAGGCTGAATAGATTAAGGGTGAATAGTGATGCAAGCAAGAATGTTTGAGATGCAGGCTCATACGATAGGGGAAGAGATGAGGGCAAAACAATGGGGGTAGCACAACAGGAGAAACGCTCGGCAGTTCAGGCTGAAGGTTGGCAGCGAGCAGTACAAATCACCTTGCCGGTCGCAATGGGGTATGCACCCGCAGGAATGGCCTTTGGTGTTTTAGCGAGTGCTGCAGGGATTCCTTGGTGGATTTCAGTTGTAATCTCGATCGTGGTCTTTTCAGGGGCGGCACAATATGCGGCAATTCCCTTAGTGGCAAGTGGTGCCGGGATCTTTAATCTTAATCTCAATACCTTTGTGATTAATTTACGCCATATTTTCTATGCACTTCCCTTAGTGGATATTTTGCCGGCGAATCGATGGAAGCGAGCTTATTGCTTATTTTGTTTAACAGATGAATGTTTCTCGGTGATGAGTGGTTTATCAAAAGCAGAACAGCAACGATATTTTCTACAAGTAGCTTTTCTCGTACACGCCTATTGGGTGGTTGCGACCATTGTCGGTATTATTGCTGGGGAGCAGTTGGCGAATCTCATCCCTCATTTAGAATTTGCATTACCGGTGCTCTTTGTCATTCTCTGGTATGAGCAGATGCGCGTTAAAAATATTTGGTGGCCAACACTGATTGCATTAGGTTGCTATCTCTTGAGTTTATGGCTCTTTCCACAATATGTCTTAATTTTGGCACTACTCTTATCTGTGGGGGTTATTATGATTCGGGGGGCACTTTTACGTCATTTAAGCAAGGAGCAGATCAATGGGTAATATGAGCTTAATAGCGCTGCTGATTGCGATTCTATTGATGGGGCTGATAACCTTTTTACTTCGTGCATTCCCGACCTTTGTCCCTAAAAAGGTGTTAGATTCTTATCTGTTACGATATCTCAATTATGCGCTGCCACTGAGTGTGATGGCGATTTTGATTATTCATAGTATGGAGATTGATTTTGCGGCGATTAATGGGGCACTATTGTTGGCAAAAGTGGGGGCTTTAGCATTTGTTCTAGGGAGTTATATTCGTTGGCGAAATGTCTTTTTAAGCGTGATTATCGGAGTTGTGGCCTTAAATGGTTTGATTTATCTTATTGAATGGCTTGTACAATAGCCTAAAAGATCGTTAAAATAGCAGACCGTTTTGTGTCAGGATGGATCTACTTTATCGATTATTTTTCATTTAATTCAAAATCAATAATTTAGGGTAATTAGAACGAGAGCACTATTCAGACACAATTTTAATCTTAATGGACAGCGCAAATGTGCAGTACACATAGACTATAAGAACAGAAAGATGACAATTGCAACTAGGTGGCTATGGGTCACAATTTTTTGGTTTGTTTTAATGACATTAATGCTTTTTCTGCCGGATGCGACAGAAAATCTACCAACACCGCTGCTTTTCCCGCAAAGTGATAAAGTTGTTCACTTTGCTATTTTTGCAATTCTAGCAGGGTTACAGTACCACACGCTTAATCAATATCGACAAAAGCTGCAAACGCGACAATTGATCGTGATATTTCTAGCCTTTTTTAATATTCTCTTTGCCGCATCGAGTGAAATTATTCAAGAACACTGGGTCGATGGCCGTAGTGGTGATGTTTGGGATGTGGTTGCTGATGTGATAGGACTAATTGCCGGAATGGGGATCGCTAAATTAATCGCCCTTTCAAGTCGTCGAGGCACTATGGAATGATAGCCATTCTTTCGATTGATCAAAAATGGGCAACACCCTTACAAGTAGGTGCACAATATCAAATTCATTCCTGTTTTACGCATGCACTGAATCTGATCGATCAAGAGGGGCAATTTGCTACATTTTTATCTGCCGGTTTCCCGGATGGCCCTCATACACTGCGAGTAAATAGACTTCCAAAGGCAACCTTAGAAGCATTACAAAAAGCAGAAATCCCTCTGCAATATCAAGAGATCGATGGCAAAGGGGCATTTATAGCGCCGGGATTATCTTTTAGCTTTAACGATGCCACAACTTATTGGGAGAGTGAGCTTCCGGTCTTAGATTGGAAATCACAATCGCAAAGGGATATTAAACAATCTTTAGATGCGAGTTTGCAATTGGCACAATCCCTATTACCGGCTAGAGCGTTTGATGATCGGGTGATGCAATATATTTACGAGACACTCAATTTGCAAAGTCGTGCGCTTATTGAAGCCATTGCGCATAATAATGCGCCGGAAGTTGCGCAGTTAGCTACGAAGCAGATTGGGCTTGGAATGGGACTAACACCTTCAGGGGATGATTTCTTAGTGGGGATGATGCTCATTCTATGGCTCAATCCTACACGTTATCAATCTCTTTTAGCACAGCTTCAAGTAACAATTGAGGATAGCCGTACGCATACCAATGAAATTAGTTGGTGGATGCTCAATTATGCTGTTTCAGGACGATTTAATGGTTGGTTACAAGAATATGCTAAGGCATTAGTGAGTTCAGATTTAAGCGCACAACGTACTGTATTAACCCAAATTCTGACGATCGGTTCAAGCTCGGGGTCGGATATGGTAATGGGAATTGTGGCGGGGCTACAAGTATTATTGAAAGATAATGCAATCCAAGATAGAAAATAACGCAAAAATAGTACAATCACGATCATTAAGAATGAGTAACGAGCAAAAATAAGGGAGCGTTACGGCTATTTTGGAGGATGTATTCTAAAAAGGCTCTATTTATTAAATCAAAAATTAATGCAATCAATCGGGTTATTTAAAAATATTTTACTGATTGATTTTATTATTGATTTTCATCATAAAGCTGACTTTTTCGATCACAAAAAAATAATTCTTAGGGTACACTGTGGTAGTCTTTATTGAATAATTAAACGACTAAATGAGGAATCAGTTATGGAAAAAAATACGATGAAAGAGAAGCCAGTGATGGTATTAGCAATTGGTGGGAATGCATTAATTCCGGATAATAATCATCTTGATATGCAATCACAGCGGGATATTGCGGCAAAGTTAGCGAAGAATATCGTAGATTTAAGCGAAGAGGGCTGGCGCGTTGTACTCACTCATGGCAATGGGCCTCATGTAGGCATTCATCAGAGCCAAGGGGAAGCAGCCAAAGATAAATTGCCCCAATATCCTCTAGATCATTATGTATCAGCAACACAAGGTGAGATCGGTTATCTCTTGCAGTCTGCAATTTATAACGAATTAATGCAGCGTAAGATCAATCAACAAGTAGCGACGCTGATTACTCAAGTGGTAGTCGATCCGAAAGACCAGGCATTTACTCATCCCGATAAACCGGTCGGTGTTTTCTTGAGTGAAGCGGAAGCAAAACAGTATGAGAAAGAGCTTGGTTGGAGCGTGGTAGAAGATTCAGGTCGTGGTTGGCGCCGAGTGGTTGCTTCTCCAAAGCCTAAGCAAATTTTAGAGCTTAAAATGATTGAGGAACTTATCGGTAATGATGTATTGGTTATCTCTTGCGGAGGTGGCGGGATCCCTGTCATGATCGATGATAAAGGGCAGTTACAAGGGGTTGAAGCAGTGATTGATAAAGATCGTGCCTCATCGCTTTTAGCTTCAGCATTAAAAGCAGATGTCTATCTTATTCCTACAGGCGTTGAAAAAGTCGCGATTAACTTTGGTAAACCTAACCAAGAGTGGTTATCAGAGATGACGGTAGCAGAAGCGAAAGCTTATATGGAAGAGGGTCAATTCCCGGCAGGTAGTATGTTGCCGAAAGTGGAATCACTATTAGATTACCTTAAAGAGAACCCTAAGGGTGCCGGTATTGTGACGACCCTTGATGCAATGGCTGATGCCCTTCGTGGCAAAACAGGGACTCGTATTGTGGTGTAAGTTGTCTAAAGTATTGACATCATAACTCTTCAAAAGTGAAAGAAAAAATCAGAATAATCAGAAAAATAAAAAAAAGAGAGATGGATATGAACTGCACCCCAAAAGTTGGACACGACTTTTGGGGTGTTTTTATATGGCTAAGTATTCTTTAGATTTCAAATTAAAAGTAATATCATTTTATTTAAACGGCTATGGTTATAGATCAACTGCAAACCATTTTGGCATACTTCATTCAGCAGTTAGAAAATGGGTTAAACTCTATCAATATCATGGCATTAAAGGGATTGAACCTCGGCATTCAAAGTTAAAATACACCGCAGAATTCAAATATCATGTTTTAATTTACATGAAGACTCACAATCTCTCTCAGCAAGAGGTCGCTGCATATTTTAATATTCCTACGCAAAGTTCTATATTAGAATGGCAAACTCTCTTCAAACAAGGTGGTTTTGAAGCGCTTAAGCCCCGTAAGAAAGGTCGACCTAATAAAATGAAACGCCCCCAAAAGCCTGACAATAGAACCGAACAAGAAAAATTGATTGATCAGCTTCAAGAAGAGCTTATTTATCTTCGTGCGGAGAATGATATCTTAAAAAAGTTTCAAGAGATGGACGAGAAGGAAGAACGGCAAAGGCAAAAGTCAAAATAATTGAAGAGCTTAAAGACAAGTATCCTTTGGTTTTATTACTAAATTTGATCGATATTCCAAGAAGTAGTTACTACTATCATCGCCTATTACTTCAAAAAACAGATCCAGAGAGCGAGCTTAAATCTCGGATTCTAGCCGTATTTCATGAAAATAAAGGTTGTTATGGATACCGTCGTATTACGGCAGTTTTGCGCAGAGAATTTGTCATTAACCACAAAAAAGTTCAAAGAATAATGCAACAGTTGAATCTTAAGTCATTGGTTCGACCCAAAAAATATCGCTCTTACAAAGGCCAAGTAGGACGAATTGCTAAAAATCTATTAAAGCGCCAATTTACAGCATCTCAACCTAATCAAAAGTGGGTAACTGATGTTACCGAGTTTAAAGTTAATGGGGAGAAACTTTATTTATCACCGATTTTAGACCTCTTGAGTTCCAATTTCTAACGCAACAGTTAATGTTTCGTCATCTGAGTAGCTTCATATTCCTTGTGAAATAGTTCTGTAATAACTTCGATAGGCGATCTAAAATTAAAGCGTTTTCGAGGTCGACTATTGAGTGATAGCGCTATTTCATCAAGCTCTTCCTGACTATGAATAGAAAGATCTGTCCCTTTGGGCAAGTATTGTCGTATCAAACCATTGATATTCTCATTACTCCCTCTTTGCCAGGGGCTATGGGGATCACAAAAGTAGATAGCAACTCCCGTATTTTGCGTGATCTGAGCATGATAAGCCATTTCTTTCCCTCGATCATAGGTCATTGTTCGTGCAAATGTTAAAGGTACTCGATTGAGTGCTGCGCTAAACCCTATAACGGCAGAGGTTGCGGTTGCATCTTCCATTTTGATTAACATAACATAACCACTAGTGCGCTCAACTAATGTGCCGACAGCTGAAGCGTTGCCTTTTCCTTTGATCAAATCACCTTCCCAATGTCCAGGTGTTAAACGATCTTCAACTTCTGGAGGACGTAAGTGAATACTTACTAAATCAGGAATTTGCCCTCTTCTATCCACAGTTCCTTTTCGGGGTTTTCGTGTGGTACGTCCTTGCCTTAAACATTGGAGTAATTCTTTTTTTAATTGGCCAACGGGTAAAGCATACAAGGCATTGTAGATTGTTTCTTGGCAAACATAGTAACTAGAATTAGCCATCTTTTTAAGTACCCCGGATATTTGTTCAGGAGATAATTTAGCACGTAAACACTGTTCCACAAAACCAAATAAGACCGTTCCTGGCGTTAGTTTTTCATCAGGGGCGCATCTCTTTCTAGCTTGTAAATAGGCGTACTGTGCCTTTGTTGCAGCATAGTGATCTTTATCCTCAACTCTTTTTAACTCTCTGGAAATTGTCGAAGGCGATCGGTTTAGCTCTTTAGCAATGGTTCGAATACTTTTATTAAGTTGTATACCAACTTCAATATTGATCCGTTCATTAAGTGATAATCTTGAATAGTTCATGGCAACATTTTACTCCTTAAGTAAGTGTTGCGCTAGGAATTGGATTCCGCCCCTGTATAATCAAGAGATTATTAGTTACGAAATATCTAAAAGACCAAAGTACGATCTTGTTAAATTGATGTTAGAAAAAGCTTTAAAACGCTTCGTCACCAGCAAGAAAGGTAGGAAAAAATTAATCCTTCACTCAGATCAAGGCTGGCAATATCAAATGAGTCATTACCAACAAAATCTGAAAGATCATAATATCAAGCAAAGCATGTCTCGTAAGGGAAATTGCTACGATAACGCAGTTATGGAAAATTTTTTCGGAATACTAAAATCAGAATGCTTTTATACTCAACAATTTAAATCAGTTGATCAACTTGAAGATGAACTTCATAAATATATTGATTATTACAATCACAAACGCATTAAACTTAAACTAAAAGGACTAAGCCCGATTGAATATCGAACTCAGTCCTTATCATTATAATTTTAAAACCGTCTAACTTTATGGGGTCACTTCAGATAAATCTCTCTTTTTTATGGTCGATTGTTTTAGTCGCTTATCGGTTAATAGGTAAGGTAAAGGATTCAATAACTTTGATGACTTCGGAAACTTCTGGGTTTTGTCCTTTTCCTCCTAAATTGCGAGCATAGGGATTTTGCTGCGTGGGAATCACGCCGGCATAGTGGGAGTCACTACCGAGGAACAGACCGATAATGGGCCGATCTTGAGTATTAGCAAGGTGGGCAAAGCCGGTATCGACTGCAATAATAAGAGATGCTTTTGAGAGAATGAATCCCGCTTCTTGAAGGGAGACTCTTGGCATAACAATCGCTTCAGGTACTTGCTCGGCAATACGTTCGGCGCGGGCTTTTTCCCGCTCATTCCCCCAAAAGAGAATGGAGATTAACCCTCGACGTATTAAGTATTGACCTACTTCGATCCATTTTGTTTCTGGCCACTCTTTATTCTCGGCGCTAGTCCCATGAATCAGCGCGACAAAAGGGCGGTCAGGTGTTAAAGGGGAGCGTTCATTCCAATGATCAATCCCAAAATCTGCTAACGGTTCTGGTGTATAATTAAATATTTGCGCTAGGAGCTGTCGATTACGTTCAATTGCAGTGAGGCCTTTTTGTACTGAAAAGCCATGTTGGTAAAATCGTGCGGCAAATGGATCTCGGATCGATTCTTTTGTGTAGCTATAAGTGGGAATGGTGCCTTTTTGTGCCGCCATTTTTGTGATCATTGCACTTTTAAAAAGCCCTTGGCAATCAACGATTAAATCCCATTTTTCAGCTTGAAGCGCTGTTTTGAATCGGCCAAAATCTTGCCAGGTTTCCCGTTTGAATAGATTTTTCTTCCAGCGGCGACTGCCAAAGATAATTAGATCTCGTGTCATCGGGTGCATACGCGCGATATCGGCAAATGATTCCTCAACCACCCAAGTGAGATGATATTCATTAGGACGATGGCGAGATAGATCGGTTAATGCAGGAAAGGTATGTATTAGATCCCCCATAGAGGAGGTTTTAATGAGCAATAATTTTTTCATGTAGTAAGGATCTATCGACTATTGATTGAAGTGGTCATGAGGCAGATATTTGTTATTCTTATGCCTGTTAATCAGGTTCTATAAGCGATAAATATCTGTATAAAATAAAATACGTTATAGGATAGCAAGATAATGATCAGAAATCTTCTTCGTTATCAAACTGAATGAGGGGTAATGGGAAGATCGATGTTTTTTAGTAGCTTTTGTGCAATTGGGTCGTTTTGTTCAAAGAGATCGATAATCTCTTGCACAATTTTCCCTTTAAGTTCTGTATTCCAAGCGAGCATCATTTTAGAGGGCACTCGATGATTAGGAATTTTAATCTCAACTAGTTCCCCTGAATCTAAGTAGGGTTGGCAAATTGTACGAGGGAGAAAACCGATACCTAAACCTTGGAGATGGCATGCTAACTTTGTGCGCATATTGGGTACTTTGATCTCTTTTTGCCCTTTCAATAACCACGCGGTACGCTTTTGTAAATTACGAGCTGTATCTTCGGTATTAATTGCAGGATACTGTCGTAATAGAGCTTCTGTTGCAGTTTTATCCCCTATCTCTTCTAAGATTGGATGATCTTTGGCGACAATAAAAGCCCATGAGATCGCCCCTAAATCCATCATTTCGTAGTGACTAGTCAAGGCTTCTTCGCCGGGAGCCCCGATGGCAAGATGATAATTATCATAAATCAGACTATCCCAAACACCCATAAAGATCTGCCGAGAGATCGTGATTTTAGTCTGGGGAAATCGCTGATTAAGATGAACTAGGAGCTCTGTGACCGCTTCTACATTATAAAGAAGATTATTGATCGTGATATTCACGCTAGGCTCAATCCCATCATTAATCTGTTGTAGTTCTTTAGTAATCCCATCGAGCCAGATCAGCCACTGTTTACATTGTTCTAATAGATGCTCGCCGGCAGCAGTTAATTCAACGGTTCTTGTGGTTCGGTGAAAGAGCTGTGCGCCTACATTCTCTTCGAGCATTTTGATACGATAGCTAATCGTTGCTGAGGTTTTATGTAAATTGTGAGCGGCTTTAGAGAAACTCTTCATTTCAGCGACTTGTACAAAAGAACGCATTGTTTCTAAATCAAGCATAAAAGAATCCTTTCAGGTGATATTCCCATTATTATTCATCTTAAACAATGTTATTAAGATATCACAATAGCGTGCAAAAAGGCGTTAGAAAATAGAAGGAAGCCAATAAGTATCACGCTTATTGGCTTCTGTATTATTGGATAGTCTCTTAAATATGTGTTATCCAATATGCCCACTATTTGGGGATTGATATTTTAGTCTATAGTCATGGATTATTCATGATACATTTTATCAAATGCAATCAATGCTTTCTCAAAGCATTCAAGCGGTGCGCGTACAGTCCCTGCACCGACTTGACCCACGCCGGGATCTTTATGAGCAATACCGGTATTGATCACAGGTGTGATTCCTGTCTCTACGACTAAGCGCATATCTAGCCCAATTAAGGCGCCTTGGAAATCCCAAGTAGGAATCTGTAGACCCATATTGTGATCTACATAGATTTCACTCATCTCTTCAGAAGTTTCAACGGCTGCATCAAAACCACCTGCACCGACAAATCGAGTTACACCAGGTGCGGCAATCATTGCACAACCACCTACACCGTAGGTCTCAGTAATCGCACTATCACCGATATCAGGGTTTGCATCATCTTGGGTATAGCCGGTAAAGAAGAGACCTTGTGGCATATTTACAGGTGCTTCAAACCATTGATCCCCTAGACCGCTGACACGAATTCCGAAATTACGACCATTACGGGTCATAGCGGTAACAATTGTCCCTGCTTTAATTTGTGCGCCGGCATCCATTGCCGCTTTACAGTAAGCCATACAGACATTTAAGAAGAATTGGTCAGTGATACTTAAGAAGTTAATCGCTTTCGTCAACTCTTCTTTTGGACGATCAAGACCTGCGATAACAGGTGCAAGCGTTCTGACTAAAAGGGCAGAGGTTGCAATATTACGTTGATGGAACTCATCGCCCATCGTAATTCCTTGCGCCATATGTGCGGTGATATCAAGACCTTCATCCATAGATTCTAAGGCTTCATTGAGAATAGGGCCAAAGGAATCACGCATCCAGCGATGACGGGCTTGCACTTCTTCCCCAAAGGCACCAAAGCGCATCACTTTACCGATCCCTTCATTGATGTTGCAATAGGCATAGTTACCGTGAATTTTATTGAATACTTTAAGCATTGGCATATTCGCAGAAGTAATACCCCCCATAGGGCCGACTGCATCAACCGTATGGCAAGGAATAAATTCCACCTCTCCTGCATCAAGAATCTTACGGGCACTTGCTTCATCTGTTGCCCAGCCTTCAAAGATCGCCGCTCCAATACAAGCTCCTTGTGCCGGTCCTGTCATCTCTTCCCATTTGATAGGAGGACCTGCATGGAGGAGTTTTTTGCCGGTTGCTAAAGTAGGTACTGCTTCTTTTGCAGGAATAACCCCAACCCAACGAGGGCGAGCTTCACGAATGCGTTCAACAACAGCTTTGTTCGCTTCATCAATGGTTGCAAAATTTGTCATAATATAGTCCTCTTATTTCAAACGTTTAAGAATGTTTTCTAATTGCTGATTGCCACCTGCAATCGGAGCCCACTGAAACTGTACAACAGGAATGCCGGCCGATTGAAGATCTTCTGAGAAGCTTCGTAATCCCGCATTAATAACCTTAACGCCTTCTAACAGTGGATAAGGTTTGAGATCAGTTTTAGCTTGACGTGGCGTGATAAGCGCAAAGGCAAGGGAGGCTGCTTCAGGAAGATTATTCACAACAGCGATCCCTGCTTCTTTCAGAAGTTCGATCTCTTTATCGCGACCTTGAGGATCTTGATTCGTTCCTGTGACTGTTGCGATAAAGTTAATCGGTGCTTGTCGTTTTTCCCGTAATTTTTTAATTGCGCTGGTGACGGATTCAGCTGGCGCAGGGCCTGCACCATAACCGATCACCACATCAAGGAGTACAACGCCTACTTCTGGGCGGTTCGCTAATTTAAGAATCTCTTCTTGTCGAGAAGTGGGGTCAATCATAGGATGTGGGCGACCTACTGTGTAGAAGTCATCCCCAAGGTCAATAATTTTATGCCCATTAGCATCTAACATTGTACCTTTCTCATGTTTAGAATCGATCTCGGCATTCATCCCTTCAGCTAAAATAAGGGCAATCTCTGCAGCGAGTGTTCCCCCCGTATAAAGACCTAAGATTTTACTCTCTGGAACCGGTGTCATGATTTCATAATCTTTCTCTACTTCTGATAACTCTGCCGCTAAACGGGCTGCTTTATCAATGGTATTAATGAGGTGAACATTACCATCGCGAGGTTGATCAATTTTACTACCTAAGAAGAGTGCCACGACCGGTTTCGCGATTGATTTCATACGTTGGATGATCTTTTGACGTACTTCTTCAGCGGGCGGTTTAGAGACAAAGGCAATGACCTTGGTATTTTCATCATTCTCTAACATATCAAGTGCAGTCATCGCACTCACACCGCCGACATCTACCGATAAGTCTCGTCCCCCAAGACCAATTGCATGGGTAATACCTTGTCCCGCTAAAGCGATCTGTGAGCAGAGCTCTTGAATCCCCGTTCCCGATGCACCCACCACGCCGATATTTCCTTCAGGAATCACATTGGCAAAAGCAAGGGGAGCGCCGGCAATCATCGAGGTACCGCAATCTGGTCCCATAACAATAAGCCCTTTATCTGCCGCTTGTTTTTTAAGACGAATCTCATCTTGCAGTGACATATTATCGGAGAAGATCATCACATTAAGATCTTTTTCGATCGCTGATTCTGTTAAATCTGCAGCATATTCACCGGCGATAGAAACTAGCATTGTGTTACTATCAGGCATTCTTTCAAGTGCTGAAGCAAGTCGGCGCGCTTTCGGAATGCGCTTACCACTCCCCCCTTGATTTTTGGCAAGATTAGCAAGTTCTTCCTCTAATGCTTCAATCACCATTTCAACAATTGAGTGATCTGTTGTTTCTGCTTTAATCGCGATACAGATATCGTTAGGCGTCGCTTCTTCAAATTCTGGGCTCCAAAAGCCTGTGGCTTTTAAGAGATCTTTGTTGGCAGGCGTTCCCATCATGACGGAAATTTCTTCCACTTCAGGATGTTCACTCAGCTTGCGAGAGATAATCATCAAGCTAACTGAATCCTGAAAGCTGCCTTTCTTGATATAAGAGTGGATCATAGTTTCGTACCTCATTTAAATGTACTGAGATTTGTGTGTGCTTGTATGTCACATTTCAAAAAGTAACACCATTATCCTTTAAAAATGATGATATATGTCATAAAAAAATGGCTGTTTAAAATTTTCAGGGAATAGGGATAGATTGCGATAGTTTTTTTGATGAGTTGGCTCAAATATACGATATTTAGAATATTTTGGGTAATCAGAACTGATTTACAAGACTTTTCTTTTAATGTAGAAAATAGGTGTGTAAGTCAAATTTTCACAAACTTTTATGGGATAGGATAAGATCAGTTACAACTCAATCGCTTTGTAGGAGCCTACTATGAACAGCAATTCACAAAAAACACCGGCAAATAGTCGCTATTGGATCACCACAATTATCATCTTCTTTTTAGGATGGGTTTTTATTTATGCAGGCCGTGCAGTTTTTAGCCCTGTGATGCAAGAGGTTGGTCGATCTTTTAGTATTGACCAAGCGGCCATCGGCGGTATTATGAGTCTCTTCTATTTTGCATATACGGCACTACAGATTCCTTCAGGTATGATGGGCGATAAAGTTGGCCGTAAGCGTATCCTCGTCACAGGTTTCTTCTTATATTCGGTATTTATGGCGGCGGTGAGTTTTGCACCTAATTATTCTGTTTTTATCATCTTCTGGATGTTAGCAGGGGCGGCACAAGGGACTTTCTATGGTCCACAATATGCGCTCTCATCAGAAGCAATTCCGAAAAAATGGGTAGCGGTAGGTAGTGCGATTATCGGCAGTGGGATGTCTTTTGGTATCGCATTAGGTTATAACTTATCCAGTATTATGACGACTCGTTTTGAAACTACTTGGCAGCAACCTTTCTTAGTGATGGCTGTACCGGTATTTGTATTGGCCATTGCGATGTTAATTTTCATCAGAGAGCGCGCACCAGGTCTTGATGAGCAAGAACAAGAAGCAAAAGCACAAGCGGCGGCAAGTGGGGATACAGGAAATTCAGGTTTCTCTGCACTCTTTAAAAATCGCAACCTTGTTATGGCCTATATTGCGATCTTCTGTTCAATTTATGGCTTCTTCGTCATTATCACGTGGTTACCGACTTACCTTGTACAGCAACGTGATATGGATCCTGTGTATGCAGCAAATATTGCCTCTATCGTGCCTTGGATTTCGATTATCGGAACAATCTTCTTTAGCTTCCTATCTGATAAATTAGGTAAACGTAAACCGATTGTGCTCTTTATGTTGCCATTATCACTGATCTCAATCTTCGGTATCGTGGCTTCAGAATCAACCGCTGTTCTAATTATCGTATTAGTACTCTATGGTTTTATCGGTAAAATTAGCTTGAACCCAGTATTATTGGCGCTTTGTGCGGATAATGCACCACGTGCATCTTTAAGTACCGCTTTTGGTCTCTATAACTTCTTCGGTATGAGTGCTTCGATTGCTGCACCTTGGTTAACAGGTTTTATCGCAGACCAAACAGGTAACTTAAATATGAGTTTCTACTTCGCAGCAGCGATCACCATTATCGGGATTATTGCAATGCTCTTTGTAGACGAAAGCAAAAGCCCAAATCGGGTTGCTAAATAATTAGTATAGAAGCATCTATCAATAATATTGAATCATTAAATAATTTGATAATTTAATGGATGAAATCTAGATCAAACCTAGATAGACATAGAGTGAGCCCTAGTATGAAAAATCATGCTAGGGTTTTTTCATTGTCACTATTATCAACACTATTATTGGGCTGGAAACAATATTTTGCATATTGAAAATGATCATTTAGGCCGGGGAGACGTTATAAAAAGTCGTTATAAAAAGTTATTAAATGATCATGCTCATTTAAATGAAAAATTTAAGTAGTGTGATAAAGCTAATTTAAATCAAGCCAGTGGAGGATGTTAATCCCTTATATTGCAAGTAGGATTAGATGAAAGGATCAGGTGAAAGGCGCAATCATTTTCGTTAGCATCCACTATTGCCAAGATTGATCCGATTTAATCAGGTGTTGCATTCCAATATAGAGGGTAAGCGTATGAAACTGACAAAAACAGCATTACATCAGTTAATGAGTCAAAAACTTCACCGAGCAGGATTATCTCAGGAACACGCAGATATCGTTGCGGATATCTTAGTACATGCGGATGCACGAGGTATCCATTCCCATGGGGCAGTACGCGTAGAGTATTATTCAGAACGTATTAGCAAAGGGGGAACGAATTGCACCCCTCACTTTCGTTTTGAAGCTACGGGGCCTTGTAGTGGGATTTTTCATGCAGACAATGGTGCAGGGCATGTTGCCGCAAAATTGGCAATGGAGGAGGCTATTCAATTAGCGAAAGAAAATGGTGTTGCAGTTGTTGGCATTCGGCAGATGGGACATAGCGGTGCGCTCTCTTATTTTGTGGAGATGGCGGCCAATGCCGGTATGATAGGGCTTTCTGTATGTCAATCCGACCCGATGGCAGTGCCATTTAATGGTGCCGAAGTCTATTATGGGACCAATCCATTAGCATTCGCAGCACCGGGAGAAGCCGGTAAAAATATAATCTTTGATATGGCGACCACAGTACAAGCCTGGGGGAAAGTATTAGATGCGCGTTCTCGTAATGCTGCGATTCCAGATAATTGGGCAGTGGATAGCACTGGTAATCCCACAACTGATCCACACGCAGTACATGGGTTATTACCGATTGCGGGGCCTAAAGGCTATGGTTTAATGATGATGATTGATGTGTTATCGGGTATTTTATTGGGTTTACCTTTTGGTAAACATGTCTCTTCTATGTACCATGATCTCTCTGAGGGTCGTAATTTAGGGCAATTACATATTGTGATTAATCCTGACTTCTTTGCTGGTGGCGAAGCTGTTCGCCGAGGTATTACCCAGATGATGCAAGAGTTGAACCAAATTAAACCTGCAGCGGGCGCTGAGCGAGTTTTCTACCCCGGTGAAAATACAGAGATTGCCCAGCGTGAAAGTGAGGAGAATGGGATCGAAGTGGTGGATGAAATCTATCAATATCTTATTTCAGACCAACTTTATATCAACTCTTATGATCATAAAGATCCTTTTGCAAGCTAATGTGAATGGGCAGGCTATGGGGGAAGAGATATAGATGAGGATCTAAAGAGGCTAGATACAGAATTGACATAGCCGCGTCATAGATCTTCAATGAGAAGCGGTTAAAAAGATGGTATTAAAAAGAAGAATGTCTATTAAATCTATTGGGCGATATTTTTCTGAAATATCATCTTTAAAAACCCTAAAACACCTGCTACATTGAGTGATGATCCTAAAATTGATGATGAGATAGCTGATCAAGCATAGATCATAGTGAAATCATCAGAATATCCGCTCTTTGAATGGAGTGGATATTTCTGTAACTGCTACTATTGGTTGATATAATTGATTGAAATTGAAGATAATAGTAACGAACACAATAGAGTGATCTATAGATCCCTCTATATATGGAGCGATGAGATGATTAAGGTAGGAATTATTGGGGTAACCGGTTATGCCGGGCAGCAACTATTATGGTTATTAGAGCAACATCCAGAGGTAGAGATTCGCTTACTCTCTTCTCGCTCTTATGCTGATATGCAGATTCAAACTGTCTATCCCAATTTTGAAGGTCGATTAGATCATACCTTAATTAAAGATGAAGACTTTATTGCACGATTAGAAGAGATTGACCTACTCTTTATGGCATTGCCCCATGGCTTATCGCAAGGCTTTGCCCACAGCGCTTATGAAAAAGGGGTGAAAGTCATCGATCTTGGCGCAGATTTTCGATTTGAAGATTTAGATACCTATGAAAAATGGTACAAAGTGCCCCATAAAGCACCGAATCTGATGCCCTATACCGCATATGGGATGCCGGAGTTGCACCGGGAATTAATCGCCCAGAGCCATATTGTCGCTTCGCCGGGCTGCTTTCCCACAACGGCGATCTTAGGGGTTGCACCGCTTATCGCCGGTCAATGGGTAGAAACAGATCTGATTGTCGATTCTAAATCAGGGACAACTGGCGCAGGTCGGGATGCAAAGACATCCTCACTCTTTTGTGAAGTGAATGAGAATTTTAAAGCGTATGGTGTGATGAGTCATCGGCATACACCGGAGATGGAAAAAGAGCTCGAAAAGCTGACCGATGAGAATGTGGATGTTCTTTTTACACCGCATCTTTTACCGGTTAATCGAGGTATTCTCTCGACGATCTACGCTGCCGTAAAAGCAGATATGGCATTGACAGAAGCGAAAGCGTATGAGATCTATCGGGCATTTTACCGAGATGAACCCTTTATTCGTATCCGGAAATCATTGCCGGAACTCAATGCGGTCAGAGGTACTAATTTTTGTGATATTGCCATTCGCGTAGATGAAACTCGGCGGAAAGTGATCGTGGTTTCGGCGATCGATAATTTGATTAAAGGCGCGGCAGGTCAAGCTGTGCAGAGTATGAATATTCTCTTTAAATTCCCGGAAACATTGGGATTAAATATGCTTTCGATGTATATTTAAAACACAATTTGAAAGAAAGGCGATAGCAGTAAGGATCGCCTTTTTGCTGTGCGTGTTATAGTACAATTAATATTAAGAATTGGGCGAATGGCCAAATTTTATTGACTCTCAATTAGGAGAAGAAACACAATGATTACAGTTTTGAAAGACGGGACGATTACATCAACACCGGGATTTCAAGCGGCAGGGATGACGGCCGGTATTAAAGAGAGTGGCAAGAAAGATCTTGCTTTTATCTGGAGTGAGGAGCCGGCGGTAGCTTCTGTAGCGCTCACACAAAATCAATTTCGTGCCGCACCGGTTGAGTTATGTGCTGGCTTTGCAAAGAAGACGCATCATCGCGGGCTCATTATCAATAGTGGTAATGCCAATGCTTGTACGGGTGAAGTGGGTGCCGCGAATGCTCTTGAGATGTGCGAAATAATTGCCCGAGAGATGAATGTGGAAACAGAGGAGATCTTTGTTGCTTCAACGGGCGTGATCGGACAACAACTACCGATGGATATTATTCGCAAAGGGCTTCGTGAGATCCCTAAGCATCTTAGTCGTGAAGGCGGGAATGAGGCTGCCGAGGCGATTATGACAACCGATCTGACTTCAAAACAATTTGCTGTCTATTTTGAGTTAGGCGGTGAAATTGTCACTATTGCTGGGATGGCAAAAGGTTCAGGGATGATTCATCCGAATATGGCGACTATGATCGGCGTATTAACAACAGATGCGAATATTACTAAAGAGATGTTAGATAAAGCTTTTTTAGCGAGCGTCAATACCTCTTACAATATGATCTCTGTAGATGGCGATACGAGTACGAATGATTCTGCTTTTATTTTTGCAAATGGTAAAGCCAATAATCCCTTAATCGAAACCAATGATGAAGCGTATATCAAGTTTAAACGCGCGCTTGATATGGTCAATCAAACACTTGCGAAAATGATTGCAAGAGATGGTGAGGGGGCGACAAAGCTCATTGAAGTACGAGTAGAACATGCGCGTTCTTTGGCGGATGCACAACGAGTTGCAAAATCTGTAGTCACTTCTAGCTTAGTCAAAACAGCAATTTTCGGCGAAGATGCGAACTGGGGTCGGATTATTTGTGCTATTGGTAATGCAGAAGCGGAGTTTGAGCCAGAAAAGGTACAAATTTATATTGCCTATAATGATCAAAATGTACAGATCGTTGAAAATGGTTCTGGGACCGCATTTGATGAAGTAAAACTCAATGAGATCTTAAAGCAAGATACCATTACAATACTCATTGATTTGATGAATGGTGGCAGTGTCGCGACCGCTTGGGGCTGTGATCTATCGTATGATTATGTGAAGATTAATGCCGATTATCGAACCTAATCATCATAAGATTTATTCATAAAACTTCATAAAAGAGATGGGCAAAGGGATTTGTCGGTCTCTTCTTTTTAAAATTCCATACTAGCTGCTTAAAAGCTATGTTTCTTAAACCAAATTTACTAAAAAACAATAATAAAGATCAATAGGATCAAATCACTAAAAGGATGGATAGACATGATTACTAATCACGAGAAGGCGCATATTCTAGTAGAAGCGCTCCCTTTTATTCGTAAATATGCTGATAAAACCGTTGTCATTAAATATGGCGGTGCAGCGATGGTCGATCGAGCGATTCGCGATGAGTTTATGAAAGATATTGCTTTGATGAAATATGTGGGGATTCATCCGATCATTATTCATGGGGGGGGGCCTGAAATTAATGAGATGCTGAAGAGAGTCCAGAAAGAGACGGAATTTATTGAAGGCAATCGTGTGAGTGATGCTGAAACCGTCGAGATTGCCGAAATGGTTCTCTCTGCCAAAATTAATAAGAGCATTGTTGCTGATCTGAATAAACTCGGTGCAAAGGCAGTGGGGTTAAGCGGAAAAGATGGCGGCTTAATTGCGGCACAAAAGAAATATATTGAAAAAGATGGTGAGAAGATCGATATCGGTTTTGTTGGAGAGATTACCAAAATTAATCGAGAGCTGATCGACCTTTTAGCGAAAGAGCACTATATCCCAGTAATTTCTTCCATTGGTATTGGGGAAGCGGGTGAAACTTATAATATCAATGCTGATTATGTTGCCGGGGAAGTTGCCGCTGCCGTCGGTGCGCACCGTTTGATTTTTTTAACGGATGTAGATGGTGTTTATCAAGATTTCAATGATAAGAACTCTTTGATTGCCGAGATGAGTGTTGCAACAGCGCAATCGTATATCGATAGTGGCATTATTAATGGGGGGATGATTCCAAAAGTGAATACTTGTCTTGAAGCGATTGATCGAGGTGTTGATCACGTTATTATTCTCAATGGTCAAATTCGTCATTCGATTCTACTTGAGTTATTTACAGAAGAGGGCTGCGGTACAATGATCTATCGTGATCAGCCTCAATAGTCGCACTCATTATTGAAATTGATTATTTATAGTAATATCGGTTCAAAAGAAACTTATTAAAATGCCGGTGTATCGGCTGATCGAGGCAAGGAAGCTGTTCTATCTGGCATCTTGCAAGTGTTGGTGAACCAGGTTTTAGCTTTTTTAAAACCCCACAATAGCTGTTTAAAAGCCATTTCTTAAACCAAATTTACTATAAATCAATTATTTAAGTTGATTGTTTAAAAATTTTATTGAAGTATTTTATTGAAGTATTTTATTTAAAAAACTGATCATTAGATACCACTATCAAAACTAGAGGAAGGAGAGGCGCGATGTTGCTCAATGTTTATAACCGATTTCCGGTGAATTTTGTGAAAGGAAAAGGCTTGATCTTAACGGATGATCAAGGGAAAGAGTATTTAGATTTTGTGTCCGGAATTGCAGTCAATGCACTAGGGCATGCGCATCCTAAAATGGTAGAAACCATTCAAAAACAAGCAGAAACATTGCTACACATTTCAAATCTCTACTATAACGAAGCACAAAATAAGGCTGCCGAAAAGCTCTTATCGGCAACGGGTTATGAGCGTGTCTTTTTCTGCAACAGCGGGGCAGAAGCGAATGAATTAGCCCTGAAAATTGCCCGTAAATATGGCAAGCAGATCAGTGCAACTAAAAACAGTATTGTCTATATGAAAGATTCGTTTCATGGACGAACAACCGGTACTTTAGCGGTTACAGGGCAAGAGAAGTATCAGAAAGATTATCGGCCTTTGATTCCCAATACTGTAGAGATTCCATTTAATGATGTTAAAGCACTGACCGAGGTTATGAATGAGAATGTCTGCGCCATTATTCTTGAGCCGATTCAAGGGGAAGGGGGATTGACCAGTGTAACGCCGGCATTTATCAGCGCCATTCAGACGCTTTCGCAAAAATATCAATCCTTGGTGATTTTTGATGAGATTCAATGTGGCTTAGGTCGTACGGGAAGTGTACTCTATTCTGATCAATTGCCTTTAAAAGCGGATATTGTAACATTAGCAAAAGCGCTTGGAGGCGGTGTTCCCATTGGGGCTTGTATCACAAAAGGGCTTGCCAATGATGTATTAGTACCTGGTGATCATGGCTCAACTTATGGCGGGAATCCTTTTGTTTGTAGTGTCGCTAATACGGTTTTAACGGAGATCACAACACCGGAATTTTTAGCGAATGTTCAAGCGATGGGAGAATATGCCCGTGAGCAGCTCTCAGCTTTACAGCAAGAATTTCCACTCATTGAAGAACTTCGCGGAGAAGGATTATTATTAGGTTTTAAATTAGAAGATTCAGTCACTGCCGGCGATTTTGTGAAAGCCGCTTTAGCGAAGCAGTTGTTACTCGTTTCTGCTGGTAGCAATGTAGTGCGTTATTTCCCGGCTCTGATTGTTACAAAAGCAGAAATTGATCAATCGATAGCGATTCTAAAAAAGGTACTCGCTGAATTATCGTCATAGTGAAAGAGTTATATTCTCGGGGATTCCCCGATATTAAGAATGATTAAGACCATTTACCTCTTCACCGAGGAAAATGGTCTTGTTTTTTATAACCGTGAATTGGTAATTATAGTAAGGTCGAATGATGGTTGTTTGTTAATTGCTTGTCATATTTGTCCCTTATACTCACAAAAGATCGATAAGATCCACCTTACAACAGATTAATGACAACATTAATAGCCGTCTTGATACGCATTTGATAGCGTTATTTGCTCGGCTGTCAAAAGGGATTTGAGTATATGAAGATAAAAAAATGGGTTGCAGCGACTGTTATGGGGGCTTCACTTCTCTCAACAAACGCATTGGCACAGACAGAGATTCAGTGGTGGCATTCAATGGATGGCGCATTAACTGAATGGGTGAATGATCTTGCGAAAGGCTTTAATGAGTCACAATCAGATTATAAAGTGGTTCCCGTTTACAAAGGTGGGTATGAGCAATCAATGACTGCCGGCGTTGCCGCTTTTAGAGCTGGGGAAGCGCCCGATATTTTGCAAGTCTATGAAGTGGGAACCGCTTCGATGATCTATGCAAAAGGGGTGACTAAATCTGTCACAGAGATTATGCGCGATAATAATATCCACTTTGATCTCAATGATTATATTCCTGCGGTTGCAAGTTACTATACTGCGCCTAATGGCGAGCTTTTATCACTTCCTTTTAATAGCTCAACAACAGTAATGTATTACAACAAAGATGCTTTCAAAAAAGCGGGATTAGATGCAGATCATCCTCCGAAAACGTGGACAGAAGTTCGCTCTGCAGCGGAACAGTTAAAAGCCGCGGGCTATAGTTGCCCAATGACTACAGAATGGATGGGTTGGACACAGTTAGAGAGCTTCTCAGCGTGGCATAATGAACCTTATGCCTCTAAGAATAATGGCTTTGATGGGTTAGATGCTGAGTTACTGATTAACAAACCTTTGCAATTACGCCATTTTAATAATCTTGCAGATATGGCTAAAGAGGGTTTATTTGTCTATAAAGGCCGCGCTAGTGAAGCGGGACCGGCGTTTAGATCTGGCGAATGTGCGATGACTTTCGGTTCATCTGCGAGTTATGGCGGATTAAAACGGGATGCGCAATTTGAATTTGGGGAAACAACGTTGCCTTACTATGAAGATGTTGCCGGCGCCCCGCAAAATACTGTGATTGGTGGCGCAAGTCTTTGGGTGATGAGCGGGAAACCGGACGATCATTATAAAGGGGTGGCGAAATTCTTTGAATATATCTCGCAGCCTGATGTACAAGCGGCAAGCCATATGCGTACCGGTTATCTGCCTGTCACGAAAGCCGCTTTTGAGATCACAGAGAAGAGTGGTTTTTATGAGCAAAATCCCGGTGCAGAAGTCCCGGTTGAGCAGATGATTCGTAAAGCAACCAATAATACGCGTGGTATTCGTTTAGGGAATATGTTACAGATTCGGGCGATTGTCGATGAAGAGACAGAGCAGATCTGGACAGGTAAAAAAACACCTGAACAGGCACTTAATACCATTGTAGAACGTGGTAATGAATTATTACGCCGCTTTGAGCGCGTCAATAATCGTTAAGACAACAGAAAAGGGCGGGGCGGTTTTGGAAGGGGCTGCTTCGCTTTTTTATTGTCTTGCATTTATGCCGCAAGATTCGCCGAAAGATTCGATGCCGACAATATGAAGAGCATTATTCAGCGCATTATTAAGAGAATGTTAATACTATTATGAAACTCTATTTTAAACATTACCGCTGGTTGCCTTGGTTTTTGATGCTGCCGCAATTAGCGATTATTTTAATCTTCTTCTATTGGCCGGCCGTTCAAGCAATGGTGCAGAGCTTTCAGTTAGAGGATATGTTTGGCCTCTCTAAAGAGTGGGTCGGTTTTGAAAACTTTGCAGTGCTCTTTGGCAATCCGATCTATTTAGAAGCAATCTATACGACGCTCTATTTCTCATTTTGGGTGACGCTATTAGGTTTGATGATTGCACTCTTTTTAGCATTTTTTATGCAGAAGATCGCGCGTTTTATTACCTTTTATCGTACAGCTTTGATCCTACCTTACGCCGTATCGCCGATTGTGGTGGGCGTATTATGGACCTTTATGTTTGCGCCCTCTTTCGGATTAGTGAGTTATGCTCTGGCAAAAGTGGGTATTACTTGGAATCATCAGCTCAATGCCGATCAAGCAATGTGGCTTGTGATTATCGCCTCTATTTGGAAACAGATCTCTTATAATTTCCTCTTCTTTTATGCTGGATTACAAGCGATTCCTAAATCGTTAACGGAAGCTGCTGCCATAGATGGTGCCGGTCCTTGGCGCCGATTCTTTACCATTGAATTTCCTCTCTTATGGCCGACGACCTTTTTCCTTTGTGTGATTAATATCGTCTATGTTTTTTTCGATACGTTCGCGATTATCGATGGTTTAACGCAGGGAGGCCCTGGGAATGCCACTTCAACTTTAGTCTATCGAATCTATTTCGATGGCTTTAAGAGTATGAATTACGGCAGTTCTGCGGCGCAATCGGTGGTATTGATGGGCTTTGTTCTAATATTAACGATTATTCAATTTCGATATATCGATCGTAAGGGGAATGGCAAATGATTGAGAATCGTTTAGGATTACGCATTTTTGCGCATATGATGATTATTCTTGCAGTGTTGTTAGTCTGCTTTCCGATCTATCTTGCAATTATCGCGTCCACTCAGAGCGCTTCAGAAGTGGTGAATGTCCCGCTTTCGCTATTGCCGGGCGATCAGATGCTTGAAAATTATAAAATTGCCCTTTTTGGCAAAGATGAAACGGTGGCTTATTCCGCTGCGAGAATGTTGTGGGTTTCCCTAGTGATGACACTCATTATTGCGGTGGGGAAAATTGCGATCTCATTAACCTCAGCCTTTGCCATTGTCTATTTTCGCTTTCCTTGTCGAATGCTCATTTTTTGGATTATCTTTATTACCTTAATGCTTCCGGTTGAGGTTCGAATTATCCCGACATTTGATGTGGTCGCCAATCTGCATATGCTCAACAGCTACGCCGGATTAACAATTCCGCTCATTGCTTCGGCTACCGCGACATTTCTCTTCCGGCAATTTTTTAGTACGGTGCCGGATGAGTTATTGGAAGCTGCGCGCGTAGATGGTGCCGGTGCAATGCGCTTCTTTAAAGATGTTTTATTGCCGCTCTCTATTCCCACCGTTGCAGCCCTCTTTGTGATCCAATTTATCTATGGTTGGAATCAATATCTCTGGCCTCTTTTGATGATCACAAGGGAAGAGATGTTCCCGATCTCTGTGGGGTTACGGCAGATGATGGGAAGCGGCGATAGTTTAGTGGATTGGAATATTGTGATGGCAACGGTGGTACTGATGTTAATCCCGCCGATGATCGTTATTCTTGCGATGCAACGGTGGCTTGTGAAAGGGCTCATTGATAGTGAAAAGTAGGTTTACGATTAATGATAAGTCGTTAAGCCGTTGACCATTGGCAATAAGATGGAAGCGATCAACTGACAGCATCGAGAATAACAAATCTGAGAATAACGAATCTGAGAAGAATGAATCTGCAGATTGAATAAAAGGATAAAAAGAGTATGGCAAATGTAGTATTAAAGGGCATTACCAAACATTATGGAACACAGCGTAAACCGGGAAATTTGATTCTAAAAGGGATCGATATTGCAATTGAAGAGGGGGAGTTTATCGTTGTAGTCGGCCCCTCAGGTTGCGGTAAATCAACATTATTGCGGGTCATTGCCGGCTTAGAGGCGTCTTCTAGTGGACAGATTATGATTGGCGACCGAGATGTCACGATGTTAGAGCCAGCACAGCGGGATATTGCGATGGTTTTTCAAAACTATGCGCTCTATCCTCATATGACCGTCCGCGAGAATATGGCGTATGGGGTAAAACTTGCGAAAATGCCCAAAGATGAGATTGATCGGCGTATTCGAGAAACTGCTAAAATGCTCGATATTGAGATGCATCTTGATAAGAAACCGAATGCGCTCTCCGGCGGACAACGGCAACGGGTTGCGATGGGGCGAGCCATTGTCCGTAAGCCAAAGCTCTTCCTCTTTGATGAGCCACTCTCAAATCTCGATGCTAAACTACGCACTTCCACTCGATTAGAGATTCGCCGGCGACATAATGAGATTGGTATTACTTCACTCTATGTCACTCACGATCAAACAGAAGCGATGACCTTAGCGGATCGAATGATTATTTTGAATGGTGGGAATATTGAGCAATTTGGGACTCCCCAAGAGATTTTCCACGAACCGGCTTCCACTTTTGTCGCCAATTTTATGGGATCGCCGGCGATGAATCTGCTTCCGGTGGAGATTACGGATGCCGGGCTCTATTTTCAAGGGCAGTTATTACCCGGCATTATCGTGCCGGAAGCGCTACGAGCTACAGGAAAAAGATCGTGGATTGTCGGGATTCGACCTGAGCATATTATCTTGCGCTCACAAGAGGCGACGGATACAAGCCATAGAATGCCAACGATTCCCACAACATTAACCCTAGCAGAAACATTAGGCTCAGAAATTCTACTCTATTGCGATCTCTTAGGAACAATGCTAACGGTGAAGCAATCGCATAATATTGAGAATATCGGTCGTTTTCAGTTAGGAGAGCGACTTGAATTAGAGTTCCCACAACAATCGCTCTATTGGTTTGATGCAGATACACAAAAGCGGGTTGTATTATAAGATCAGGCTATAAAGGTGAATTATAAAGATAGATTATAAGGGCGGATAATGGCAATGGTAAATGCTAGTGATCGCTCTTTTGAGCTTAGATTTTCAAGTTCTCAAAATTCTCAAAGTCCTTAAAGTTTTTTTTAAGCTCTTGTGATGCTGAAAATAATATTTAAATCAAAATATTAATAATATATTCACAAGTATTTTGGTGTTATCAAATATTATTTGATAATAAATAATCTGCAATATATTATCATTTAGATATTATTGAGAGTAGCAGTTCAACTTATGTGAATACCACTAAGAGTGACAGAAAAAGTCACTGATAATGTGGCTATGAACCTAGGATTATAAAAAAGATCTGTAAATTGAGTGATCAGGTAATAACGACATTAATAACAACATTAATAACGATATTCAAAATAACGATATAAAGGCTAATTATGAGAGCAGAAACAGGGATTGTTATGAGTAATGAGATAATAGAGAGCTATCCGACAGTAATTGCACATCGTGGTGCTGGCAAGGAAGCACCGGAGAATACATTAGCGGCTTTTCGTTTAGGCGCTTCTTATGGTTTTACGATGTTTGAATGTGATGCGAAATTATCGCAAGATGATATCCTCTTTTTACTGCACGATTCAACGCTAGAGCGCACGACTAATGGCCAAGGGGAAGCGAAAAAACTGACTTGGAATGCACTCTCACAGCTTGATGCCGGCAGTTGGCATTCCCCTGAATATACAGGCGAACCGGTACCTCGTTTGGGCGCATTAGTGGATTATATTGTCGCTAATCAATATCGGTTAAATATTGAGATTAAGCCGAATCCTGGCGAAGCTTATGAGACAGGTAAAGCGGTTGCCACATTGTTGCAAGATCTGATCTTATCTCGCCTGGATAGCTGTTTAGATCTACTCTTTGATGAGCCTTTAGAAGCGCTATTTGATCGGCTCTACGATGATCTTGTGGAGAATCCAACGACTTCTTGTGTGAAACGACAATTTTTGCTCTCTTCTTTTGAACCTGATGCGCTCAAAGGTGCTAAAGAGATTGCACCGACTCTGCCGAGAGCGTTACTGCTTGATGAAGATCAGACCGATATCGAGACAGTGATCGCGCAGTTACAAGCCTTAGAATGCCAAGGCGTGGTGGCTTACTATCCGCTTGTGACCGAAGCATTTATGCAACGTTGTCGGGAGATTGATTGTTTTGTAATGGTCTATACGGTGAATGATCCCAATGAAGCGAAGCGCTTATTAGAACTCGGTGTAACTAGTGTGATTACCGATAATATGAGTTTTGTCGATCTCTTTTAGCGTATTGCCGGTGATTGAACAGTAGAAAATATAGAAAGGCTTGCGAATCACAAGCCTTTTTGTCGTGATGGTCATCAGAGAGATGACATCAGGTTTGAATCTATTTCCCTGAATCTTTCTCTGCACATTTCTTACAAGTATTGATCCCTAATACCGGATAGAGTGGGCAGTAACGGAAGATCCCTGTTAATAGTGGGACAAGTCCGATTAATCCCCAAAGTGATTTAGGGCCGATAAACACTAAACTTAAGAGAATGAGGCCGATAATAATACGGATGATTGAATCAGTAGAACCGATATTCTTTTGCATAATAAAATCCTTATAGAAAGTGATTGTAATAACGATCATCAGATAAATAATGTCTATTAGTCAATTGATTTGAAAGTTATTTTAAGTGTTATTTTGAATGCCGTTTTAAATCTTGTTTTAAAGTTTGTTTTAAAGCTAGGTTAAGGGGGATTAAACTTATATATTTTATAATATATAAAATTATATAGTTTAATGCCATAGTATGAGGAGTTGATAAAAGTGTCAAGTAGTACTATTGAGCGTGGCGGGAATTATTTGGAAATAACAATATATTATGTGAAAGAGTGGTAAAATTAGGGCGTTATTACAATTTGATTCTGAATTTTGAATTTTGAATTTTGAATCTCACGAGAAATTATCTGCAAAGATTTTCCTATTGTGATTAGATCATCAAAAATCTGTAACATAGTATGAATTGATATGAATGATAGGACGAGGGATTATGTATCCATTTTTTGATTATTGGCTTAAACAGGAAGCTCTACTACAGCATTTGATGGGCGAAACTATTGCGCTTCTTCTAGGTGCCTTTTTTGTCAGTCTTATTGCCGGCTCTCTACTGGGGTTATTACTTGCAGGATTGCGTCGTGGGCAGGGCCCGATTATGCGTCTTATTGCCGGTGTTTTACGCTTTGCAGTAACGTTATTGGGGGATTATCCCTTTATTATTCTCTTCTTATTGATGATTACTCTCAGTTATTACGGCAATATATTACCTTTTGAGCAGATGTTGCAACTTTTACTGATGGGATGGGGCGCGTTGCGTTTTGCGTATTTTATGCTACAAAATCTCATTGACCGAGCAGAAGAGGAAGGCTTTGCCATACAATTTATTCGCAGTGCTCGGCAGTTAGCTATTTCCCTTATTAGCGCAGTGGCTATCGCCGGTTTTATCGGAAGAGTAGGGATTGGTCAATTACTTTATGAGGGCTTTTATCAAGAAGATTTTATGAACTTCAGTACAGGCGCGTTGCTCTTTGCGATACTCATTGTCGCAGTGGAGTTGATCTTCGGTATTGTGCTCTTTAAAGCTCGGCAAAGCTTGCGCCGTCAACGACAAGAAATAAGACAACATCTAAAACAACAATTTGCGAAAGCGAATACTTTGGAAACTTCAGATTATGCGCAAGCGTTTGATGATGAATTACGTGAAGAAGCAGAAGCGGTATTAGCGCAAGCACCTGAACCGATTGCCGAAAAAGCGAATCATCATATCGCACCCCAGACATCAACAAGTGCTGCCAATCGTAAAGGCACCCAATCGCCACAATCAGCCAAAGATGATCCATTTTCCGGCCTGATTCAGTAGTATTTGTCTTATTTATAGATTTGCAAAAAAGACGAGGAAAATCGGCGCTAATAGATTGGTAATAAACCCAAAGCTAATGGCAATGGGCACCACTTGTGGCCCGCCGGCGCGCTGAATAACCGGTAGTACAAAATCTAAAGATGTTGCACCCCCAGAACCCACGGCGGTCAGTGGGAAACGCGCCATTAGTAGCGGAATTATCATAAAGGCAAAAAATTCTCGAAAAAGATCATTAAAGAAGGCGATAGAGCCCATAATAGGGCCATGTGCATCTTGGAGAATAATGGTCGAAAGTGAGTACCAGCCAAAGCCGGAACTAATAGCGAGTCCTTGGACTACCGGCATCTTTAGAATGAGAGCGGCAATGATTCCCCCTAAAAAGGAGGAGATAATGAAAAAGAAGCTCAAGATTAACCCATAGCGATTAAAGAGCACCGCTTTGAGTTTGATACCACTTGCGCGGAGTTGTAGACCGACACAAGCAAGGAGAATCACAATGGCGATTTCCGCAATATGTTCCGGTACTTTGACATATTGATTAGCGAGCAATCCTACAATTAATCCTAGAATAATGGTGCCGATTAATTTAAAAGAGCCCCAAAGTGAGTGCCAAGTAGAACCTTGCGGTGGACGATCCTCTTTGATTTTAAAAGGAAGCAGCTTATCGAGATAGAGAAGCGTTACCATATTTAGGCCTAAAATGGCGATGATAAAAACCGCAGTTTTACCAAATATCGATTGCAATTGATTCCAAAGATCAGGAATCAGAGAGAGATTCAGCCCCATAATAAAGAGTACAAGATAGATCAACGCAATCAGTGCTTGATCGACAAATCGAATCAAACGTCTATTTTTAAGTGGAATGGCAAAGCCAAGAAAGAGCGGGAGCAGAACCCAAAGGAGCGTTTGTAACATATCTTTTGCTATATCCATTCAAAATCAGAGAGCCGAATAGAGAGGATAGCAGTGATGAGCTTAAAGTAAAATAGTTAAGTGAAATATTGCAGCGGAAAATAATGGAAATCTCTATTGAGCCATAATTGAGGAAATAGAACGAATAGAACGAGTAGAACAATTTGTATATTAATCAACAAATGATCGGGATTATCATAGTAATGATAGTTATTGTGCGCCTTTTTATGATAAAATGCCCTCTTTTCTTCTCTTGTCAAAATAAGGGTGATTAAATATGGCAGGTCATAGTAAATGGGCAAATATCCAGCATCGTAAAGGTGCGCAGGATAAAAAACGTGGGAAAATATTCACCAAATTAATTCGTGAGATTACGATTGCTGTGCGAGCAACCGGCAACGGCGATCCTGACGCAAACCCTCGCTTACGCTTAGCGGTTGATAAAGCGTATGGCGCTAATATGCCAAAAGATACTATTGAGAGAGCGATTAATCGTGGTCTTGGTATCTCAGATGGCCCCCCTGATGAAGAGATTCGTTATGAAGGTTATGGTGCCGGTGGTGTTGCCGTAATGGTAGATTGCCTTTCGAATAACCGTAACCGGACTGCCGGCGAAGTGCGTCACGCATTTACTAAATATGGCGGTAATTTAGGGACAGATGGTTCTGTGGCATTCCAATTTAGAGAATTAGGCGTTTTATCATATCCTGCGGGTTCTGATGAAGATGGTATTACAGAAGCGGCGATTATGGCCGGTGCTGAAGATGTCGTCGTAGATGACGATGGTTCTATCGAAGTATTAACCACGCCACAAAGCTATGCAGAAGTGCATAATGCAATGGTTGAAGCAGGTTTTGAGCCTGAAGATTCTGAAGTGACACAATATGCGGATAACAATGTCGCAATTGATGCTGAAGCCGCTGAGAAAGTGATGGCGATGGTAGAAGCATTAGAGAATCTTGATGATGTACAGAAAGTCTACTCTAACGCTGATATCTCAGATGAGATCTTAGCGGAAATCTTCAAGTAATCCTGTAATTGAGAATTATCGATGATTATTTTAGGGATTGACCCAGGCTCACGTATTACGGGCTATGGTGTCATCGATATTAGCGGCCGGAAGCCACGTTATGTGGACTCCGGCTGTATTCGTATGGATACGAAAGCCCCTATGTCGGTGCGTTTATTAACGATTTTTCAAGGTGTTGATCAACTCATTGCGCTCTATCGGCCTCAAGTACTCTCGATTGAAGAAGTTTTTATGCATAAAAACCCCCAATCAGCCCTGAAGCTAGGACAAGCACGTGGTGTTGCCATCTGTGCGGCTGCGATGGCCGAGCTTGAAGTAGTAGAATATGCGGCCACGCGGATTAAGCAGACGATTGTAGGGCAAGGGCATGCTGAGAAAGCACAAGTGCAACATATGGTGCAGAGTCTATTGAAACTCAATCGTAAACCCCAAGCAGATGCGGCTGATGCGTTAGCCGCTGCACTCACACACGCATTTCACCGAAGAATGGAAGGATTATTATGATTGGACGATTAACAGGTATCTTGGCAGAGAAGCGCTTACCCAACCAAGCTTTAGTGGATGTTAATGGTGTTGGCTATGAAGTAGAATTGCCGATGAGTAGCTTTGCGCAATTGCCACAAGAGGGCGAGAAGGTACAGCTCACGATTCACCACGTAGTTCGGGAAGATGCAAGTTTATTATATGGCTTTTCAAGCCCTAAAGAACGAGAAGCTTTTCGGCTTCTGATTAAAGTTTCCGGCATTGGTCCTAAAAGCGCGATATTGATCCTCTCCGGTCTATCGGCTGAAGAGCTCTACCGAGTCATTAATCGTGATGATTTAGCAAGTTTAACGAAAGTGCCTGGTGTGGGTAAGAAAACAGCAGAGCGTCTCATTATCGAGTTACGAGATAAAGTGAAAAATCTCGCCCCTGCAGCAGGATTTGATGATCTTCTAGGGGGCACTGAGCCTATTACGGCTGATCCTCAAGTGATTACGGATGATGCGATTGAAGCCTTAGTGAGCTTAGGCTATAACCAAACTGAAGCGAAAAAACGCGTGATGAAAGTCGCTAAACCTGGATTAACACTGGAGATGATTATTCCATTGGCACTCAAATTATAAATAACATTGCATCAATGCTTGATGAGATATTATTTCTTCTTGTGGTAGTTTAGAAATCTATAGATGAATCATGCTGTAGTGCTTCACAAAGGAAATCGATGAATACTCTCATACGTTTAGGGAGATAGCCTTGATGGTGGTAAACAGCGTGGATCTCCTGATTTTTATTGATAAGGCCTTGAGGTTGAATTTCTAGTAATCGACCTTGCTGTATATCATCTATGACTAAAAATGAAGAAAGATAGGCAATTCCTGCGCCTGCTATGGCAAAGGATCTTACTGTTTCTCCACTTGAAGCTCTTATTTTAGGCATACTTAAAAAATGACATTCTAATTGTTGGTCGAGATAGGGCCAACAATTTAACTGTTCAAATTCGGAAAAGCCAATAGTCTGGTGTCGGGTGAGATCTTCTATTTTTTGAGGTATCCCTTGCCTAGCTAAATAGTCAGGGCTTGCAACAAGTAGGGAGCGTGTAGTTGTGAGATATTTAGCATGTAAACTTGAATCTTTTAGCGATCCAATGCGGATAGCAATGTCTATATTATGACTCAACAGATCAATAATATGTTCATTATTGGTAAGTTCAATTTCAATATTGGGATGTTTTTCTAAAAACTGTATAACGATAGGCGTTAAGACATGCAAGACAAATGGAGTTGCAGAGTCAATTCTAATGACGCCATTAATATCTTGATCGATCTTCGATAAACTATCTTCCGCTTCTTGTAATTTGTTAATAATTTCTCTTGCATAACGGAGAAATACATTACCATTATGCGTTAATTTTAGTTTTCGCGTGGTTCTTTCAATAAGCGTTAGGTTGAGTTTTTTTTCTAACCTTTTAAGTGCTCGGCTAATAGAAGATGGGGTCTGTTGCAATTGTTCGGCAGCTTGATAGATTGTCCCTTGTTGCGCAATTGTACTAAAAATAATTAATTCTTCGATAGTAGTTTTCATAATATTTAATTTCATTACTCTAGATTTTTCCTAATCTAGATATTATTGCATTCTTTACAATAATCTATTGCTCAATTGTGACTTTATCTGACATAAAAAAGTCTATAAAATTGCTCTGTTATTACATGTATCAAAAAACAACAAAAAATAACAATCATTTCAAGTTCCTAATATTTATAGGAACTACTTATTTTTCATGTCGAATACCTCCTTTAGTTTCTTAAGGATCACATTTTATAGAAGGGGGATGGAGTCTTTATGCAAGTCGAATCAATTCATTCAAAATCATCATCTGCTGAATCAGTTCCTTTAGCTTCTAATGGTAGACAAATTAACAGCTACCTTATTTTATTAACGCTTGCGATAGGCGCATTTGCAATCGGAGTAACGGAATTCTCTCCAATGGGATTTTTACCTCAGATTGCGGAGGGTATCTCTGTTTCTATACCTAAGGCTGGGTTATTGATTTCAGGGTATGCATTAGGGGTGATGGTCGGTGCGCCTATCATGACATTGTGGCTTGGCCGGTTTTCTAGGCGTTTATCATTGATTTTATTGATGATTATTTTTACGGGAGGGAATGTTTTAGCTTCAATTGCACCTAATTATACTGTTTTAATGATTGCACGAGTAATTACAAGTTTTAATCATGGCGCTTTTTTTGGAATAGGTTCAGTAGTGGCTGCAAGTGTGGTACCGAAGCATAAACAAGCAAGCGCAATTGCTATGATGTTTATGGGACTGACCATTGCCAATATTTTCGGTGTGCCATTTGCCACTTGGCTTGGTCAGAATATTGGTTGGGAGCGTTCCTTTATGGCTATTTCAATCTTAGGTATTGTGACGATCGTGGCACTTTTTAGCTTTATTCCAAAAGGAATGCAAGGCAATAGAGTAGATGTTAAATCTGAAGTGCGGGAGATGACCCAATTATCAGTTATTTTAGCGTTACTCACAACCGTGATGAGTGCTGGTGCAATGTTTACTCTCTATACCTATATAGCCCCTGTATTACAGGAAATGATCGATGCTCAAACAAATAGTATCACACTTGCTTTAGTGATTATCGGTATTGGTTTTTCACTTGGGAACTGGTTAGCAGGGAAGATTGCCGATCTTGCTTTGATTAGAGGATTATTTCTATTCTTAGTTGTTCTTACGATTTTAATGCTATTGATTCCTACTATTGGGCATCATTCAATAATAATATTTATACTTCTTTTTCTTTGGGGAATAGCGAGTTTCGGTGTTGTTCCTTTTTTACAAGTTATCGTGATGAATGCAGCGCAAAAGGCACCAGCATTAGCTTCCTCTATTAATATTGGGGCATTTAATTTAGGAAATGCCTTAGGCGCTGCTTTAGGAGGTCTAGTGATTGAGTTAGAGTTTTCGTATCAAGATGTCTCTTTTGCTGGTGCAGGGTTAGCAGTTATTTCTATTTTTCTTCTGCTAACGCAATTTGGTAGAAAATTGATCTTAAAATAGGGGATGTGAAGTATTTACAATATACTCAACCATTTTCTGATTGGCTTCAGGAAAGGTGAGCGATGAGAGCGCTTCTTTTGAGAACCAGGTTACTTGTTGGGACTCTGCTCCGATAGGTTCGCCGGTAAATCGGGTAATATCGTAGATCATGAAATCAATAGATTTATGTGGATAATTATAACGAAATTGAAGGGCAAGGGAGAGCTCTGTGACTTCAATTGCAAGCTCTTCCTTTAATTCTCGAATAATTGCTGTTTGATCAGCCTCATCTTGCTCGACTTTCCCGCCGGGGAATTCCCAAAGGCCGGCAAATTCCTGAGTGGATTTTCGGCGACTGAGAAGAATTTGACTGCGATCTTGATTCCAGATGATACCGGCGACCACACGAATATCAGCAGGCTTTTGAGAGATTGTATTAGATTGATTCATAATTGATTGGCTGTTGATTCAATATCTTTTGGTGAATAAGAATAATGGCATGACTAATCTAATGCGCCTAAAAGAGAGAGGCGAATCATATTCAGTAAGTTAATGACTGAGAAACTGACGGTATCATGTTCATTAAAATGCGGAATAACCATTGTTTTCTCTAATAGCGTTTCCCCTTGTTGGCAGAGTAGCGTTAATGTCATATTGTTATGACTATGTGCTTCACCATGCACTGTAGCGACAATATCAGCCTTACTAAGTGATTGGATATAGGCTAATTTCTCTTTATAGCGTTCAATAGAGAGTGCTTGATGCCGACTCTCGATCCAAGCACCTCGGAAATAATGTTCTGTTGCACTCTTCTCATTTAAGCGCATCGAGATCATCCCCTCACTAAAGGATTCAAAGAGCGCAAGTGTTAAACTTTTAGATTCAAGTAACTCTGCAACGGCTTCTTCCATGCTCGCTTTTCCCTCGCCAAAGCAGAGGTTCCCTAAGATTTTCTGTGCGCGTTGTGCAAAGGGTTTAATGAGAGCCATTGCATTCTCTTCTGAATCTGCTTTTGCAGAAAAACGTACCTGGATACCCTCAATACCGGAAGCTAAGAAAGAGAGTTTAGGGTTAGGCAGATGATCAAGCTCATCATTAATATCGGCTAACAGCGCCGAGATATCGGATTCCCCTTTCCCCCAACAGCGAAGCGTACGAGTATAGACTCGTTCAATTTTAGGCAGTAATTGGGAGAGATAGGGAAGAATTGAGTCGCGCATCATCACTTTCATTTCTGACGGAACACCCGGCATTAAGAAGATATGCTTTTCGCCGATTTGTAGATGAACGCCAGGTGCTGTGCCAGGAAAGGCTGCTAAAATATGCGCACCCTCCGGATAGTATGCTTGACGTAGATTATTATCAGACATCTCTCGATTACGCTTGCGGAATTTATCGCGAATCATCTCGGCGAGTGCTTCATCATAGATTAAAGGGCGCTGAACCGCTTCGGCAAGGGCTTCTTTCGTAATATCATCTTGTGTCGGTCCAAGGCCACCTGTACAGAGAATGACATCAGCACGTTCTAATGCACGGCTAAAAGTGCTCGCCATATTATGAAGATTGTCGCCTACAGTGGTTTTAAAATGACAATCAATACCGATTTCACTCAGTCGACGTGCAATCCAAGGGCCATTGGTATCAATGGATTGTCCTAAGAGCATCTCTGAACCACTGACAATAATCTCTGCTTTCATTTACGATCCCCTAATCAGAATATTGTTAATTAAGGTATTATTCTACCGCAACTCACTGGGCAATGTTGACAATTCATCTAAGGAGTATTCTGAATAGGGGAAGCCATCTTAATCTACTGTCTTCTTTACACGACTGTTTTTGATTGATGGGCTTTAATGTAGGCGATCTTTTGGGCTCTTGTGAGCCTTTTGAAAGCATACTCTTGTTGCATTGCTGCCTGTTTCGTTGCAAAAATTTCGTAGTAATAGAGGCGCACCGGCCGGCGGGCAGGGACCTTGGTATATTTTGCCCCTTTGCCGGCATTATGGGTCGCAATACGTTGCTCTAATTGAGGAGTATAACCGGTATAGAGACTCTGATCATTGCACTCTAATACATAGAAATAGTGCCGCTGCGGATAGGTGGTTTTCATCTTAACATGATGCTACTCTAAAGCGCTTGATGGCGATACTCATTACTTTGACGCAGAATTTCTACTATTTGTGCCCGGAGATTATTCTCATCATAGCGTTGACGCAATGGAACATGGAGAATCGGTATCTGTGCTTGGTACATCGCTTCATCGACAAAAGCATCCCGTACTTTACGGTGGTGAGCCTCGTGAGTACTATCATCAAGTTCAATAATGAGTAGCGGGGCTGTTGTCAGTGGATTGACCAGCACAAAGTCCACATGTTTGGCAGAGATCTTACTAAAAGCCCCTTGATAGTCGCTTTTAGCAAGTCCTGGGCGTACTTTTAAAATATCGGCGATGCGCACTTTTCCAAAGATTTTAACAGGTACACCATGAAGCGCTGTCTCTAAACTTGAGAGAAAGAGCTGTTCTGCCGGGGTAAAAAGTGCCGGTGCCGCCTTATACCAAGAGATTGGTGTTGGGCGATCAATAATAGTAGGCTCTTTCGGTGCCCATTTGCGTTTAAAGTAGATAATAATACCAGTAACAATAATAGCTATAAAGAGTAACTTAAGGAACATTGCTCGTCACCTCAGTGGATGTTGTTGTGCAGTTAAGATAATCCATTAAACGATATGGCTCTTCCTTAAGTGTATGATAGATAATGGCATTGCTTAAGACATTTTTTACATAGCCTCGTGTCTCATAAAAGGGAATCGTCTCAATCCAGAGTGCCATATCGATCTCTTGATCGTTATCGGGAAGCCATTTCTTAACATTGTGAGGCCCGGCATTATAGCTTGCGAGCATATAAGGGATACATTGACCGACACTATTTTGTAAGGTTTTAAGGTAGGTAATGCCATAACGGATATTGGCATCTGGATCATAAAGTGAACTACGTTCCTCTTCATTGAGAGTCGAAGACATCTTTTCTGCTGTAGGAATCAGTAGTTGCATTAAACCATAAGCACTCGCTGGCGATTTAGCCTTTTCATGAAAGAGACTCTCTTGACGAATTAATCCTAAAACGATGGGTTCTGTAATAAAGTTATCGTTATATTTTTCGATAATTTCAGTATAAGCCACCGGATAGCGGTAAGGTAATCCTCCCTCAACTCGAGCTCTTGCCGCAGCTTGTAGCCCTAAATTGTAAAATCCGGCATCAAAGGCAGCAACACTTCCTGCCGCTTGTTCTGTTTTATTGCTATTACGAAGTGCTTCTTGCCATTTTACACGACTAAAATACTCTTCATTGACTTTCGCAAGTAGTAAGGCCATTGAGAAACGATTATTCAATGGAATCACTTGCGGTTTCATCTTCTCAGCGGCGATTGCTTGAATGGTTTCATATTTATGATGAAGCTCATCAGCTGCTAGAAAACCGTAGAATGAGGGTTCATTTTGGATCTGTTCATAATGGTATTTTGCTTGTTCATGATCGCCAACAGCATCATAGCTACGGGCTAACCAATATTGCCAAACATCCTCTTTTTGAGCCTCAGGTGAGAGGTTTGAGAGAAGGGCAAGCGCAATAGGATAATTTCCCTCTTTCGCCGCTAAGCGAAATCCCCATTGTAGTACTTGATCATCTCGTTCATCACTTGGAATTTCAAGGATCTTATCGAGCGGTGCTACCACATCGCTTCGTCCTGCTTGGAATACGGCGATACGATTACGAAGGGTAATATAATCTTCTTTTGAAAGGAGATTATGTGCATGGGCAAATTCTAGCCCTTTTTCTGCTTGCAGCGAATTTTGATTTGACCATTTTTGTAGTACTTTTGCATAGAGATTCTTTGCATCAGGATAGAATATATCGGTTGTTATAAGTAGACTAGGAGACTCCATTAGATTGCTGAAATACTCAAAATAAGCTTGTTTTTCCGTAGGAAGAGAGTCGAGGAGTTCCCTTGCTTTAGTAATTCGGCCAGCTTGTAGTAGATTGATGATTTTGGTCTCAATAAGGCTTTGATCCTGATTTTTCTCGAGCCAAAACTTCTCGACAACAGCACATCCTGAAGGGAGTTGTAATTGTGCAACCCACTCTTGTTCAAACTCATTAAGATCTAAAATCGATTGTTGTAATTGCGCATTATAGAGATAGCAACGAAGCGCTAAGGTATTGGCAAATTGGGCATTATCGAGGATAAATTGCGAGTGTTTTTTGCGCTCTTGATCTTTGAAAAGTACTAGTTTAAGCGTGTTGGCAAAGGGCTCATCGGCATAACGATCGGCAAAATCTAATACTTCCTGTGGGTCGCTATCATCGATCCGCTCTTGGTAGTAGTAAAACTCAAGATAGGGGAGGAGCGTTGATTCGCTTAGCTTGTCCCGATAGAGTTGGTATTGATCCCAATCTTTTTTGATAATGGCTTTTTTACCGGCAATAAACCATTGATCTTCACTCTCTTCAAGAGCAAAGCTCATCGTCGGTGTGCTTAACAGTAGCAGAAGCATCACTGATTTGGTAAATAAAGGGATTTTTCTAAACAGAGGAATCATATATATCTCGTCTCTTTACAAATGGTGTAAAAGGGAATGAAGGTTCTATTATCCTTTAAATGGGCCGAATTTTAAACAAATAATCGTAACTAGCTGATTATATTATAGTACAAGAGATCGTTAAAATGGGGATTTTCAGAGAAATTGAGTCAGATCGGTAACGTGAAAAAATGAAAAAACCAAGAAATGTCAAAAAATTTATAGAAGTTATAAAGGCGTTTTTTCTATGGCTTGGTCTTCATAAGCTGATAGGGTTAACTTACTAAGGGCGATGAATTGTTAATCTCAGTAGTAATGCTATTAGCGCACATAAGGCTATCGATTAGTATAAGCTTGAATCAATCAACGTTTCATGAGATTCAGCGGATTGATTCAAGCGAGGGATAAGACGCTTAGATCTACTCTACAGTGCCGAAAATCTTATCGCCGGCATCGCCAAGACCAGGAAGAATATAAGCATCTTCATTGAGCCCTTGATCGACAGAAGCAGTATAGATATCCACATCAGGGTGCTTCTCATGGAGTTTCGCAATCCCCTCAGGTGCGGCGACTAAAAAGAGGGCTTTGATATGTTTACAACCCGCCTTTTTAAGTAGATCGATGGTTGCAATGGCTGTGCCGCCGGTGGCAAGCATAGGGTCAATAATAAGCGCTGTTCGATCTTCCATATGAGTTGTGAGCTTCTGATAGTAAGCACGAGGCTCTAATGTCTCATGATCACGCTCAAATCCGACAACGGAAACACGAGCACCAGGAATAAGCTCTAAAACACCTTGCTGCATGCCGATACCCGCACGAAGAATAGGAACGATCGTAATCTTTTTCCCTTTAATCTGTTCAACTTCAACATCACCGGCCCAGCCTTGAATGGTGCGTTTTTCAGTTTCTAAATCTTTAGTTGCTTCATACGCCAATAATTGCGCTATTTCAGACGCAAGCTCTCTAAAATCTTTAGTAGAGATCTCTGCTTTACGCATCTTGCCGATCTTATGGACGACAAGAGGATGTTTAATTTCAAATACTTGTTTCATGGTTGACTCCTTACCACTAATGACTGACCGATATCTTTATAATAGATGTTTGAGGCTATTATAGCGAGGTATTGATGTGATGTGTTATCGATTCTCATGCAATTTGTTGCGCAAATTATCGTAGCACTTTGAAATATGATCGCTATTTGCTCAGGGATATAACAAAAGACCCATTTTGCAATGGGTCTTTTGAGGATCTTTTAAAATGTGATATTTGTGATATTCAATGAAACAATTACGAATATCGACTATCACAAGTTCTTATTACAGATTCTTATTGTTGATTTTCAATCGCTTCGTTCATCATCTGCTTGAGCTCATTGCGCTCTGCTAATTCTAAAACGATATCGCATCCGCCGACTAATTCGCCACCGATGTAGATTTGTGGGAATGTAGGCCATTCTGCATATTTAGGTAAACATTCAAAAATAGCAGGATCATCCATCACATTTACGAATGAGAAAGGAAGACCTGTGTCTGCTAATGCTTGTGCTGCACGGCTTGAAAAACCACACATCGGGAATTGTGGACTACCTTTCATATAGATCACCACAGGATTTTCTGTAACTTGGCGATGGATTTTGTCAAGTGTTGCTTGTTCTGTCATTGTTATGTACTCCTAGTTAAAATACGAAGTTATTTTAGCAGTTATTGATAAAAGGTGCAGATTATCGCCGAAGTTTGATCGAGATCGTGATACCGCGTAATCTTTTGTGACACAGAACTTAATAGGGGCGATTCTGACAATATTCAAGTCATCCAGAAATATGAATTGATTAAGGTACGAATTGATTAAGGTACGAATTGATTAAGTACGAATTTCGCCATGCCCTAAGACGATATATTTTTGAGAGGTTAATCCCTCTAATCCCACAGGACCTCGCACATGAATCTTATCGGTTGAGATTCCAATCTCGGCACCAAGACCAAATTCAAAACCATCACAGAAGCGGGAAGATGCATTGATCATGACACAAGCAGAATCTACGGCTCTCAGGAAATAGGTGGCTTTGCTGTAATTTTCTGTCAAAATCACATCGGTATGATGAGAGCCATAATGATTAATATGAGCGATCGCCTCTTCCATCGATTTCACAACTTTAATGGAGATAATCGGCGCTAAATATTCTGTATGCCAATCCTCTTCTGTGGCGATAATCGCCGGAATATTATGCTCTTTGAGGAGTGTTAGGGCTCGATCACAAGCGCGTACTTCAACGCCTTTCTCGACCAGAATGGTCGCCATCTCCGGCAGAAAAGGCTTGAGGATCTTCTCATGAATCAGAAGTGTCTCTAGAGTGTTACAAGGTGCATATCGCTGTGTTTTAGCATTATCGACTACACGCCAAGCTTTCTCTAAATCAGCTTCATTATCGACATAAGTATGGCAAATGCCATCAAGATGTTTGATCACCGGCACAGTGGCTTTGGCATTAATTCGCTCAACAAGGGATTTTCCGCCTCGAGGAATGATCACATCGATATATTGATTAGAGGTAATCATAAGATCTACGATTGCCCGATCAGTAGTATTGATGACTTGTACTGCCTCTGCCGGCAATCCCACTTTTTCAAGCGCTTTAGCGAGTAGAGTCGCTAAATATTGATTAGTATGAAAGGCTTCAGAACCACCGCGTAAAATCGCCGCATTACCAGATTTCAAGCAAAGGGCCGCTGCATCGATCGTGACATTAGGGCGAGACTCATAAATAATGCCAATGACACCTAATGGTACTCGCATTTTCCCTACTTGAATGCCGGAAGGGCGCACTTTAATATCGGTCATTTCACCGACAGGATCGGGGAGCGCAATCATCTCTTTGACACCCTCCGCCATCGCTTCAATGCGGTTAGTCGTCAATTGCAGTCGATCGATAAATGCCGCATCAAGTTGGGCTACTTTGGCAGCTGCAATATCTTGCAGATTCGCCGCTTCAATTTCAGCACTATGGCTGATAATCTCATCATAGAGTGCTTGGAGCAGGGCATTTTTCTGCCCAGAATTAGCAAGGAGTAGTTTTTCAGCAGCACTGCGCGCCTTTTGACCGAGTTTGTTCCAGTAATCTATCATCGACATAAGTACTTCCTTTATTAAGATGTAATAGAATTGTAGTATGATATAAAATTGCTAAATAACAAATAGTTACACAAGCGTCTTATCGCCGGCATGATAGCTTGAGCGTACCATAGGGCCGATATGGGCAAGCTTAAAGCCTAGCTTATACGCCGTATCTTCATACATCTTAAATGTCTCAGGTGTCACGTAACGCTCGACGGCAAGATGCCCTCCGGACGGTTGGAGGTATTGTCCGATGGTGATCATCTCAATATCGTGTGCTCGCATCATCTCCATCACTTCGATCATCTCTTCATCACTTTCACCAACACCAACCATGAGCCCAGATTTTGTGGGGACTTCCGGGTTACGAGCTTTGAATTTTTTGAGCAGTTCAAGCGAATGCATATAATCTGCACCGGGGCGAACTTGCTTATAGAGTCTTGGTACCGTTTCCATGTTGTGATTAAGAACATCTGGCGGTGTTTCCGTTAAGATATCGATCGCGATATCCATACGTCCGCGGAAATCGGGTACTAGAATCTCAATTTTGGTCTTTGGCGAAACTGTCCGAATCTCCCGAATACAATCGGCAAAGTGCCCGGCGCCACCATCACGCAGATCATCCCGATCCACAGAGGTAATGACAACATAATCTAAATTGACGAGTTTCACTGATTGCGCGAGGCGTTTCGGCTCTTCGCTATCAAGTGGATTAGGACGACCATGAGCCACATCACAAAATGGGCAGCGGCGAGTACAGATATCGCCCATAATCATAAAGGTGGCAGTACCTTGATTGAAACACTCACCAATATTCGGGCAAGCCGCTTCTTCGCAAACCGAGTGCAGTTTATGCTCCCGTAATATAGAGGTAATTTCATCAAAGCGCTTTCCTGATGGTATCTTCGCCCGAATCCATTTAGGTTTCGGTATCCGCTCCTCTTTCGGTACAGAGATTACTTTAATAGGGATTCGCGCAGTTTTATCTGCACCACGAAGTTTTTCCCCTTGTGCTAATCGGCCTTGTTTTTGTTCAGTTGTCGTTGTTGTCATTTTACTTAAGTCCTACCTATTATCAATTGTCAAACAGTATAACAGGGAACGATTGATTGTTAAGCCACTAACCTCTCTAATCAATTTGAATTTTTGTAACATAATGAGTTTACGATATAATTTCTCTATAATCCTTGCCTTAATCTCTATCCCTTGTCATCATGATCATCATGAGAAAGGATAAAATTTTTGTGTTATACAATATTTTTATTTAGGTGTTTTTATCCAAGAGATTTTATTCAAGATATTTAGTTTAATATCTCTATTTATCTGCAATGTATTACTAAAGGAGCGACGATGCAAAATCCTCGGAAAAAGCAGCGAATCCCTAAAAATCCTAAGCGCCCTGAACGGATCTGTTGGGGCTGTGATCGCTTGTGCGCCGCCGATAAGATGATGTGTGGTAATGGAAGCGAACGTTCACAGCATCCCTGTGAGCTCTTCGGCGAAGATTGGTATGAATCTTTAACGCCAGAAGAGCTTGAGTATATTGAGCTGGTGTAATAATAGGTAATAATCGAAACTCTAAGATCTTTAACATTCTCCCTAGAATTTCTGCTTAGTGAACTGACGAATAATGTGGAAAATGATATAGTGAATATTGTTTGTAATTTAGTAGTTAGCTCATATAGCGAGTATTTGATTTACAACATGGATTTGCAATATGATCTACCCAATAGGATATTGCATTTATTGAATATCATTCGTTATAGTAGGCATTCACTATGATTTCTCATCAATTTTTAATTTTATTCGATTAGGACACTTTTGTATGGACATCAAACAATATATCGCTCGCATTCAAGACTTTCCAGCTGAAGGCGTTGATTTTAAGGATGTAACCCCACTTTTGAATAATGTGGAGGCCTTTAAATATGTGATTGAAAAAATGAGTGAATTTGTACAATCATGCGATGCCGATGTGATTGTCGCCCCTGAGGCTCGCGGGTTTATCTTCGCCGCACCTGTTGCTTTTAATACCAGTAAACGCCTTGTCTTAGTCCGTAAACCTGGCAAGCTCCCACGAGAAGCGCACAAAGTCGCTTACTCTTTAGAATATGGTAATAATTATCAAGAGATGCATAAAGGTGATGTTCACGAAGGGGATAAAGTCGTTATTCTCGATGATGTACTTGCAACCGGTGGCACGATTCAAGCCATTATCGAAATGGTGGGTAAGGAGAATGCCACTATTACTGGCATCTGTTTCTTAGCAGATCTTCTCTATCTTCATGGCCCGAATGTACTAGAAGGGCACAATGTCTACTCATTATTGAGTTATGAGAGTTAATTAGGGAATGTAGAGATTCTTAAGAGGAAAGAGCGTTTAAGTAAAGCGCTCTTTTTTATATTACTCTTCGAATCTATCATTCCACAATCACCGGTATTTCATCAGTAATTACAATCTCTTCAGAGCTCATCTGTGTGCGATAGGCGCGTACTTCAACGCCTTTTTCTATCGCAAGGCGTAATGCTTTGCCGTAGGCGGAATCGATTTCATCGGCGGGGCGAACGGCTTCAATATCGCTTAAATTAACGCAGAAGATCAATACGGTGCGTGTTCCCGCTTCGGCGAGGGCTATGAGTTCCCGGAGATGTTTAGTGCCACGTGTTGTGACGGCATCAGGGAATGCGGCGATCTTGTTCTCTTCAAATCCGAGTGTAACACTCTTGACCTCGATATAGGTTTGCGTTGCATCTTCGTGGGTTAAACAGAGATCAATTCGAGAGTTTTCAGCACCATATTTCACTTCTCGTTGGAGTTTCACATAGGGTTTACCAAGATCAATAATGCCGGCTTCAAGGGCTTCTTCTACCAGCGTATTCGCATAATGGGTATTGACATTCGCAATACGATTAAAAGGCGTCGTGGCAATGACCCAAGTTCCTTTGGTCTTACGATCGGGATCGCTGGAAGGTAAGTACCAAGCAGGGCTATTAGGGAGTAGACAATTCATCATCGAGCCGGTATTAGGGCAATGAATCGTGATTATCTCTCCATTGTCTGTCTCTATATCCACCAAAAATCGGCGATAACGTTTGAGAAAAGTCGCTTTCACTAAAGGGGGATTAAATTTCATCTTGGGCGCTCCATCTTCTATTTCTCATGCTCTATCTTACCTAGGTTTTCTTTTTCCCAAGTTCTTTCTCTATCAATTATTGACCATAACCGATGGTAAATCGTAAGTTATGATAAAAGTTGCGTTTTAATTCTGTAAGTATCGTCTCTTGCGGTAAAATGCGGAACTCTTCTAGTTGCAAAATACCGGCACTATCCGGGCTGTGATATTTGAAGATAAGCTGTAATCCATTATCATCCCGATACGGAGTGAGCTGCGCAAATAGTTGGGCTAAATCCTGCGGTGAAATAGGCTTATGATTTTCGATCATCAGATATTTTGCATGACGTTGACGCATCGATTCTAGAGAGTGAAGCGCCGTTGCCCGTAGCGTCATGGCATTGTTGAAGGAATCCCAATTGTAACCTCCTTGAATAAAGAGGATCGTATCATTCTCAATAGGCGCTTCGAAACTTTGAATCATCTCTTCAAAGAGACGAATTTCAGCCCGCGAACGTCCATCATCGAGCACAACAAAATAGAGCTTATTGCCAGCTTTACTGATGCGCGTATAGAAAGCTGTCACTAAACCACCAATCATGACACTATCATCGACAGCCCTTGAGTGATATTGCGGTTCCGGCATCTCCTTGAGTTTCGTCAAAGAGGTTGTAGTCATCGCTTCAATCTCTTGGCGATATTGATCTACAGGATGTGCGGTAAAGAAGAAACCTAATACCGATTTTTCATCATGGAGCAGCTCATTATCGCTCATCGGAATTGCAGGTTGTAAGCTGTATTGGGGCTCCTCCGCCGGCATATCATCAAATAGCCCGAAGATATCCCCTTGACCTGAAGATTCATTTTTACGATGTTGATCGGCAAGACGAATCGCTTCCGGCATGGTTGCTAATAACTGCGCACGATAAGCCGCCCGATCACTCACAGTTTTTAGATTAGGCTCTAAACAATCTAATGCGCCGGCGCGTATGAGAATTTCGATAGCGCGTTTGGATGTTTTAGAGAGATCCACTCGGCGACAGAAATCAAATAGATCACGATATGGACCATTCTCTTCCCGTTCTTCGATTAGTTGTAGCGCGGCTGCTTTCCCATATCCTTTGAGCGCGCCTAAACCATAGATAATTGCACCGGCTTGATTGACGGTAAATTGATAGCTCGATTCATTCACACTTGGGCGAATAATCGGAATCTTCATCTCTTTCACTTCATCAATAATGATGATGATCTTTTCAGTATGATCGAGATCCGCCGAGAGTACTGCCGCCATAAATTCAGCAGGATAATGTTCTTTGAGATAAGCCGTTTGATAAGAGAGTAGGGCATAAGCCGCCGAGTGCGATTTGTTAAAGCCGTAACCTGCGAATTTTTCCATCAGATCAAAGAGACGACCGGCTTTTTCTGCATCAAACCCTAAAGTCTCTGCACCGGCCATAAAGAGTGAGCGCTGTTTCTCCATCTCTTCCGGGAGCTTTTTCCCCATCGCTCGGCGCAGTAAGTCCGCACCGCCTAAGCTATAATTCCCGATAATTTGGGAGATCTGCATCACCTGCTCTTGGTAGACAATAACCCCATAAGTGGGTTTGAGTACCGGCTCAAGCTCAGGAAATGGGTAGATCACCTCTTCTCGACCATGTTTACGATTGATAAAGTCCTCCACCATCCCTGATTCTAGTGGCCCTGGGCGAAAGAGGGCTACTAAGGCGATGATATCTTCAAAGTTATCCGGCTGTAACCGGCGAAGAAGATCCTTCATCCCCCTTGATTCTAGCTGGAAAACCGATGTGGTTTGGCAAGCTTTGAGGAGTTGAAAAGTGGCTTTATCATCAAGAGGCATTGTGTGAAGATCCACTTTAATACCCCGATTATACTCAATATTTTTGAGTGCCCAATCGATAATGGTGAGCGTACGTAAGCCTAAGAAGTCAAATTTCACAAGGCCGGCCGCTTCAATATCATCTTTATCATATTGTGTGACGAGCGCCGCTGATCCTTCCTCACAATAGAGTGGGGAAAAGTCGGTTAATTTAGTCGGTGCAATCACAACGCCGCCGGCGTGGCGACCCACTGATTTGGATAATCCCTCGAGCTGTTTAGCGAAATCGATCAGGATTTTAACCTCTTCATCCTCTTTATAGAGATCAAAGAGTTCCGGCTCTTGCATCAATGCTTTTTCGAGGGTAATGCCGAGATCCATCGGGATCAGTTTGGCGATACGATCGACAAAACCATAAGGATGCCCCAACGCGCGCCCTACATCTCGAATCACCGCTTTAGCCGCCATTGTCCCATGGGTTGCAATCTGTGAGACCGCTTCCCGTCCATATTTATGGGCAACATACTCAATCACACGATCTCGGCCTTCCATACAGAAGTCAACGTCGAAGTCCGGCATTGAGACCCGTTCAGGATTCAAAAAGCGTTCAAAGAGAAGATCATAAGGTAGCGGATCAAGATCGGTGATTTTAAGTGCCCAAGCCACAAGGGAACCTGCCCCTGATCCACGTCCTGGACCTACAGGAATCGCATTATCTTTTGCCCATTGAATAAAGTCGGCAACGATCAGGAAGTAACCCGGGAAGCCCATATTATTGATGACATTTAACTCTGTATCGAGTCGCTCCCAATAGTGCTGATTCTCCTCTGTTTTCGCACCGATACGCTCTTCTAATCCTTGGTAAGATTCCGCGCGAAAAAACTCTTCAATAGTCATCCCCTCAGGAATGGGGAATGCCGGGAGTTGCGGTTTATTAAGAATGAGCTCAACCGTACAACGTTTCGCCAGTTCCGCACTATTGATCATCGCTTCGGGAATATCATGAAATAATGCTTCCATCTCGGCAATGGAGCGCAGATATTGTTGCGGTGAGTAGTTTTTCGGGCGATTCGGATCGAGCATGGTATGCCCTGATTGAATACAAGTGCGGATCTCATGCGCATCAAAATCGCTCTCCTGCATAAAGCGCACATCATTAATGGCAATCACCGGCAGTTGCAGTGATTCTGCAATCGGTAATACTTCTGTAATAAAGCGCTCATCATTCTCTTGCCCGAGACGTTTAAGCCCAATATAGAGGCGATCAGGAAGAAAAGCGGAGAAATGTTGTTTCAGTAGCGCAGTAGCACTTTCGGTACCTTGATTGAGTAGCGCTCTGCCTACCGGACTCTCTTTGGCGACAATGACAATCAGCCCGTCAGCGTATTCCTGCAGTTTCTCATAAGTAATATGCGGTACACCGCGAATCTGATGACTACGATAACCATAGCTTAAAAGCTCCGCAAGATTGAGATAGCCCGTATAATTTTGCGCAATAATGGTGATTTTACCGAGATCATCATTCCCCTCTGCTAAGAGACAATCGGAGCCAAAGATCGGTTTAATCCCCGATTGCATCGCTGTTTTATAGAACTTAATAGCCCCAAACTCATTGCCAAGATCGGTGAGTGCCACCGCGGTCATTCCCATCTCTTTAAGTGCACTAAAGAGCGGTTTGATGCGGATAATACCATCCACAAGGGAGAATTCAGTATGAAGATTAAAGTGTGTAAATGTCATAAGTTATACAGTTTCTTAGTGCAGATATTCTCTAAAAGATGACTCAAAGATAACTCAAAGACCATGTTGCTCTATGATCTAGATGATCTGTTTAATATAGATCTATTTTGGTCTATCTCATTGGTCTATCTCAGTTTAATCGATTTAAAGTTTGTGCTGTTTAAGTTTGTTGATATTGAGTAGGTAGAGGCTCATAAAAAATGTAGATGATCGTACTGATACATTTTGAATGCTATTTCTAATATTCGCTAATCTGACATTCATCAAGTTCCTTCAATCGAAGTTAGTCAAAACCTTTGACCTACGGATAGTATCTCTCGTAATCCTATGTCGTATAGAAAACAATAGGAAGCAATAATACCATAAACAGCAATTGAATAAATTGCAGCCTGTTCATTGTAGAATGATTTTGATCTGGAGATTCTAAAACTAGATATTTTGTGATTTAATGTTGCATTCAAAGAAAAAGATGATTAAATTATGTTGCTATTTGTTTGGAGCCCCCGATAGATAGCTTCAGATAAGTTAATAAATGAAATAGATAGTTAAATGATAGGGATATATAGATACTCTAGCATTTCATAAGAGATTTAATCGGATTCACCATCTTTGTTTTTGAACGTGATAGGAAATTACTTTAGTGCAGAATTTTTATAGCTACTGGCAAGAGTTTACAGATAACTCACAGAAGATTCTTCTGCTACAGGGGCCTGTGGGTCCTTTTTTCCTTAATCTCAAACACTATTTGACCGTAAAATGTGGGAAAAGGGTCTTCAAAATTAATTTTAATGGCGGAGATGATTATTACTATCCTGTAGCCGAAGATGCGCTTAATTATCGAGGGACTGTAGCACAATTTGAACATTTTCTATCGGAGTTTATTGAAAAGGAGCAGATTGATGCAGTCGTCTGTTTCGGTGATAACCGTATCTATCATAGGATCGCACGGGATTATTGCATGACGGTAGGTTGTAGTTTTTGGGCTTTCGAAGAGGGCTATTTACGACCTCATTATATTACTTTTGAGAAATGGGGCGTTAATTATAGTAGTCAAATTGCGCGGGATGCAACTATGTATGATGCGACCTCTTCAGACTTTGTTTTAGCCGGAAAATTGAATTTTAAGCGCTATCAACCCCGCCCTGTTGCTTCTGGATTTTGGAAGCGAGCTGGTTTTGCAAGTCGTTACTATTTTGAGCTTTGGAGACAAGAAAAAGCCTTTCCTGCTTATCAGCATCATCGAGAAAAGCGATTATATATTTATGCAAGTGCTTGGTTAAAAGCGGGATTCTCTAGTTTTATACATGGTTTTAAAGATCGAAAAATAGAGCGGCAAATAGTCAATAAAACGCTCGCACCATTTTTTATCTTCCCCTTACAAGTACATAATGACAGTCAAATACGGCAACATGGACGAGGGAAGTCAGTATCACAGCATCTACGCTCCGTGATCAATTCTTTTGCCGAGTTTGCACCACAAAACACCCATTTAGTGATCAAGCACCATCCTATGGATAAGGGGTTTAGCGATTATAGCTGTTTTATTAAAAAGCTAGCGAAAAAAAGAGGTGTTTATGAACGGGTGCATTATGTCTTTGATGTGCCGATGCCGATATTTTTGCGCAAAGCGAAAGGGATGGTTGTGGTGAATAGTACAACGGGAATCTCCGCATTGATTCATAGCCTACCGGTCAAGGTCATTGGAGATGCACACTACGATATCCCCGGGCTTACAAGCCGGCAATCGCTCGCCCAATTTTGGCAGAATCCAGAATCACCCAATCATGAGAAGGTCGAATATTATTTACACTATCTCCGAGCAATGACTCAATTGAATGGCAGTTTCTACCATAGAACACTCACGATTGCAGAATTTAACACAATATAAAATGTTATATCGTGTTTTTAGCTCGTGTCACATGTGTTATCTAAAATTATTTAACATTAAGGTTACTTTTTTTACAAAAAAAGCGGTAGAATGCTCAATTTAAAATTGTATTTATAGCTGTTTTTTCTTGTTGAGTTATTGTTGGCTATTAAATGTATATGATATTAAATGGGTTTTACCTTGATTAATTATTTTTAACTTTTTAAGTTTTTTGTGAAAATATTTTATTTGAACGAGAATTTTACAGGTCTAGATGTTTTATATTGGTTGAATAAGTTGTTGAATGAATTAAAAGAGAGATATGAAACGATTTTTGATAAAAATTTTTCAAAAGAAGTTATTGGTCGGCATGGTCATTATCCCATTTGCTATCGTCTTGCTGTATCTTCTCTTTTTTGCGACAAATCGTTATGTCAGTAGTGCTCAAGTCGTTGTTCGGCAGCAAGATAGCGGGCAGCAAGGGGCTATTCCTGGTTTAGCTCTGTTAATGGGAGCTGTAGATCCTGTCTCTCGAGAAGATACGCTGTATTTGAAAGAGTATATCGTTTCCCATTCAATGTTGGCGATCTTAGAAGAGAAGTTAGATTGGACCTCTCACTATTCTGGAAAGTGGTATGACCCGCTATTTGACCTTTCAAAAAATTCAGCGCAAGAGGATAGAGTCAAGTTTTATCAAAAAATGGTGCGCACCAATTACAATGAGACAACAGGACTGTTGACAATTGAGGTTGAGGCATTTGAGCCTTCCTATGCCGAGTCCATATTGCAGGAGATATTAGTAGAGAGCGAAATATTTGTGAATAATATTACACGCTCTATGGCAGATGAAAAACTCGCCTTTTCTCAAAGAGAGCTTATTACTGCAACTGAACGCTATGAAGAGATGCGCGCTAAAATGGTCTCATTTCAAAACCAACATCAAATCTTAAGCGCTGAAGTTGCTGTTGAATCTGTCAGTCAAATTATTGCTACTTTAGAGGCCTCTATTGCTACAGAACAAGCTAAATTAAATGGATTAAAGAGTCGCTTAGCAACGAATGCGCCACAAATTAAATCTCAAGAAAATAAAATCAATGCGTTAATTGCACAATTAGAAGCAGAACAACGCCGGGCCACTGCAGGTGAGTTCGATACTGCTGAGGTGCTTAATACCGTTACATCGGAATATCGACGATTACAGGTCGATGTTTTAGTTGCGGAAGAGCTCTATAAAGCAAGTTTGGCGGTAGTAGAAAATGCAAAATTAGAGACGATTCGTAATATTAGAAGCTTAATTGCAGTCGTTACCCCGAATCTACCGGAAGAAGCAGCTTATCCGCGCAGAATATATAACCTAATTACAACCTTGATCGTACTCCTCCTACTATATGGTGTGAGTTGTTTTGTGATCGCATCTATTAAAGATCATCGTGAATAGTGAAGACAACCACTAAGCACATTTATAATGAGGAAAATTAACAATGATTCGACCTTTAACTTTCGAATATCACGCTCAGATCAAAAAAGTATTGCAAATCTCATTATTGCTAATACCTTTTGTTGTAGTGGGGTGCTCTGGTACATTTTCTGCCGCAGGGCCTAGAGCAGGTGCGATTATTAACCATTCGAATAAATCTGTAGAGGGGGCACCTATCCTTGAAGGTGGGTATCAATTTGTAGAGTTGAAACCGACAACGGTTACCGCATTTATGCGCCCTAAAACAACACAACTTAAAAGTACTGTAAGTAAGCCTGTTATTCCAGAATTAAGATTAACGGCAGGCGATGTCATTCGAGTCATGATTTCAGATAGTGCCGAAGATGGTGCATTATTTGCACCGCTTGCAACAGGAGGAACCGTCTTTGAAAAGGTCCGCCTCAATAGCCAAGGAATAATCTCTCTTCCTTATGTGGGAATGGTGAACCTCAAAGGTCTAACCGTGATGCAAGCGGAGGCGAAAGTACGAGATCAATTAAAACGTTATGTATCTGATCCTCAAGTATTTATCAATATCACTGGTGATCTCGGGGGTTCTATTTTGGTGGCGGGCGATGTCAATAAGCCAGGACGTTACTCTACTTTAGAAGGACCTTTAACGTTACTAGATGCGGTTAATCTCGCGGGTGGTCCTAAGTTAGAACCATATCTAGTTGATGTGGTTGTAAGAAATGGCCAACAAGTCCATCGTTACAATTATGAGGATCTTTTAAATGGAATGAATCATCCGATCGCTGCGAATACCGAGGTCGTTGTTGAACGAGCGAGAAAACGTTTTACCGCGATGGGAGCCGTACAGAATCCCGGCTTGCATGACCTTCCTTCAAAAAGCCCAACATTACTCGATGTACTAGGGACTATTGGTGGGCTTAATGAGCAGAAAGCCAATGCAACCGGCATCTTTATCTTTAGACTATCAGATGGCATGACCTTTGATCCTAAGACCAATGTGATTACCGCTAAAGAGAAGCCAATAGTCTTCCAATTAAACATGAAAGACCCAACTGCACTATTTGTTGCGCAGCAATTTCTGGTTCAACCAGAGGATGCGATCTATGTGACGAATGCAGCAACATATGAATTTCAAAAGCTTATTTCACCTATTATCCAAGTGTTAGTCTTGGGTAATGCGGTGAGTAAGTAGCGCTATTGCACTAAGTGACAGAATATGAGCACGGTCAATAAACGATCCCCTTTCCATATAATGCAAGATGTTATTTTTGCATTGGTATTGCGTGAGTATTTAACCCGCTTTGGTAGTCGAAGAATGGGTGCTTTTTGGATGCTCTTTGAACCGATCGCACATATTGGCGTTATGATGTTTATCTTTACAATGATTAGAGCGCGCTCTGTGCCTGGAATGGATTACCCCATGTTCTTTTTGACAGGGTTAATCCCTTTCTTTCTGATGCGCGATATCATCTTTAAGTTGATGGACGCCATCGGAGCTAATCAGGCGCTTTTTGCTTATCCTAACATCAAAATTTTTGATACATATGTCGCTCGAGTGTTAGTAGAGATCTCTATCTCTTGCGTTATTTATGGGATTTTTATCTTTATCTTCGGGTTTTGGATTGGGTATAACGTGCTAGTTGCTTACCCATTATCATGGCTCTACTCACTTTTAGTCGCGATTTTATTCTCTTTCGGCTTAGGCATAATTCTCTCCGTAGTAACCGTTGTAATGCCTAACCTGAAGAGCTTTATTCGGCTCTTATTCCTGCCGATCTATCTAATATCTGGCGTGATATTTCCATTGTGGATTATCCCCGAACGCTATCTTTCTTGGGTACTGTGGAATCCTTTCGCTCATTTTATTAGTAACATTCGGGAGTCAGTCTTTGAAAACTATCCCATGATTCCAGGTGTTAGTCAGATCTATCCATTGATTTGTACCATTTTTGTACTCTTTATCGGCCTAGGGCTCTACCGTATCCGTCGGCAGAGATTATTAATAAAATGATCAAAATTGAGAATATTACTAAATCTTACCTGCATCATAAAGCCGGGCGGAAGTATATCTTCAAAGAGCTCTCTTTTACGATTCCTGATGGGAAAAATGTGGCCATTATTGGAAAAAATGGGGCAGGTAAATCCACGTTAATGAATCTATTAGCAAAGGTAGATTCACCAGATAGTGGAAGAATTATCAGCGATAAAACGATCTCCTGGCCCGTTGGATTAAGTGGTGGCTTTCAAGGTTCGCTGTCAGGGCGAGAGAATACCAAGTTTATTGCGCGTACTCAAGGGTTTAGAGGGGAGGAATTGCAAGAAAAAGTTCGTTACGTCGAGGAGTTTGCCGAGATTGGTGACTATTTTGATCTCCCCACTAAGACCTACTCCTCCGGAATGCGCGGGCGCGTCGCCTTTGGTTTGAGTTTAGCCTTTGAGTTTGATTACTACATCATCGATGAGGCAATGTCTGTCGGTGATGCCCACTTTAAGAAGAAGGCGAGCCAAGCCTTTAAAGACAAAATCGGTAAGGCAAATATCATCTTAGTCACCCATGGAATGACACAAGTAAGAACTATGTGTGACCTTGTCATTATCTTAGATGATGGCAAAGCCGAGATATATGAGGATGTAGAGGAAGGGATTAAGGTTTATCAAAGTTTGTAATATTTCAATTTTATAACAGGTGGCTTAAGTGCCGCTTTTGCAGAGGTTTTTTTTAGTCTTATGGTAAATAGCTTACAAATTGTAATGGATGCGGTTACAGATCAAATCGGTATTTTAAAAAAATGGCAAGAGAAGCTAGTGGATAACCACAATATTGATCAGGCTATTGATCTGATTCTTGCATGTGAAGGACGGACTATTATCTCTGGCGTTGGTAAGTCTGGCTTAATTGGTAAAAAAATTGTTGCAACTTTTGCTTCTACTGGTACACCGAGTTTTTTTCTGCATCCTACCGAAGCCTTCCATGGTGATTTAGGGATGATTAAACCTTCCGATCTTCTTATTTTGATCTCTTATAGCGGTGAAACGGATGAGGTCAATAAGCTTATTCCTAGCCTTAAAAGTTTTGGCAATAAAATTATCGGTATCACCGGAAAAGCAGACTCTACATTAGCAGAGTATAGCGATGTCTTTTTAGATATCGGTGTTGAGCGGGAGATCTGTCCTAATAATTTAGCACCAACATCTTCAACATTGATTACCCTTGCATTAGGTGATGCGCTTGCAGTTGCGTTGATGGAGCAACGTGATTTTAGAGCGGAAGATTTTGCCCGCTTTCATCCCGGCGGTAGCTTGGGGCGTAAGCTTTTAAGTCGTGTTGCTGATTATATGGTTACAGATAATCTCCCTTTTGTCGCAGAAGATGCCAAACTTTCTGAATGTCTTTTAACCATGACAGATTCAAAAAGCGGTATCGCCTTTGTTGGAACTCCCAATAATTTAGTGGGAGTTATAACAGATGGCGATATTCGCCGTGCTTTGGTGAGTAATGATATGAGCATGAGTGTTACTGCGAAAGAGATTATGACAACAACCCCTCAGACAACAGTGGCAGAGACCTACCTGGTTGAAGCTGAAGAGCAGCTAAAACAGAATAAAATCCGTTCTCTTGTCGTTATGGATGGTGAGAGCGTTATCGGTCTATTTGAACAACCCACATCTTAGGAGTAGGTAATGACAGTAGTAAAAGTCGGTGAGATAGAAGTGAGTAATGATGCCCCCTTTACCCTTTTTGGTGGGATTAATGTTTTAGAAGATCTCGATAGCACACTTCGTGCTTGTGAACATTATGTAAAAGTGACAGATGAGCTAAATATTCCTTACGTCTTTAAAGCCTCTTTTGATAAAGCGAATAGATCCTCCATTCATTCCTATCGCGGCGTGGGACTAGATGAAGGAATGAAAATTTTTAAAAAGCTTAAAGAAGAGTTTAATGTACCGATTATTACAGATGTTCATGAACCTTATCAGGCAGAGATAGTGGCAGAGTATGTTGATGTATTACAACTCCCTGCTTTTTTAGCAAGACAGACAGACCTTGTTGTTGCGATGGCTAAAACAGGGCGAGCAATCAATGTAAAAAAACCACAATTCTTAAGCCCATCACAAATGGTCAATATTGTCGACAAGTTTAATGAGGCAGGGAATAATCAGGTAATTCTCTGTGAGCGTGGTAGTTGCTTTGGTTACGATAACTTGATCGTTGATATGTTAGGCTTTGGTGTTATGAAAAAGGTGAGTAATAATGCTCCTATCATTTTTGATGTCACCCATTCACTCCAACAGCGCAACCCCGGCGATAAAGCCTCCGGCGGTAGAAGAGAACAGATTGTAGATTTAGCTTTAGCAGGAATAGCGACAAGAATTGCAGGCCTGTTTTTAGAGGCGCATGAAGATCCAGATAGAGCAAAATGTGATGGGCCTAGCGCTTTACCTTTAAGTTTATTGAAAGATTTTTTAGTGCAATTATCTTTGGTTGATACTACTGTAAAAAGTTTTACGGCTATCAAAATAGAGTCATAGAAAGAAAAGGATAGAGAAGATGAATATTTTATTTTATTTGGAACCAGGTATTGAACATGGAAATCCATTTTTTAGATATGCGACTCTAAGAAACTCACTAGTCCCTCAAGCTAAAAGTTTAAAAGATCATACTATAACTTTATTGACAAGTGAGCATTTGGCCGAAAAAGCAGTTATTGATCGATATGCTGAGCATTTTGATAGGGTTGTTGGAGTGAATTCTTTAGATTTAAATTTTGGGGAGTGCACTTATAGTCGATTGATGAAATATCAAAACAACGATATGTCTGTAGAAGACAAACAAGGCTTAAAAAAGTTATTTGAAGAAGCTTTGGGGGAAGACTATCAACCCGATTTAATAATAATATGGGAGAGTCCCTCATATTTTTTTAAAGAATTATATCCTAATAGTAAAGTTTTACATCAAACTCCAGGTTTTTTTTCACGAGCCCCATATCCTGGAATGATATTGTTTAATAGTAAGTTATTAAACGATGATAAGAGTTTCTATTTAGAAAAGATAGGCACTATTAAAAATGAAGAACTTAATGGATTAGATGATTATCGCAATGATATGAAAGAGTTTTTAAAGGAAATATCACCTTTAACTCACCAAATATCGGTATTACGTAATAAATTTGAACGTATTGTACTCTTCCCCTTACAGATTGATAACTATTTTATGATTAATAGCTGTTTAGAAAAGGGAATTACTCAGTTTGATTTATTAATTGAAGTCTTGAAAAATACGCCAGAGAATATTTGTATATTGGTTACAAATTATGTCTCAAAAGATATTCAAAGTAGTGTCCTCAGTAAAGAAAGCATCGCCCTTTTAAGAAAAAACTATCCTAATTTTATTTATTTGGAGGAATGTGATTCTATTCCCTCAGTGTCACAATTTATAGTTCCATTTATTGATGGTGTTATAACAATCTCATCATCTGTTGGGTATCAAGCGGCTTTTTATCAAAAGAATTTATACTTGCTAGGTGGAAGAAATCAACTAACGATTTTTTCATCTAATAATACCTTATTGGGTTTTTTTAATGATATCAGTAAAGATAAAATTAATAATAAAGATAAGGAGATTTTGGTTAACTTAAAAAATAAAAATTTACCTACAGCTTTAATAGATAAGGATTTTTATTCTGATTGGTTAACAGCATATGTTAAAGATGAGAGTATTTCACCTTGGTTAGAAAATAACATATTTGAGGTATTATCCTTTTATAATAGAAAAGATGCTTTGTTAAAAGATTTGAGTTTGTACAAAAATGCGACTAAAAATGTCACAAATGATTTTTGCAATGAATTAAACGAGATAATCAAAAGGTATGATGTTATCTCTTTTGATATATTTGACACCCTTTTATATCGACCTTTTAAGTCACCCTCAGACTTATTTAAGTTTATTGAGCCGGAAGTACATGAAATACTTTCTGATAATACAATTGATTTTTATCATTTGAGAAGAAGTTCAGAATCTATTGCTTTTACAAAAGCAGTAGAAGGGGGGAGAGGCGAAATAACTATCGATGAAATATATAATCAACTAGCTTCTCGATTAGACATCAGTGATGAATTGAAAAAGAAGTTATTAAATTTAGAGTTAGAAACTGAGTTTAGGTTTTTATATCCTAGAAAAAGTGCATTAGCAGCATTTAAAGAGTCTGTTGCTAGTGGAAAGACTGTTATCTTAATATCAGACATGTATTTGTCAAAAACCTTCTTAGAAAAGGTTTTGAATAAAAATGGATATAAAGGATATAAAAAATTATATGTTTCGTCAGAGTGTGGAGTCAAAAAGCATAGTGGTAAGCTGTTTGATTATGTTCTACAAGATTTAAAAGTACCAGCTAAAGATATTCTTCATATAGGCGATAATCCAATTGGTGATATTAAGCAAGCGAAAGCAAGAGGACTAGCTACTTTTCATTTAGAAAAAGCTATTGATTTGTTTGGGCATAATAGTGCTTATATCCGTCCTTGGAAAAGAGATGAAACTAACCATTCATTAGACTGGCGTATTATTTTATCAATTTGGGCTCAAAAAGTTCATGATAACCCTAAAAAGATTTATCGTAGAGGGACTGTGTTTAACGGTAGCACTTGGGAGTTAGGTTATATGGGGCTTGGGATCTTACTGCTAGGATATTCCAAATGGCTAATTGAGAATTCAATAAGAGATGGGATAGATGTACTCTATTTTTTAGCCAGAGATGGCAAAATAATGAAGCAAGCTTATGACTTATTAACACCATTATATCCGGATGCCCCTAAGTCTGTTTATATGCTTTGTTCGCGTAGATCAATTAATTTGTCTAAAGTAAAGAATTATTCAGATATTCTAGACCTTCTATATGTTGATTTTGCCCATAATGTTACTTTAGGTCATCTTCTAGAGAATAGATTTGGATTGAATTATGAAGATATCGATGAAGAATACTTGCGAGAGCAAGGTTTAAGTTGGCGTACTAAATTAACTAAAGAAGATCTGCCTCGGTTGAGAAATTTAATGGGGCATTTAGAGCATAAAGTTTTAGATGTAGCGAGAGTGGAAAGAGAAGCTTATTTAGAATATCTCGCTAATATAGGGTTACTAGACTCAGATAAAAATATAGCTGTGGTAGATATTGGATATGCAGGAACGATGCAACAGTCATTGTACCAATTAACTAATATTAAAATCTCAGGATATTACTTAATTACTTTTAGAAAAGCACTGGAGAGATTAAAGAATAATGGATTGAAATCTTCAGCATATTTAGCAGAATTCATTGATAGGCATGATACTTACCATCCTTTTTGTCGGTTTGTTCCGCTATATGAAACACTATTTAGTAGCACAGATAGTAGTTTTATTAAAATGGTTAAAAATTGGGATGGTGAGTTGGTGCCAGTTTATATACCTCCCACTTCTTTAGAAGATAAACGTAAAAAGTTTGTATCTGAAGTGCATGAGGGAGCCTTAGAGTTTTTGACAGATGTTGTTTCAATTATGAATCACGAATTATTAAAAATGGATGTTGAGCAAAATAAAACTTTGCGATTGCTAGATCAATTGTTTCATGATCCACATCCTAGAGATGCGAAACTGTTTCTAGGGATTACTTTTGAAGACGCATATGGCGGAAATATGGAAAGAAGTATCTTATCTGAAAAAGTAACTATAGATGGCACAGGAGTGTGGAGAAAGGGTGTTCAGGTATTGACCGAGCATAATAAAAATAGTAGAGAAACAATAAAATTTGAAGATAAAACTTCAAAAAGCTACGCAGGTTTAATACATCCAATGCATCTGAATAGAAAAGTTACTCAAAAATGGATTTATTACTTAATTACAAATTTTGTTACTGAAAATAAAAAGCGAAAATTCCTCAAAAATCCACAACTGTTCTTCCATGACTCGAAATCTACGTTTATAAGAATTTTGGGAAAAAAATATTTAAAAGATTAAGTAGTAAGAGGGAAATACTATGAAGGTAACAGAAGAGGGGAGTAATAATACTATTACTGATTTATCTAATACAGATCATTCAGTTAGAGTTATTATCAGAGGATCTAATAATAATATAACTATTTATGAAAGTTGCAATATTAGAAATATGTTAATAGATATATCAGGGGATAATAATACACTTGTTATTAATCGCAGATGTTCTTTAAGAGGTAGTATTTATATTAGGCACGGAAGTAAAGTCACTATAGGAAAATGTACTTCTTTTGTTCAGGCACTGTTATTCGCACTTGAGAAGTGTCATTTATCTATCGGAGAGTACTGCATGTTTTCTTCTCGAGTATACATACGTACAAGTGATGAACATCCTATTTTTGACTTGAAAAATGATGAGAGAATAAATCCGGCTAAAGATGTAATTATCGGAAATAAGGTCTGGATTGGGGACAACGTTACTATCAATAAAGGTGTTAAAGTTAATGATGGTAATATTATAGGTGCTTGTAGTGTTGTTCTTAAGTCTTTAAAAGAAGTTAATAGTATATATGCAGGTACTCCAGCAAGACTAATTAGAACGAATGTATCATGGGATAGGTACTTATAAAGTGTAGCTTAAAAGGAGTTGTTGATATGCTTGATCAAAATGAAATACAAGATTTAATAGAGTGCAGTCATGGACATTTAAAATTAATCACTACAACTGAAGGCAGTAAGAAACTAATTGTTGTTTTTGGACCTAAGGGACATTTTAATAATTTATTTTTCTTAGAGAAACAGCTTGTTGAGTTAGATGAAAATGTTTTATTTTTTAATTCTGAAAAAGATAATTGGTTTGTTGAATCACAAAGTTTTTTGGATGATGAGAGTGTAATAAGATCGGCCCAAAAGCTAGAAGAATTAATTAGAAGCTTGAGTTCCAATTTCTAACGCAACAGTTAATGTTTCGTCATCTGAGTAGCTTCATATTCCTTGTGAAATAGTTCTGTAATAACTTCGATAGGCGATCTAAAATTAAAGCGTTTTCGAGGTCGACTATTGAGTGATAGCGCTATTTCATCAAGCTCTTCCTGACTATGAATAGAAAGATCTGTCCCTTTGGGCAAGTATTGTCGTATCAAACCATTGATATTCTCATTACTCCCTCTTTGCCAGGGGCTATGGGGATCACAAAAGTAGATAGCAACTCCCGTATTTTGCGTGATCTGAGCATGATAAGCCATTTCTTTCCCTCGATCATAGGTCATTGTTCGTGCAAATGTTAAAGGTACTCGATTGAGTGCTGCGCTAAACCCTATAACGGCAGAGGTTGCGGTTGCATCTTCCATTTTGATTAACATAACATAACCACTAGTGCGCTCAACTAATGTGCCGACAGCTGAAGCGTTGCCTTTTCCTTTGATCAAATCACCTTCCCAATGTCCAGGTGTTAAACGATCTTCAACTTCTGGAGGACGTAAGTGAATACTTACTAAATCAGGAATTTGCCCTCTTCTATCCACAGTTCCTTTTCGGGGTTTTCGTGTGGTACGTCCTTGCCTTAAACATTGGAGTAATTCTTTTTTTAATTGGCCAACGGGTAAAGCATACAAGGCATTGTAGATTGTTTCTTGGCAAACATAGTAACTAGAATTAGCCATCTTTTTAAGTACCCCGGATATTTGTTCAGGAGATAATTTAGCACGTAAACACTGTTCCACAAAACCAAATAAGACCGTTCCTGGCGTTAGTTTTTCATCAGGGGCGCATCTCTTTCTAGCTTGTAAATAGGCGTACTGTGCCTTTGTTGCAGCATAGTGATCTTTATCCTCAACTCTTTTTAACTCTCTGGAAATTGTCGAAGGCGATCGGTTTAGCTCTTTAGCAATGGTTCGAATACTTTTATTAAGTTGTATACCAACTTCAATATTGATCCGTTCATTAAGTGATAATCTTGAATAGTTCATGGCAACATTTTACTCCTTAAGTAAGTGTTGCGCTAGGAATTGGATTCCGCCAAGTATATGCACATTATATGGTTTAAAGGAAATAGTTATTTTAGGTTATTCTATGGGGGCTTATGGAGCTATTATTTATAGTTCAATTATGACCTTTGATATCCCTCAAAGGATACTTCTTTTCGGACCTAAAGTTAACTTATATTCTAGAAGAGTTAAGAAGGTATACGAAGTTCTTAGTAATAATAAATACAAAGAGTTGTATGATATAGCAGATTGTATATCTGAGTTACCAGACCTTAAATATAAATCATTTATATTTGTTTATGGGGAACAGGATTTGCTAGATGCTGAAAGCATTATGTTTTATCAAAACTTATTTCAGAAAAAAGGTAATATTAATTATAAAATATTTTCTGTTTTGAATTCGGGTCACGAATTGTTCCGATCGTTTAAATTAGTGGGGTTACCGAAAGTTTTACGTCTTATCTTTAATGGGTCTTTTCCTGATGAAATAAAGCAAGGAAGTATGCACAAAAAGCTTGTATTGAGTGACTTGGCTAAACTTAGAAAACTACAAGGAAAAGATAGGATAAATAGGGGCTGTTGAACATTCATAACTTCAGCCAAATATAGGCACAAGCTAAAGCAACGTTGTTTTCATAATGTTGTTTTAGCTTGTCATATCTTGTTGCTATACTTCTAAAATGTTTCAGCCTTGCAAATGCATTCTCCACTAAATGCCGAGTTTTATAAATATGCCAGTCCATATGATTATTATTCGTAAGAGTATTCCTCTTTTTAGGAATAATAGCTTTAGCTCCTTGATTTATAATATCTTCTCTAAAACTCTCAGAATCATAACCTTTATCTGCACTAACGTAATCTGTCGTATTTAAATGAACCCTGCTAAGTAGCTCTGGAGCGACCTTGATATCGTGGGTCGTTCCATCTGTTACGATAAATTCACAGGGATTACCGCAAGCATCTACGATCATATGAATTTTTGAACTATTTCCACCAACACTTTTAGATATTGCTTGAGGATTATCTGCGGTTGCTCCTGTGCTATGCTGGTGAGCTCTAATGTGAGTTGCATCTATAAACAGCCATTCATAGTCAACATCTTGTGATAGTTTTTTAAATAATTTCAAGAGCTTGTTATTTTTAGACCAACGACTAAAAGTTTTAAAAATAGTATTAGGTCGCCCAAATTGCTCAGGAATATCCCTCCAAGGAACACCTGTTCTCATTCTAAATAGAATACCCTCAACGATATTTCTTAAATTTGGTTTGTCATAGATATTCAAATCTAGGAGAATAGGCTTCAGTTTCAGCCATAGTTTATCTGTAAGCATGGTTCGAGACATAGCGAGAGGTAGGTTTTTTTTGACGATAATATTCTACCGCTCGCTTTTTTTATTTTGAACTGCAATGTTCAACAGCCCCTAATCTTTCTCTATTAGTAGAGAAATATCCAGATTTCTTTCAAGCTTATTATGAAATTGGTCACTATTATTACTTAAAAGAAAATACAGAAAAATCCCTAAAATACTTATTGCTAGCATTTAATATTTTTGATATTGATTATAAGGTTAATGATTTATTATTTAAAATATATATGAGGATCGATAAATATGCAGATGCTATTGTCCACGCTGGATATCGTTTGAAAAGTAAAGAGTTACTAGCAAATAGAGGAAATAAAAAAGCAGATATCTTTTTAAAGAGTATACTTGAAGATATAGATCGCCCTGTGTTAAATTGTAATCCTCCCCTTTTTAGGGCTATTTAAAAGTAGAAGGTTTCTCTTTTATTTCGTAAGCCGTAAGCTTACGAAATAAAAGAGAGCCAGGACGTACATTAAGTATAATGCAGAGGTACCCGGGTGTATTGTTGAATATATTAGCTGCAACTACTTGTTTTAGCAATAGTTATAAGTTGATAGAGCTATATTTTAAGATGAGTTTAGGGATGTTTGTATGAGCTTATAATGGGTTCGTTTTTAGAACTATCGCCGGCACGCTCATCCTCTATCCTACCTATCTCAATATTAATACCGGCAAAATTACAAATGCCACCATCACATTACAAGCGCTAGTGACCGAACGCAATCGACAGAAAACAACCAAACTCAAAACTACCTATTGGGGCAGAAGGTGGCAACAGTTGAAAGGCTTGGTAGGGGGGATGATTAGTAGATGAAAGGGCGATAGAGCAAGCTGCAATATAGATCTTAACAATTCGCAATTTTTTGACTTTTACCACAAATAACAATATGTCTTTTTAAATTTATATATAATTAAACTTATTTTATTAAGCTTATATTTTTAGCTTATTATAAAAACCATTTCCTAGGTACATTCAATCTTTGATAGATATGTTGTCTAGCAGTTGAGATTAGGGTCTATAGATGCAACGAATTATTATGGATTTAGATGATACAATCAGTATGACGGAAGCAGGTAGTTATCGAGAAGCAGAGCCTATTATGCCGGTGATTGAGAAGCTACGAGCCTTAAACCAGCAGGGCTTTGAGATTGTGATTAATACCAGCCGCAATATGCGAACCTTTGAGGGCAATGTCGGGAAGATTAATGCCAATACCTTACCGATTATTATCGAATGGCTCAATCAACATGAAGTGCCTTATGATGAGATCTATACCGGCAAGCCTTGGTGCGGTTTGGAAGGATTTTATGTAGATGATAAGGCGATTCGTCCAGCGGAGTTTGTATCGTTATCATTAGAAGAGATCTATGCTCGGCTTAAGCGAGATAAGCTCGTTGAATCAAAGGAGTCATAAATGATTGTTATTCCGATGGCGGGCTTGAGTTCCCGTTTTTTTCGTGCAGGTTATACATTACCGAAATATCAATTGCCCCTTGGGAATGAAACGGTTTTTACTTGGGCGGTGCGCTCATTTGCGCGTTATTTTACTGCCGATTGTTTTGTCTTTATCTATCGAGATATTTACGATACCAAGGCTTTTATTGAAGCAGAAGTACTCCGATTAGGGATTCAAGATTATCGGTTAGTAGCATTATCTGAAGAGACATTAGGGCAGGCAGATACGGTCTATCGAGGGATTCAAGGTTTAGCGGATGAACCCTTATTTATCTTTAATATTGATTCAAAGCTTGAGAATTTTGAGAAGCCAAGCTGGTATCTTGAGTGTGATGGCTATCTTGAAGTCTTTAAAGGGGAGGGAGATCATTGGTCCTTTGCAGTGCCGGGAGAGAGCAACCGCGTGATTCGAACCACAGAGAAAGAGCGCGTGTCGGAGCTCTGTAGCAATGGCCTCTACTATTTTCGATCGTCACAGCAGTTTAACGAGTTGGTGGAATCGGCGATTCAAGATCAAGATTTAGTCAATAATGAGCTCTATATTGCGCCGCTTTATAATCGTATGATTGCAAATGGGACGGATATTCGTTATCAATTAGTGGGGTTAGATCAGATCAATTTTTGTGGCGTGCCGGCAGAATATGAAGCGATGTGCGCGTCCGTTTCCGAGAAGCAACCATCGGGAGAAATATCATGATTATTATCACTTCATCAGCCTATCTCTCGGCAGAATTCCAGGTGGAGCTAGGGGCGATTCCCCCGACATTTCTGCCCTTAGGCAATAAGAAGTTATTAGAGCATCAAGTGATGACATTAAGGCAATATTACGATGATCAGATTACTCTGACATTGCCGGAATCTTTTGAAATAACTGAGATTTTACAAAAGCAGATTGATCGGTTAGAGATTGAAGTGATTCAAGTGCCGGATCAGTTCTCTCTGAGTGAAGCGATTCTCTATACGCTCAACGTCTCAGCAACAGAGGATGACAAGCCGGTTCGTATTCTCTACGGCGATACCTATATTGCTGATTTCTCCTTTGCAGAAGTAAGCGATGATCTGATTGCCATTGCGAAGGTGAAGAACTCTTATAATTGGGAATATGTTGATACGATTTTGCATCAGGATAATTTGGTTTGGTGTGGTTATTTTAGCTTTAGTCATAAATCACTGCTGCTCAAAAGTTTGGCTCTAGTGCGGGATCACTTTAATGAGGCAGTGAAGTATTATACTAAGAATCAGATTGTCTCTTTCGGTTTTACGGAAACATGGCAAGATTTGGGGCATATTAATACTTATTTCGCCGCTAGGGCAAATCTGACCACGCAACGGGCATTTAATACATTATTAATTAACAGCGGTATTGTGACAAAGTCCGGGGAGCCAGCCCGCAAAATTGAAGCAGAAGCACGATGGTTCGAGGAGCTTCCTAATCATCTGCGGATTTTTACACCGCTATATCTTGGGGAATGTACTCTTAAGGGGCGATTGGGTTATTCCTTAGAATATCTCTCCTCAATGCCGTTGAATGAGCTCTTTGTACATGGACAAAATCAGGTGCAAGATTGGCAGGTTATTTTTGATGAAACCAGAAGATGGTTTGCGCTATCGAGTACGGAAAGTAAGGCGGTGTCGGCTGAGATTGTGAAGGATTATCAACGGTTAATCATCGATAAAACGGATGAGCGGATTGCGCAATTTGCCAAAGAGAGCGGTATTTCCTTAGATCTTCCTACCTATTATGCCGGCAAGAAACTGCCCTCTATACGGGAGATTTGCCGGGAGATGATCGAGGCGACTTTGAAGTTACCTAGTCGATTGGGTATTTTGCATGGGGATCTCTGCTTTAGCAATATGCTCTTTGATTCAAGAGGGCTACGTTTAAAACTGATTGATCCACGAGGATTAGATAGCGCCGGGAATTTTACGATCTATGGAGATCTTAAATATGATTATGCCAAGCTGACACACTCGGTAATTGGGCTCTATGATTTTATTATCTCCGGAGATTTTCTAATTGAGAATGCCGGGACATCAGAGGTTGTATTGCACTTTGACATCAATGAACGCATTATCGATATTCAGGCGCTCTTCGCGAAGACCGCTTTCCTCGAGGGCGTAACATTACAAGATATCTTGCCGGGTGTCATACTTCTCTTCTTCTCAATGCTCCCTCTTCATAATGATCGACCAGATCGGCAGGAAGCGATGTTGTTGAATGGGCTTAGATTGTATGTTGTTTATTTGATGTAAGAAAGGAAACTAACTTTATGAGTATAATATGTGAGGAAGGTAGTAATGTTACAATCTCTGTAACAAATGATCTGATTGATTTTTTTGAAGAGAATCGTATTTATTGCCATGAGCAAAAAAATAATGCGCCTAGAAGATGGAAAGTTGGAGATAGATTATTTACATTAAAAAACATAGAGCTAGAACCATATATCTGTTACCGATCTGGTCATCATCTATTTTCATTGGGTGCATTTTCTTATAGTAGTTCTGTATTCCCTCTAAATGTTCAAATTGGTCGTTACTGTTCAATAGCTTATAATGTTCGGGTGATGGGATGGCAACATCCTGTTTCTGCTGTAACAACGAATGTTTTGACCTGTGTACCATCGATAAGGTGGGTTAAAATAGCGCATGAGGATTTTGGGGTTGATAATTTCGCTTATGTACCAACTCCGCAGAAAGGTTCCATTAATATTGGGCATGATGTGTGGATTGGACAAGATGTTTTATTATCTCAAGGTATCAATATAGGAACGGGCGCTATTATTGCTGCTGGCGCTGTAGTGACTAAAGATGTTGAACCATATTCAATAGTCGGGGGAAATAAGGCTCAATTAATTAGGTATAGATTTCCTGAAGAGATACGATTGCAACTATTGGCTAGTAAGTGGTGGGAATATAGTTTCAAAGATTTACAACGACTTGATTTTTCAAATCCAATTGCATTTATCCAAAAATTTGAAAGGATACAAAAGGATTTAGAAGTATGGGATCCAAGTTTGATAAATGTTTATAGGTATTTAAAGAATAATTCATAATGTTATTCGTTGGTGAGTCGTAATGATCGGAAACATGATCTTAAGCGAAGAAATGCTATACTCTCAATATTTAATATTATTTTATAATTGATAATTATTTCACTTACAATAAAGATTAGATATAGGTAAAGGATAGATAGGAAACCTCATGATCAAAAAAGCAATATTGCCTGTTGCAGGCTTAGGTACCCGATTTTTACCGGCGAGTAAGGCGATCCCAAAAGAGATGGTCACAGTGGTGGATCGGCCTGTGATTGAATATGTGGTGAAAGAGGCGGTGAGTGCCGGGATTGAGGAGATTATCCTTGTGACGCATAGTTCTAAGGCGAGTATTGAGAACTATTTTGATCACAATTTTGAATTAGAGACGATTCTCAAAGAGAAGGGGAAATACGATATCCTTGCGGAGATTGAGGCGATTATTCCTGAACATGTGCGGATTGTTAGTGTTCGCCAAGGGCAACCCTTAGGGCTTGGTCATGCGGTACTCTGTGCGAAATCCTTGATTCAAGAAGATGAGGCGTTTGCGGTATTACTGCCGGATGTTTTAGTCTATAACGAAGTAGGGCAACATGACCTGAAAGCGATGATCGATCAATATGGGAAGACTAATGCTGCACAGATTATGGTAGAAGCGGTGCCGAATCACTTGGTGGATCAATATGGGATTGTCGCGGTGGCAACAGATCCTGAAAGCGGGCAATCAGTGCCGATGCAAGGGATTGTGGAGAAACCGGCAGTAGATCAAGCGCCATCAAATCTCTCGGTGATTGGGCGCTATATTCTGCCCGGAGAGATTATGTCGCTCCTGGAAAAAACACCAAAAGGGGCGGGAAATGAGATTCAGCTCACTGATGCGATTGCGATGTTACAGCAAAATCAGCCGATTGAGGCTTACCGAATGCATGGGCAAACATTTGATTGTGGGAGTAAATTAGGTTATCTCGAAGCCGTTTTGCATTATGGATCGATTCACCCGACATTAGGGGAATCTTTCCGGGCGATGATCAAGGCGATGCAGTAGAGTAGTTATTCCATACAGAGTTCGATAATGTGGTAGATTAACGAGATTAATTACATAATAATCGCACAATAGGAACAGAGTTTAAATATGAAGATTGCAGTGGTGGGTGCAACACTCCAAGCAGGTGTTTTAACCGCATTATTATCCAAATATGGGAATCGTTTAACGCTCTTTTTTGATCAAGAGACCGCACATTTTTTCTCGGATCTACAGGACCTCCATCTACGTTTAGCGTTAGAGGAGTTAGCGATTCAAGAGACCTTTCAAGTGGTGGATTCTTTTCGGGATCTGCCTGAGGATATTGAGTGTTATCTGCTCTGCTATGACACCTTAGAGATGGAGAAAGCGGAAGCTTTTTTACTCAATTTAGCGAACGCGCGAGAGATGACAAACGCCTCAGCTCAGCTCCTACTGATTAACGGTTCAACCTTTGGCCTCTATGGGACTAAGCGATTACAACAGCTCTTGCCACAAGCGCAGTGGGCATATCTACCGGATATTATTCAAGAGGGAAATGCGATTCAGAGTTTTACAGGGCAGGAGCGACTGATTATCGGCGTTGAAACGCCAGAAGCATTGCGACTTCTCAAAGAGCTTTTTCGCCCCTTTTTCCCACACGAGAGTCAATGGCTTGTGATGCCGATTTTAGATGCCGAGTTAACCAAGCTCAGCATATCGGGGATGTTAGCGACTCGAATTAGCTATATGAATGATCTTGCGAATGTGGCAGAGACGATCGGCGTGGATATTAGTAATATCAAACAAGGATTAGCGGCGGATCGGCGGATTGGCGGTGCCTATCTATCGCCGGGAGCGGGATTTGGGGGTGAAAACTTCTCAAGTGATATCTTAATGCTCTCTAAAGAGGTGGAGCAACGGGGTGTGAAGAGTCGGCTCTTAGAGCAGGTATGGGAGATTAATGAGGATCAGAAAGAGGTCCTCTTCCGGAAGTTCTGGCGCTATTATGGAACGCAACTCCACGCTAAAACGGTGGCCATTTGGGGCGCCTCATTTAAGGAAGAAACTGCAAGTACTTACAATTCCCCCATTCATAAGATGCTTAAAGCGCTTAATGCCGAAGGGGTGAAAATCCGTCTCTTTGACCCTATGGCGATGGCTGAGGTGAAGGCTCTATATCCTGATATAGCGATCTATTATGCGAAGGATCAATATGATGCGCTGCAAGGTGCGGATGCGCTCTTTATATTGACCGCGTGGAAATCATTCTATGCGCCTGATTATCAAAAAATGAAACAACGGATGCAACATCCTTATATTTTAGATGGACGTAATATCTATGATCCCGAGTTTATGCGTGCAGAAGGCTTTATCTATGAAGGAGTAGGGCGATGAAAGAGTCTGTAGCAAAATCTTTGGCAGCAAAACCATTGACAATGAAAGGTTGCCCTCTAACACAAAATAGCTATTTTGAGTCTCTGCAACAATCCGCAGCGCGATTTGAGACGACTCATCTAACGCAGCTCTTTTTGAAATATCCGAATCGTTTTCATCAATTGAGTTTTCGTTTAGAAGAGCTCTTGGTGGACTTTAGTAAGCAGCGATTAGACTCCTCGATTGTGGCGCAATTACAGGATTTAGCCATTGCCGCCGGGTTGCCTGAAGCGATTCAAACACTCTTTTCTGAAACGAAGATCAATCAGAGCGAGGGACGGGTGGCGATGCATTGGGCGCTGAGAACGCCGGAGCAAAAACTGCTGACAATGGGGATTGATCAAAGTATTGCTCGGGGGATTCATCAAGAGTTAGAGAAGATGTATGCGCTGGTGGAGAAGATTCACCAAGGGCAATATCGGGGGGCTACCGGAGAAGTGATCACTGATGTGGTGAATATCGGCGTTGGGGGATCAGATCTTGGGCCCTTGATGGCAAGCTATGCACTCTCTGATTTTAAAGTGGCCACAGAGAAACCGCTTCGCATCCACTTTGTATCGACGATGGATGGCAGTCAATTATCCGAATTACTGCATCGACTTCGCCCGGAAACCACGCTCTTTATTATCTCTTCTAAATCCTTTGGAACCATTGATACGCTTAAAAATGCCGAGACAGTGAGGCACTGGTTAGATCGTCATTTAGGGTTATCGGAAGCGGTATTGCATAATCATTTTATCGGCGTTTCGACTAATGTGCCGGCAATGACACAATGGGGCATTGCACCGGATCGACAGCTTTTACTCTGGGATTGGGTTGGCGGACGCTATTCCCTCTGGTCTTGTATTGGTTTACCGATTGCCTTGACCATTGGGGTAACGGAGTTTAAAAACTTCTTAGCTGGTGCGCATCTGATAGATGAACATTTTCAACAAGCGGCATTAGCGGAAAACCTACCGGCATTATTGGCACTTATTGGGATTTGGAATAGTAATTTTCTTGATATTCAGACTCATGCGGTATTGCCTTATGATGGCCGCTTGAAATATTTCGCCAGTTACTTGCAACAGCTGGAGATGGAATCGAACGGGAAAGATATCACCCGAGAATCCACCCGAGTAGACTATACCACTTGTCCGATTATCTGGGGCGAAGTGGGGCCAAATGCACAGCACGCATTTTATCAATTACTCCATCAAGGTACTCAGGCGGTGAGCGCCGATTTTATTGCACCGATTCATCGATATAGTGATGCCCAGTTTACCTATAGTGAGAGTGCTGAAGCACTGCTTGAGCAGCACGATTTGGCGCTTGCCAACTGCTTTGCGCAATCTCGATTATTAGCTTTTGGTAATGATGCCCTACAAGAGGATGCGACAGAATTACCGCTCTATAAACAGTACCAAGGTAATCAGCCGAGTACCACGTTACTCATAGAGCGATTAACGCCGAAGACGCTTGGGATGTTGATCGCTCTTTATGAACATAAGGTCTTTGTGCAGTCGGTGATTTGGGAGATTAACCCCTTTGATCAATGGGGGGTTGAGAAAGGAAAAGAGATTGCAAATCAATTGATTCCGATGATAAAGGGTAATCAAGAATCTCTCAATATGGTAGACTCATCCACAAGAGGTTTGATTCAAAGCTTAACAATAGCGAGGAATAATCAATGAAAATTTTAGTAACGGGCGGTGCGGGATATATCGGTTCTCATACCTGTATTGAGCTCTTAAATGCAGGGTTTGAGGTGGTGGTTTTTGATAATCTCTCAAATAGTTCATTAGAATCGCTTCGTAGAGTGGAAGCATTAACCCATAAAACCTTGACCTTTATCGAAGGGGATATTCGAGATGGGGTGGCATTAGATGCGGTGTTTAACGCGCATGAGATTCGTGCGGTGATTCACTTTGCCGGGCTTAAGGCGGTGGGAGAGAGTCAAGAGAAGCCGCTTATCTACTTTGATAATAATATCGCCGGCTCAGTCTCCTTAATGGAGGCGATGGCACGGGCAGAGTGCTTTACTATGATCTTTAGTTCCTCGGCGACGGTTTATGATGAGGCCAATATATCGCCCTTGACAGAAGAGATGCCCACTGGAATGCCGTCAAATAATTATGGCTATACTAAGTTGATCGTAGAGCAGTTACTGCAAAAAGCTTCAAAAGCAGATCCACGCTGGTCGATTGCGCTTTTGCGTTATTTTAATCCTGTGGGTGCGCACCCAAGTGGGCAAATAGGGGAAGATCCGCAAGGTATTCCGAATAACCTGATGCCTTTTATGACACAAGTCGCGGTGGGAATGCGAGAGAAACTCTATATCTTCGGGGATGATTATCCTACAGAAGATGGAACCGGCGTTCGGGATTATATCCATGTGGTCGATCTTGCGAGGGCCCATCTATCTGCTTTACAGAATCGTTTAGAAGAGACAGGATGCCGAGCTTGGAATATCGGGACGGGGAATGGGACTTCTGTGTTAGAGATGAAAAATACCTTTGAAGCGGTCAATCAGGTGACGATCCCCTTTGAGATCACCGATCGCAGAAGTGGTGATGTGGCAATCTCCTATGCTGACAACCGCCGCGCCATTGTAGAGCTTGGTTGGAAGCCACAATTTGCCTTAAAAGAGATGCTAGAAGATAGCTGGCGCTGGCAGAAGTTGAACCCGAAAGGGTATCGGGAAGAATAATCCTACTGAATCGAGCTAGCTTATAATGAATTTGATATAGGTTATTAGCTAAATTAAATGTAACCCACTTTTTTGATCAGAAAATTTTGATTAAAAATAGTGGGTTATTTATTACAATGAGAATTAATTAAAGTGGTATAAAAAGTTAATGAATATCATTAGACTATTGACCGATATAGGCTCATGATGAGCTGGCCTGAAATTTAAATAGAGGATTTTCATGATTATAGCTTTCTCGAAAGGCTTAAAGCGTAAGCAGTTACTGCTAGAAACAGTCATAGGCGATTCTGATCAAGATATTGTCGTTGGCTGGGGGAATAAACCAAATACAGCGAGGGCAAGGGCTTATGCGAGCAAACATCATCTTCCTTTTATCACTTTAGAAGATGGTTTCTTGCGTTCTATGGGGCTAGGTGTCTCCGGCGATGAACCCCTCTCTTTGGTAGTAGATGATCTCGGAATCTATTATGATGCAAGTAAGACTTCAAGACTTGAACAGCTCATCATAGATCATCAAGCGCTACAACCTTATTTAGAAGAAGGGGCTCGGGCATTAGCGCTGATTCGAGAACACCATTTAACGAAATATAATTACTTACCTGTAGGTTGGCCAGAGGCGCTGTCACTTGATACAAGTAAGTCTCAGCTATTGATTATTGATCAAACCTTTGGGGATATGTCATTGCAATATGGGGGAGTGACACCGAATACTTTTATTGAGATGTTAGCGCAGGCTAAAAAGGAACACCCCGAGAGCCATATTTGGATTAAAATCCATCCTGATGTATTAGCAGGGAAACGGGCAGGGCATTTCACTGATTTGATGCCTCAGTTGCAGCAAGATCCTCAAATTACACTTTTAACCGAGGATATCCATCCTCATTCATTGCTTGAAAAGATGGATCAGATCTATGTTGCAACTTCGCAAATGGGATTTGAGGCATTGATGCTCGGCAAAAAGGTGACGACTTTCGGGGTGCCTTGGTATGCCGGATGGGGGTTAACGGAAGATCGACATCCTAATGTTTTAGAGGAAGACTTTCAATCTCGGAGGTCAGAGCGGTCATTATTAGCGCTTTTTACAGCGAGTTATTTACAATATTGTCGTTATCTGAATCCTTATACCGGCAAGCGTGGGACGATTTTTGATGTGATTGACTATTTAGTGATGATGAAACGGCGAGAAGCGCTTATTGCCGGGGAAATTTGGTGTGTGGGGCTCTCATTGTGGAAACGGCAAATTATCCGTCCTTTTATTCAAGGGTATAATAATCAATTACGTTTTTTTCGGACGCCGAAACAGCTACAAAAGGCTTATCAATCTTTGCCCATAGAGGCAAGAAAGCCAAATGTTCGTCTTTTACTATGGGGGAAAAAATTCCCTGAATTAGCGGAGTGGGCAAATAGAGTACAATTATCCATTCTTCGTATGGAAGATGGTTTCATTCGCTCGGTCGGATTGGGATCTAATCTTGTACCGCCTCGCTCCTTGGTATTAGATGATCTTGGAATCTATTTTGATGCAAGTACCCCCTCTCGTTTAGAGCAAATTTTAGCAGAATCTCTATTTGACCCATCACTATTACAGGAAGCTGAGCAGTTACAGGCAGCACTAATTGCCAATAAGATGGGGAAATATAATGTAGGTCGGCAGGATTGTAGGCTTCCAAATGTGGTAGGTAAACCGATTCTTTTAGTGCCAGGGCAAGTAGAAGATGATGCTTCAATACAGACAGGCACTCGGGATATCAAGACGAACTTAGGATTATTAACGGAGGTTCGCCGGCAAAATCCACACGCTTATATTGTCTATAAACCGCATCCTGATGTCGTGAGTGGTAATAGAGTAGGGACCATTGCCGAGGATGAAGCGCTGCGTTATGCTGATACTATTATGGATGAAGTTGATATTATTTCTCTGATAGAACAGAGTGATGAGCTTCATACTATGACATCGCTTTCAGGATTTGAGGCGCTACTCAGAGGTAAAGAAGTCAGTTGCTACGGCGTACCATTTTATGCAGGATGGGGATTGACAGAAGATCGGTACACTTTAGAGAATCGTCGGGGGCGGGCTTTAACATTATCCGAGTTAATAGCAGGGACATTGATTCTCTATCCAACCTACCTTGATCTTAAAACAGGAAAGATTACCAATGCATTGAGTGCATTACAAGCATTAACGGTGGAGAGAGAGGCAGTGAAACAAGGCAATACGATTCACTCTAATTGGCCTAAACGTAAGTGGCAACAGCTCAAAGGATTGATTCAAACTCTAAGATGGTAGAGGGGTTATTGTATTAATGTACAAGTTCATTAATCTTTTATTATATTTCACTATAAATTATTGATGATTGTTATTCCGATAATAAAAGGTGATCAAAAATCACTCAATATGGTAGACTCATCCACAAGGGGGTTGATTCAAAGCTTAACAACAGTGAGGGATAATCAATGAAAATTTTAGTAACGGTGCTGGCAGAAGTTGAATCCAAAAGGGTATCGCAATGTAGTCAATTGAAAGACTATTTAAATGACGATAGAGAACTACAGATAGCTATTGATAATAAGATAAGTAAGTTTAAATAAATATGATAAGCACTCAACAGCAGATACAGCAACAATATAAGTCCGATATTCAGGAGATGAAATCTTGGTTATCTATTTTAACTACACCTGAAAAATATCGTAAAGGGGTGCAATATTATAAAGATGGGCGAGTGCTTGAGTTTGAGATGACTAAGCAGCCCCGGAAAGTCTCTGTTGTTATCGCTGGAAGTGGGAAGCATTACTATCAAGTTAAAATTGATCTAGAGCGTTTAACGGGGCGGTGCGATTGCCCTAGCGATCACCCTCAACAAAAGTGTAAGCATGTTATTGCTACGATCTATGCTTTAGCAGATGATGATTATCAACCGAATAAGAAATTATTGCTGGCTTATAAACATGCAACAGAAGAAGATGCTCTATTTGAGGATATGCAGTTAAAGAGCATGGGGAGACAAAATAGATCTGCATCTGCTAAAAATCATGCATTGAAACGGCAATTAGCAGAGCTAGTGAGATCAAAAGAATCCACTAAGTTGAAGTATCCAAAGTATTTGGAAAAGTTCTTCAAAGAAGCAACAGATGCAGAGAAGTTAGCACTCTTAACGTATTTATTAGATACCGAAAAAGTGACACATAGTGCAACCAAATTGTGGCTAGAATCGCAAACATGGGATATGAAATCAGTGATTGCATTTGTGAATAAACAGAAAAAAGGATTTGCCCGCGATTTCTATGGAGAGAAAAGTGAACAGTTGACCCAGGAGATTGACACTTTTTTTGCGAACGTCATTCATCATATAGAGAGGAATGTGAATGGTATTGTAGAAAAGTGCAAATTATGGTTACAGATATTACAGCTGATCTATGATGAGTTGATTTATGAAGGACATAATTCTGTAGAAATTGAAGATCTTTATGAGGTCTTTGCGCTTTCTATGGTTACGGCGCTAGAAACTGATCCACTTGAGATTAAGCCTATCATTGAAATGGCACTCAATCGAGATGCTAATCAAGCAATTTGGCGGGCTTTAGTGAGTTGGGGACAAGAACAAGCGCGTCTGTTAGTTCTAGAGCGGATAGAGTTCAGTAATACTCGGATAATAGAGGGGGTTGAGGATAATACATATCTTCAGCTATCCACTTTAGCGCTTATTGTTATGAGACCAGATCTCACGATGGATGATCCATTTTTTTATCCGGTGATTGCAGAATGTGACTTAATATCAGAGAAGAAGCGGACGTATTATTATAAGCTCTATTACAATCGTACGGGGCAAATGGAGAAGTATTTACAATATTGCGATTCTATTTCGGGAGATCGTATAGATCGGTATGAGTTTCTTTATCTGCTAGAGAGTAAGCAGTGGGAGAAAGTACAATTAATATTAGATCGAGTTTTGTCAGATAGAGATTATGCGATTAATAGTCGATCGGTATTGACACTTCAAGAGGCGGCATCTTTACAACAAGATTTGATTGAAGATTATCATCCTGTCAAAACTGCAAAAGATAGAGAACTTAAAAAGCAATCATTACTCACACTTTATGAGCTTGTAACACAACACCAAAATATGAGTGAAGCTGATAAAGCTGCGTTTTTTTGGGAATCAGGACAATATTTACAATTGTTAGGTTATTTTAAGTGGTTTAGAACGCAAAGTTTATTGCAGAATAACTACACTTTTAAAAGTGGACAGCACAAAGAGCCCCTCGTTTTTTATCTTCGCGCCTTATCAGCAACACGTCAAACGCCTGAGATACAGTTATTATTTAAATCCCTATTAATGATAGAACAAGATTATTTAAGAGAGTGTCGTAGTAATAATTATGAGTTTACATTCGAAGTGGTGGTGGCCTGTCACAAGGTAGGATTGATTCAAGAAGTACAAGATTTTGTTCACTATTGTACAGAGCATTACACACGACGTAAAAAACTCATTGAAGAGTTACAAAAGTTTATTAAATAGATTTTTCCTTAGAGTTGATATGTAGAGCATACTTATAGGCGTTAATTCATTTATAAAGATGCAGGAATTGGCAAAATTAGTGCATCAAATACGGGGTACAGAGAGTTTTGATTGGTCTTAATTATCATCTATCTCTATTTTGTATAGTAACATCGGTTCAAAATAAGCATTATTGAAATGCTGGCGCATCAGCTGATCGAGGCAAGGACGATGTTCTATCCGGCATCCTGCAAATGTTGTTTAGTACGGTTTTACCTTCTTTTAAACCCCCATAGTAGCTGTTTAAAAAACATCTTTCTTAAACCAAATTTACTATAAAACCATTTTTCTTAAACCAAATTTGAGACATCAAAAAGGACACTCAAAATCCAATGAGTGTCCTTTTTTAGAGCTTAAAATAACCTTTGTAATCTGAGTGGCAGATAAGCGAGAGATGAGCTTTAGATTACCCTGTAATCAGTTGACTCACTTCTGCGATATACTCTGCCATTGGTTTAGGGTTTTTCCGTTGATCGGTTTCGATATTGAGGCGCAGTAGAGGTTCTGTATTTGAGCTTCTGACATTGACGCGCCAATCGCCGAAATCAAGGCTGATACCATCGGTAGTATCAAGCTTAGGGTTTTGTGGCCGATAATGTTGTAGGATTTTTTCAATGGTCGCCTTGCTATCTTTAACTGTGAAGTTGATCTCACCACTACAAGGGAATTGAGCGATCATCGCTTCCACGAGCTCTGAGAGCGGTTGGCCTGTTTTTGAAAGCAATTCAACAAGTAAGAGCCAAGGAATCATACCACTATCGCAATAAGCAAAATCGCGGAAATAGTGATGAGCACTCATCTCCCCACCATAAATGGCATTTTCTTGACGCATTACTTCTTTGATATAGGCATGCCCTGATTTTGACTGTACAGGTGTGCCACCCATATTTTCCACAATATCAATGGTATTCCAGACAAGACGTGGTTCGTAAACAATCTTTTCATTCGGGCTTTGTGAGAGAAAAGCTTGGGCTAAAAGACCGATAATATAGTAGCCATCGATAAATTGCCCTTTCTCATCAAAGAGAAAACAGCGGTCAAAATCGCCATCCCAAGCGATCCCTATGTCGGCTTGATGAGCAAGAACTGCATCTCGTGTTACGGCCCGATTCTCTACAAGTAGAGGGTTAGGAATCCCATTAGGGAAGGTGCCATCGGGTTCGTGATGGATTTTAATCAGCTCTAACGGAATATTGAGGGCTTTAAATTGCGCTTCTAAAGCATCGATTACATGACCTGCTGCACCATTACCGGCATTAACGACTAATTTCAGTGGGCGAATGACTTTCGGATCGATATAGGTAAGAAGATGCGCAACATATTCAGGGAGAATATCGTATTGTTTAACAGCACCTTTGTGTGTGCTCTCGGTGAATTGATCGGCAACCACTAAATCATGAATGGCCTGTAAGCCACTAGCCATACCAATGGGGCGGGCATTTTCATGAACCAGTTTCATACCGTTATAATCAATCGGATTATGACTTGCAGTAATTTCAATGCCGCCACCAACATCTAAATTAGCCGCTGCAAAGTAGATCTCTTCAGTGCCGGTTAGCCCAAGGTCTAGTACATCAACGCCGGCATCAGTTAATCCCTTAATGAGTGCTTGTTTTAATGTTTCGCTTGAAAGCCGAATATCAGCGCCTACAGCAATCGTTTTCGGTTGATAGATCTCTGCATAAGCACGTCCTACTTTATAGGCGAGTTCTTCGGTGATCTCTTCTCCGAGTTTTCCTCGAATATCATAGGCTTTAAATGCGGTAAGTTGAGTCATATTGTTTTCCTTGAGTTGTTCTATTGTGAATCTATAAGGCATCTTTATGTCGAATGTTACGAATTTTATCAAATTGAAGCGCATAAGTCCTTTAGGCAATATCTCTTTTTTCCTAATTATTTATGATAGTGATTTTATAGTCGCTTTATAACGATATTTAAGGGTTAAGATCATCGAAAATTTCGAAAATAAATGTGAAAAAATCAGCTTTTTATTTTGTTCAAAAAGAACGATTCTCATTTATGGTATGAGTTTAATGGTATGAAACTTCTATTGTTTTTATAAAAATAATTTGTTTAAAAAAAGGTTTATATTTTCTTGCTCTATTAATTTGACTAAAGTCATCTTTTGATTGATAAAGGCAGTGTACTATGTGTCGACATATTCGATATATTTGAATAAAACCTATAGGGAATGTAGTGATGCCACGTTTCAATAATGGTATTGCAAGAGGTTAGGGTATGTTTCATAACTCATTGAGCCATAATTATGATTTTATTGCTAACTAGAAATATTGAAAATTATGGGTTTTAAAAGCTAATTATTAATATCAAAAATAAAAACTAAGATAAAAAACAAGATAAAAATTAAAAGAAGAGGTTACAAAAAGCTTGCAAGCAAGAGATTTAAAAATCCAAAGCAAATTTAAAGCAAGTTTAAAGTGAGAGTTTGACGGGAATTGAATAAGTTATTGTGTACTTTTAGAAGGAAAAATTATGAAGAAAATCATTAGCTGGCTAATCGCTATCTGCGTGATAGGATTTATCGCCGTCTATGCGGGCGCTGCATTAGTAGTGAAATCCCGTAAAGCCCCGGAACCTGATAATGCGACCGCCATTACATACAATGATGAACTGATCGCGCGTGGTGAATATATTGCCCGCCTTTCAGATTGTGCAGCTTGCCATACAGTGCCGGGTGAAGCTGAATATAGCGGTGGTCTTGCGATGCAAACACCTTTCGGGGCAATCTACTCAACGAATATTACGCCGGATGCGGAAACAGGGATCGGTAACTATTCGCTCACAGAATTTATTAATGCGGTAAAACATGGGGTTCGTAAAGATGATTCGCCACTCTATCCGGCGATGCCTTATACCTCGTACACCATTATGCCGGATGAAGATATGGAAGCGCTCTATGCCTACTTTATGGAAGCAGTGCCGGCAGTGAAGAAAGCAAATGCACCGACCACATTCCCATGGATTGTGAGTATGCGTTGGCCGGTGGCTTATTGGCAATTACTCTTCTCTCCGATTCGGGATTTTGAACCTAATCCTGCATTGAGTGATATTGAAAATCATGGGGCTTATATTGTCGAAGGACCTGGGCATTGTGGTGCTTGCCATACGCCGCGTGGTCTTGCTTATGAAGAGAAAGCATTATCGAACAATTCAAATCTCTATCTCTCAGGAGCTGTGATTGATGGTTGGCGTGCAAAAAGCTTACGTGGCGAAGTGCAAGGCTTGAAATTATGGGATGAAGCTGAGATTGTGGAGTTCTTAAAAACAGGTCGTACGGATAAAGTGATTGCCTTTGGTGCAATGGCCGATGTAGTACAACATAGCTCGCAATATTGGAGTGATCAGGATCTTAATGCAACGGCGGCTTACTTAAAGCAACTCTCGCCGGCACCTAATAAGATGTTAGAGTTACCAAAGAAAGAGGATACAACAACCGATCTACTGCTCTCAGGTGAATATAGTGATCCTGGTGCCATTCTCTATGTTGAACATTGCTATGCATGCCATCGAGCCGATGGTGATGGTGTTCCTCGGATATTTCCAGCCCTGAATCTCAATAGTGCGGTATTAGCCAATAACGCTCATTCAGTGATTCAAGTCACCTTAGAAGGGGGCAAAATGCCAGATACACCGGCAGATCGTATGGCATTTACGATGCCGGCATTTAATCATCTAAGTGATGATGAGGTGGCTACGATTATCAACTTTATTCGTAATAGCTGGAATAACACAGCGCCGGAAGTTAAGCCAGAAGAGGTGGCTGAGATTCGTGAATTCTTACGCAATAAAGCGCCAAATATCACTTTAAACTAGGGAGATTATCAATATGCGTAAAAATGTGATGAAAAACGGCACCACTTTAACGAAGCGTGCAAAAGCAACATTCACTCGGGTGAAGGGTTTTAAACGTTCATTATTATTATCGCTTTTAACAGGGGTGATGATGATAGGCGCTCAAGCGATGGCAGTGAACTTAGCAGAAGCTGATCCTGAGCGCTTTGCAATGGTGGATCAAGAGGGTCATGATCTTGGTTGGTATACAGTACCCTCTGATCTTGAGATCTTAAAAGAACCGAATGCGAAAGAGATTATGTATGGGAAATTACTGCTAAATGAAACTAAGCGAATGTTACCTGAAAATACTGGCGCAACGATGAACTGTAATAGTTGTCATATTGCTGAAGGAAAGGCGAATTATGGTGCGCCATACCTTACAACTTCCCATCAATATCCGAAGGTGATGCCACGTTCTGGCAAAATGGTAGATTTAGTCGGTCGTATCAATGGCTGCTTCCAACGTTCGATGAATGGTAAGCCGCTGAATCCTGAGTCAAGAGAGATGCAAGCGATGATCGCTTATATGGATTGGCTCAGTCAATCGCAACCTAAAGGTGCGAAAGTGGATGTCGTGAATGCCGGACCTATCGAAGAGTTAACGCCAAATCCTGAAAATGGCCGCCTTGTTTATGAGCAACATTGTGCAACCTGTCATGGTGATCAAGGGGAAGGGCTTAAGGATAAACGAGGAAATTTGATCTTCCCACCACTTTGGGGGCCTGAATCTTTCAATATCGGTGCCGGTATGGCGAGAACTTATAAAGCAGCTAGCTTTGTGAAATACAATATGCCAATGGCGGTACAGAAAGAGGGCGCTTGGGGACAAGGTCATGTATTAACCGACCAAGAAGCGGTAGATGTCTCTGAGTATTTTACCCACTTACCAAGACCTGATTTCCCAGGTAAAGTCAACGACTGGCCGAATGGTAAAAAGCCAAAAGATGCGCGCTATTAATTGTGAAGTTTAATTATATAACTCTATGATATAGTGAAATTATATAGTTCAATCATAAAACTTCATTCATAAAAGTTCATGAATGAATAATCGATCTAAGATCCTCAATACACTACCTTGAGGATCTTTTTTATAAGTAGCATAAAATATAGTAATATCGGTTCAAAATAAGCTTATCCAAATGCCGGCGCATCAGCTGATCTAGGCGAGGAGGCTGTTCTATCCGGCATCTTGAAGTGTTGTTGAGTACGGTTTGATCTTCTTTTAAAACCCCACACTAGCTACTTAAAAACTACTTTTCTTAAACCAAATTCACTATATAAGTAGGATAAAAAATCCTCGGTGATCATCATGGGTTGTTTATCATGAAAATCACGGAGGATTGAACTCTTATGATAAGGGGGCAGGCCTTAATTGTTTGGATGGATCGGGGATCTTCCCAAAATAAGGGCTTCTGCAAGATCTAACTCATAGAGTAGATTCGCATAGAGTTCGGCACTCAAACGATTTTTAGATTTTAACTCAAAGAGTTTCCTGCGCTCGGCACGAACAGCAGCAAGGCGCATATGTACCTCAATAGCATCAGTCTCTTTGGTTTTTTCGATCATATGATTGACTTGCTCAATTTCACTGATTACGTGATTCATAATTTGAGAGATAAAGAGTGTGGCCTCTTCATTGAGCTCTTCTTCACTCTTTTCAGTATTTTCCGATACGATATCGGTCTCTTGCTTCTGATCTTCTTTGGCTTTAGCCGCGATTTGTTGCTCTTTCATCGCTTTATTAAGTAAGGTTTCGGCAGTAGATTTCACTGCATCAATTGCCGCTGTTGCGATTTCAGAACGAATCTCTTGTTCCTCTTTATTATTTTCAACTTCTACATGGACATCATTGGCTGATTTTTTCTTCCGTAATAAAATAGGAAGCACTAAAGCCGCAGTGACAAGAGAGAGGATAATAATCCCTGCTGATAAGAAGATCACTTGATAACGAGCGGGGAAAGGTACGTCGGGATTGGTAGAGATTAGTAGCGGAATAGAGAGTGCCGCTGATAAGGTGACAGTTCCTCGAACACCCGAGAAGGTCAGAATGAGTAGCTCTTTAAAAGTCATTGAAGCAAATGACATTGGCTTTTTGAAAGGCGTATAAGGACTTAATAGACGCAGTAATGCGACCCATAAAAAGCGTAGTAACAGAAGTGCAAGATAGATAAGAACAATATCGCCTAAGAGCGTGGTAAAGGTGGTTGAAGGGTCAACAAGGGCATCGGAATAAGCATTTTCAAAGATCCCGGGGATCTGTAAGCCAAGCATCAAGAAAACCGCACCATTCAGTAGATACTCAAGTAATCCCCAGACATTATTGGCACGAATACGCGTTTGAACAGGCGTATTTTGCATGAGTTTAGAATAACCTAAGGTCATACCGGCTGCAACCGCTGAGAGAATCCCTGAGAACTCTAATAATTCGGCAATAGCATAAGAACCGAAAGGGAGAAGCATGATGAGAATCATTTGCGATCCCATCTCATCATTTTGTAATCGGCTTAAGAAGAGAATAAATTGCACATAGAGCCAGGTAAAAGCGATCCCGATTAAAATACCGCCTACTGCCATTTTAAGGAAAGTGAGGCTGAGCATTGCATAATCATGCGCCGTTGAGAGCGCAGTAATACCAAGCGCTACGGCGATGGCAAATTTGAGTGACACCAGAGCAGAGGCATCATTCATCAGCGCTTCCCCTTCAAGCACCTGCATTAACCGATGAGAAAGACGACCTTTACCGACGATACTTGAGAGTGCAACGGCATCCGTTGGCGAAAGAATTGCAGCTAAGGCAAACGCTACAGGCAGCGACATCTCCGGCATAAAGAAGTAGATTACATAACCTAAACCCACAACGGTTACAAAGACTAAGACGAGTGCTAAGCTAACGATCTCCCGACCTGAATGAAAAAATTCCCGTAGCGGCATCTTCCGTCCATCTTCAAAGAGTAATGGCGGAATAAAGAGGAGCATAAAGAGCTCAGGGTCAAAGGTGACATGAAAGCCGTTATTTGGCCATGAAACTACCGCCCCTAAGATGATCTGAATGAAAGGGAGAGGGAGATTAAATGGGAGAATTTTATAGATAGAGCTCGAGAGCGCTATTAATAAGATAATCACAAAGATCGTAATGAAAATACTCATAGTCGATTAATTATATTTCTTCTTTAAGTGGTAAGAATGTATGAATTTCCATAGTGATGTTACGCACCGAGGATTACAAGTTTTTGCACAATATAATTTTAATAGATAAAAATGCCGTATTGACTCATGATTCTTATGTCATTGTTGTATTATCAAAATGATAACGTGCATAAAGGCGCTGTTAGTATATCACGTTTATTTTCAACGATTGTGTTAGTCACGATTCACTATTAAAAATAGAGGGCAAGAGACGTACAATCAGCTGCTCTATTTAGTGATATTTGTTATGGTGTTACGATAGTGCGCTGATACTTTCAAGATTCTTCTTAGAGGATTAATGGCTTATTGAACTGAGGATAATCATTTCATAGGTCAGTGATTAAACTGGCTTTGGGATATTGTTGTAGAAGATCGCTATAAGCACCTAGATTAACGGCATGCGTGTAACCATGTTGCGCTAACATAAAGGCGGCGATACCTGAGCGTGCGCCGGCCGCGCAATAGAGTCCGATCGGTGTCTCTTTATCATCGACATAATCTCTGATCTCATCAATAATATTTTGATATTCAATTAAAATGGCGCCATCAAGATGGCCTTGGGCATATTCATGTGGTGTACGAACATCGATTATGAGCATGTATTCTCCTTTCGCATATTTATGCGTTATAAAAATAGAAATTAAAAGCAAAGTATAACGGATATTGTAGGGATTGTTTTATGATTCTACGGATGAACCCTCATAATATAGTATATGTTTTATTTTCAAATAGTTGTTGCGTTACTTTTTGAAAATTAACAAAAAATATAAATTGAAAGGACGCTGATAGAGTGTTTTATTGTTATTTAAAATATTGTAAAGTCTACCGAAGGCATGAGTATATCGTGCTATTACATAGAAACTCAGATAAACCAGTGATCTATTGATCAATGACTATCAGAAATAGCTTAAAATTTAATAAGGGGAAAACGGTATGACGCATAAAAAAGATGATTTAAAAAAACGTTTAACAGAGATGCAATATTATGTCACTCAGGAAAATGGGACAGAGCCACCTTTCAAGAATGAATATGATCAACATTTTGAAGAGGGGATTTATGTGGATATCGTTTCAGGGGAAGCACTATTCTCTTCTAAAGACAAATTTGATGCCGGCTGTGGTTGGCCTGCTTTTGCGAAACCCCTCAAAGAAGAAGAGATTATTGAGAACGAGGATTTCTCTTATGGTTATCATCGAACCGAGGTTCGGAGTCAAACCGCAGACTCCCACTTAGGGCATGTTTTTGAAGATGGTCCTCAGGAACTCGGTGGGTTGCGCTATTGTATTAACTCGGCAGCATTACGCTTTATTCCAAAAGATCAATTGGCAGAAGAAGGATATGAGGCTTATATCGCATTATTTGAGCCGTTAGAATCTTAAATAGTACAGGATTAGAGAGTCAAAATGTATAGAATGTGACTTAGTGAAGACGCATTTATGGTATGTGACTATTTATATAGTATTAATGTGATATCTATTGTAGATATTATTAGAAACAGAGCTTGGTTCATAAGAAGTGGTTGATTGTTACAAATTACTTTTAAATAGATTATTTTTATATATAATGATGGATGGATTTATATTGAGCAATATGAGGGTTCATCTTTAGGGAAGAGAAATGAAAAAGTTGGATATCGAAGAGATGCAAAAGGGTGCATGGGAGGCAACGCAATTTTTAAAGCGTTTTGGTAATGAAGATCGGCTACTGCTACTTTGTCATTTAAGCAAAGGGGAGTATACCGTATCGATGCTAGAAGAGATTACCGGCATTCAACAACCGACACTTTCTCAGCAATTAGGCGTCTTACGAGCAGATAATCTTGTTAAAACCCGTCGAGATGGTAAGTGGATCTACTATTCAGTGGAAGATCCTAAAGTACTCATATTACTTGAGGTTATTTATCGATTATTTTGTCCTAGGGAGTAGTATTTATTTATGTCACTGTTTTCATAACCCGCTCTGATTGGCGGGCTTTTTATTGGGTTCGCTGCGGCGCTCTTTCTGCTTGGCCTTGGGCGTATTATGGGGGTGAGCGGTATTGCGACTAACCTATTAAGTCGCCGAGGAATAACAGACTGGCGCGTGCTCTTTATGATTGGTTTACTACTGTCACCTTCAATCTATTATCTGATTTTTGGCGCATTACCTGAAGTTGAAGTGACCTCCTCATTACCACTTTTAATCGGCGGTGGGCTTCTAGTCGGCGTAGGATCAGCAATGGGTTCAGGCTGCACGAGTGGCCATAGTGTTTGCGGTATTGCGCGTTTAGCACCAGGGTCATTAGTGATTACAGTGATCTTTATGGTTGCCGGCGGTGTCTCTGTGTTTGTCTTAAAACATTTGATGGGGGGTTAAGATGCGTCTATTAATCGCTTTTGTATCAGGGCTTCTCTTTGGTCTAGGATTACTCTATTCAGGAATGGCGAACCCCGCGGTAGTACAAGGTTTCTTAGATCCTTTCGGGGATTGGAATCCTGCGCTTTTATGGGTAATGGTGGGTGCTTTAGCGGTATCTACTATAGGTGTAGTCATTGCCCGTCGCCTAAAGCGAACATTGACCGGTGATCCTCTAAATTTCCCGATGAATAGTAAAATCAACCGAGATCTGATTGTTGGCGGCTTAATCTTCGGTGTCGGTTGGGGATTAGTGGGAATTTGCCCAGGCCCCGCCTTTGTTCTGTTAGGTCGCGGATTATGGGAAGGTGTGATCTTTGTGATTGCGATGCTAGTGGGAATGAAGTTGGTCAATTTTTTTAAGCGTTAGTACTTTGTTTAATTCATTTCTTGATAAACTGTCGTGTAAGTATATTCTTCCTAGGGCTGACATAGATAAGCTAGTTTAAATTACCTTTAACCCTTGATTTGAACTGGCTTAGTTGCTCTTTATAATTAGGAATATTAAATTTTCACCAAAATTCCTTTAAAAATAGCTCAAAATTCTCTTTAGGAATACCGTTAAATTTTCTCATATATCGTTTGGCTTGATTTCAGAAATTCTCAATACCATTAATATGATTATGTGATTTTGCAAACCGTTTATTATGATTAATTCGATAATGTTTAAACTCACTCACATCGAGCACATTATAACTTTTAAAAGAATCCGAATACACGATATGATCAGGAATTACCTTTCCCTCAATAATCGGAATAAGTGTCTCTGATTTAGCATTAGGAATAACTTTTGTGTAAACCTTTTCCCTATTCTCTAACAGTCCAAATACGGGGATTTTACCTGTTGATCCTTGCCCTCTTTTTCCTTTGCGAATCCCACCAAAATAAGATTTATCAACTTCAATTTTTCCATCAAATAACTTCGCTTCAAATTGTTTGTGATAAGCAAATATTAAGAGGTGTAAACGATGATAATAATAAATCGCTATATTACGATTAACACCGACAATTTCAGCAACACATCGAGCAGTAGTTCCTGCGATGAAATGCTCCATTAATTTAGTCTGTTTTTGTTGGCTTAGTCTACTTTTTCTCATAACATAAATAATACCTTAAAAGGTGTTATCTATGTCAGTCCCTAGTTCTATTTATACTATAGTCATTCCGGTTTAAGAAAAGTCCCAATCATTATAGGATGAAGGTTCTTACAAGCTAGCAAATATTTTCACTTAATAATTTAAAACCAATTTCACTATAATTTAATCCGTTTTTATTCTAGATAATAGCTTAGACAGCATTATCTAGGGCAGTTATGATTTTTATTATCAAAATACAATATATTCTCAAAAGCTCCCTCGAGAAAGCATCTAGAGGATTTTAAATCACTATCTGTTTATTATCTCATCAGTATGAATTTTCTAATAGCTTATTCAGAAATTACATGGATGTATTCTCCTTATATGGGCTATAGAGCATCAATATTATGTATATGTTGTAGTTAAAGGCTGAATCGATGATTCTGTTTAGTGAAATATTTTATATATTTATGGAAGTATTTTTTCTGGAAATGCTAGATAATGGCAGAAGGTTTATAAAAAATGTTTATTTACGTTAATTTACGTGATTGTAAAACCGTCATGCATAATAATTTGATATTATTTTTAGTAATTAAACAATGTAGTGCCTTTTTGTGTTGAAAACACTCTGTTGTGTCATTTGGTTTGAACTGAATTTCATTAAGCTTGTAACCCGATGAATGTAGTTCCTTTAAGAAAATGGATTTTGAGAAAATATATGAAAATTAATTCGTCTAGTTTTAATACTGTCTTGAAAAATGGTCTGTGTCGAAGAACATCATTTTTTAGTCTGTCTAGGGCTAAGAGTATATTCTATGTGTTATTAATGTTATTTTTTGTATTGTTTGCATCAGTTTCCTATGCTCAGGTTACTCCAATTCAGCCGCATAACAATCTCTATTCGTGTGAAAAGCTCTATGGTGGGGCAGAAAATAATGGTTTATATGAGATACATATAGACCCATTGACGAAGAAAATAACGGGTTATACTCGGCTAGCTACATCGAATCCAGCTCGAATGATGAGCACGATCGCTTTAGGGGCAGAAGGAGGCCGAAGTTCAGGTAAGCCTTTGTCTATGTGGGGATGGAATTGGGATAATAATAGAAATCCCCAAACATTCTATCAACAAGTGTCTGGAGAATCTAATATAACCGAACATATAGTTAGCTGGGCCTCAAATCGTTATCGAGATGGTGGTGAAATGAATCAGCTTACTGGAGAAATATACTTTACAGGAGCTACATCTAGTCGAATCGGTTACGAAGGTCAAACTGGCTTTGATTATAGCCAGGTTATTAGTATTTGGAATCCTGTTACGGGTGCTACAGCTTGGAATACAGGTTGGAAAATGTTAAACGAAGATCTTCGAGGTTGGTATACAGGAACCGATAACGCGATTGATGCTGAGGGTAATATGTATATTATTGCTCGGAACGGAAATAATGCCAAGTTAGTGAAAGTTGAAATCCCAAGAGACGCTAGTGGTTCACCACTCACTCAGGATTATTTTTATTCTGTTATCACGGATTTTGGAAATGTCGGTTATGCTAATAATATTTTTGGAATGGGCTTTTTTAATGGTCTTCTCTATGTGACTTATGATGGTAATCGGCTATATACTTTTAATACGTTAACAGGGGAGGTTATTTATCAGGGGAGCGCGCCAATTAATTTTTTTGATCTTGCGAGTTGCCAAGTCGCACCCGTCATTAGGGGGCGGGTATATAAGGATGAAGAAGGCTTAGGGAATATAACAGATTCAATGCAAGGCTTATCTGATATTGCTGTTGAGATTTGGCGAGGGGATGAATATGTTGGTGAAACACGCACTGACTCTAATGGCCAATACTCCTTTCTTGTTGACTCTACAAAAGGTTCTGAATTTAATATCGTAATTTCAAAGCCTGAAATAGATGGGGTCCCTGCGGTTCAAACTTGGGCAGGAAGTAATAATCCCGTGAAGAACCCTGTTGATCCTTTTTGTATGAATGCGGAAGGTGTTTCTTCGGCGCGAATGGGGGATGGGTTCTGTAGAGGGAATAATTTGAATTATAGTGAGGCTCTCAAAATAGGTGTAGAAAAGGCTTATATTCGAACTCGTGTTATAATGAATAGTGATGAAGAGGTTGCTTATGCTAATTTTGCATTAACGGCTGTTAAAAATAATTCTACAAGTGGAACATCACCTGTTTATCATATCGCACCTGGTGTTAACGGTAGCGGAGAACTCGATGATAATCTGAATTTCTTACGATTGGGCGACAAGGTATTTCTCAATGGGCAAAACCCAGATGGGGTTGAATATAAAAACATTGATGGTGATTACGTTCCTTTAGCCAATGATGAGGAAGCTTCTGTATTTCTAGTGGGAAATACTTATGACTTGAGAGTGAAAGTGTCTGGTGCTCAGAAAGCATTAGGGCATCTTGGCGGTTGGATCAATTGGGGAAACTCAGGTTCTTTAACAGGATACCCAACTGCATTTGATATTGGTCAAAATATATCAAGCGATGGCTATTATAACTTTAAGTACACCGTGCCAGCAGGCAGCGTCAATATTTTAAATAAAACATCGGCTCGATTTAGGGTTAGTACGCGTGATGGTTTAACTGCAACTTCTCAAGCAGCAGCGCTCGATGGTCAAGCTTGGGCGATTGATGGGGAAGTCGAAGATTATAATGAATTATATTTAGCAAGTGGTGCGATCTATCTACGCACCAAATCTTTGGGAGGTACAGATACTTTCCATTACAAATTATCGAACATTTCAACTATTACGCCTTCTGTATCTGAGTCGAGTATCACTACGATACAAGAAGATCAAGCTGTACGAGATAAAGCGATTCATGTGTATGAAAGGGTTGGGCAAGATATTGTTATCACACAAACGAGCGAATCAAACCCAAGTTGGAATTTAATAGAGGCGGAATGTACGATAGATAATCGTCCTATTGATGTTACTCTAACTAATGGCTCATTAACGGTGAGCGGTACATCGGTTATAGAAGGGAAAGCGATCATTTGTACATTGACAAATTCGCTTGGTCCTCGTTTGGGGTTCACCAAAGAAGTAGGCAATCGTTATAAAGCGGAAGATCAGTTTACGATTCAAATTAAAGATGGAGAGACTGTCGCTCATTCAGCAACTACGGTGGGCACAGAAACTTCGGCAGAAATTAAACCATTGACTTTAGAGAGTGGTAAAACTTACATATTAACAGAAGTAATGGCGGGCAATGATCAAGTTCGTTTAAATCGTTATGATGCTACGATCAGCTGTACGAATAGTGCTAAATCAAGTAAAACAGTACTTCCATCAGGGGGTGGGAAGTCGTTTTCGATCACGCCTACAAATGGCGACAATATCAGTTGTAGTATTACTAATACAACCGTTGTTCCTGCGCCAGATAAATCAACAATAGTAGCGGAGCCACCAAGTATTGAAGCCAATGGTTCAAGCACATCAACCATTACAGTACAAGTTGTGGATTCAAATGGTAAGCCAATTTTAGCAGGCGGCGATACGGTAGAAATTTACTTTACAAATGAATCTGATCATAAAGGATTTTTCGTTGGTCAAGAGCCAACAGTGTCGAGAGTTGTGGCGACAGATAATAATGATGGGACTCATTCCATCGAAGTTGCATCAAATCAGACATGGAGTGAAGAATCATTTAGTTATACTGTAAATGGTGAAGCTGGTAATGGTAATGCATTAGTAAGTTATACGGCAGGAGCTGTATCAATAGAAAGTAGTGTTATTGAAGTTGCACCAGAACAAATTACGGCAAATGGCGAAGATTTTGCAACAATAACCGTTACACTACGCGATGCAAATAATAACCAATTGGCGAATTCTATTAAAGGAGATAGCACTCAATATGATGTTTCTATCCACTTTGTAGATGATGCTAATAAAATTGGTTCTATTACAGAATTTAAAGATAATGAAGATGGTACTTTCACTGCTAAAGTGAGCTCAACAGTGATTGGTAGCGAAGCTATTACATTTACGGTAGATGCAGCAACCTCTTCTCAATCAAAGCCGATTACATATGTAGCTGCTGAAGCTTCATTAACTAATTCGAAAATTGAAGCGAATCCAGAGAAAATTACAGCAGATGGCAAAGAGAAAGCGATATTAAAAGTAACGCTATACGATGCCGAAAATAATATTATTACCAATGGTCTTAATCCGACAACAGAGGAACCCTATGTTGTTGAAATTCATTTTGTAAAAACAGATGGTACTATTGGTACATTGACAGCTACAAACAAAAATGATGATGGTAGCTATACTGCTGAAGTAAGTTCAGAAAAAGCAGGTTCAGATGAGTTTGACTTTACATTAGATGGCGAGCAACACGCAGGTCCTGTATCTGTAACTTATATTGCGGGTACTGCAAATAAAGATGCATCAACAATTGCTATTGAGCCGAAATCAATTACCGCGGATGGTGCTGATACAGCAACGATTACTGTAACGTTGTTTGATGCAAATAATAATCAATTAACAACTGGTTCTGATCTTGAAGGGAATCCTTATACTGTAGAAATTTTCTCAACAGAGGCTGCAGGTAGTACGAAAGGGGATTTAGCAGAGTCAGTTACAAATAATAATGATGGAACATTTACGATTACATTAACTTCTAAAGTGAAAGGGAATGAGACCTTTGGCTTTAGCTTGAATAGTGAACGTTCTAGTAAAACTGATAATATTACTTATACGCCAGGTAGCGTTGATTTGAGTCAATCGACTATTGTTGCAGTGCCAAATGAAGTTGTAGCTGATGGGGATGATTTCTCAATTATTACGGTACAACTGAAAGATGCGCAAGGTAATAACTTGAATTCTAATATTGGAACCGTTTCAATCACAGGTTTAGTATTGCCAGTTCAAGCCGGTGAGAAAGTGGCTGCGACTTATATTGATGAAGGTCGTTATGAGCTTAAAGTAACTTCTGTAAGAGCAGGCTTGAATAACGACATTAACTTTGAAGTGACTGTTGATGGTTCAGCACAAGCAGGTCAAGGAGAGAAAGCGAGTATCGACTTTATCCCAGGCCCTGTGGATCTTAATCAATCAACCATCACCGCAAATCCAACAGCGATTGTTGCGAATGGTGAAGAAATTTCAACAATTACTGTACAGTTAAAAGATTCACAAGGTAACAACCTTCGTGCAAGTAATGGTACAGTCACATTGATCTTCAATGATGGTGCGGGTACTCAAGGTACTGTAACAGATGTTGTCGATAATCAAGATGGTACTTATACAGCGACAATTAAATCAACAGTTGCGAATGTAACGGATAAAGTGAATTTTGCACTTGACGGGGCAGCTGCGTCTGCAACGCCTGCGCATATTCAATATAATCCAGGTGAAGTGAGCCTTGAAACCTCTACAATCACAGCAAATCCAAAAACAATTGAAGCCAATGGTACAGCTGAATCAACAGTAACAGTCCAATTAAAAGATAGTCATGGTAATGACATTAAAACACCGTTGAGTAATGGCGTGATTACATTGACAACCAATGGTGCTGTTGTGGGTACAGTTGCAAATAATGGGCAATTAAGCTACAGCGGTGATGGTAAGTATATTGTAACGGTTACATCTGATACTACAGGTAGTGATACCTTTGGATATAACATTAGTAACGTAGGGGATGGTGTTAACACTGAGACGATTACTTATCGTACAGGTGGAATTAGCTTAACAGAATCAACACTTGATGTAGCGCCTATTCAAATTGTAGCGGATGGTACAGATGCAGCGATTGTTTCAGTTCAGTTACTTGATGCAAATAAAAATAAACCAGAAGAGATGCCAGGTGTTGTATACCTTACAGGATTAGAGAAAGGTAAGACGGCAGATGGTTCACTTCAAATGACCCATGTTGGGAATGGTTTATATCAGATTACAGTGACCTCAATAGTCGCCGGAGTTGATCATTTAGGCTATGAGTTTGGTGAAACAGAAGATTCACGTGCAGCAGGTAGTGCGAAGAAAGATTTAACTTATGTTGCAGGTGAGGTGAGTCTTGTTGAGTCTACGATTGTCATCAATCCAAGCTCAATTACAGCAAATGGACAAGCGAGAGCAAATGTTACAGTTCAATTGCGCGATGCAAATCAAAATCTTATTACAGACAATAAAGGGTCTGTGACGTTAGTGGGTCTTGAAATCGGTAATCTCTTAAATGCGGAGAATAATGCATTAACGTTCCAAGGCGGAAGTTATACCGGTATCATTACTTCAACGAAGACGGGAACTGAAAATGTGGGCTTTACCCTTGAGGGTGTTGCAGGTAATAGTGAAAAAACGGCACCCATTACTTATGTGCCGGGTAATGTGAGTAACTCATTATCAGAAATCTCAGCAGATCCATTATCGATTGTTGCAGATGATGAAGAATTCACAACTATTACTATTCAGTTAAAAGATGGTCAAGGTAATAACCTTGATAGTGAGATCGCTGGAACTATTGCGCTTACAGGTGTAGTTAGTGGGCATATAGCAGAAGCGATTCATTATGTTGGTGAAGGCGCTTATCAAGCGACAGTGAAATCACAAAAAGCGGGTGTTGATAATATTGGATTTACAATTAACAACAACCCAGGTCAAAACGGAACAACAATTGCCGTGACTTATACTGCAGGCGATGCTGATCTGTCGAAATCAACATTAACAGCAAATCCTGTAGAGATTGTGGCGAATGGTACAACGACTTCTACGTTGACTGTTCAGCTTTATGATGCCTTTGGTAATAAGATTACTGAAGCGCGGGATAATGTGGTAGTTATCTCTATAAAAGAAGGATCAACTACAGAAGCGACATTAACAGAGACAGTAAAAGGAACGAATGGTACTTATACTGCACGTGTAAGCTCAAATAAATCTGGCGTAGATCATTTTGACTTCTCTTTAGATGGTGTTCAAGCGAACATTACAGATGTAGCCGTGACCTATACAGCTGGCTCAGCAGTAGCTGCAAACTCTGTGATTACGGCAGATCCGAAAGAGATTTTAGCAGATGGAACAGTCACATCTACCTTAACGGTACAGTTACGAGATGCAAATAATAATGATTTAACAGCAAGTGCCGGGGATATTGTTCGTATTGTCAGTGAGAGCAATCCAGTATTAGGTGTTATTTCTGCAATTACAGATAACAATGATGGAACCTATAGCGCGACAGTAACTTCGATAAAAGCTGGAGTTGAGAGTTTTGGGTTTACAGTATCAGGAGCGAAATCGACTTCAACGGATTCAGTGACCTATCTGCCTGGTGCAGCTTCTGCGACAACATCAGAAATAGCAGTACAACCAGCCGTTATCACAGCAGATGGAGAAACGCCTTCGACTGTGACAGTAACGTTACGTGATATTAATGGTAATAAATTAATTAGTAATGGTAATGGTGCAGCGGTTGTCTTAAAAGGTGTGCTTATAGCAACAGAAGGAAACATTACTTTAACCTATGATGGCGGAGAGACTGGGACTTTCTCAGGAACGCTTACGTCTACAACAGAAGGTGCTGATACAATTGGTTTCACCTTAAATGGAACAGAAGCAACAGGTTCGAAAGCGACAGCGGTATTAACTTATCGTTCAGGTGGGTATGATTTAAATACCTCGACAATTACCTTGAGTAAGCCTGAAATTACAGCAGATATGAACGATTCTTCGGTAGTAACAATTACTATTGTGGATAAGAATGGTAATGCGGTAAGCGATGATCTTACTATCGCATTAACAGGCTTAGATAATGGACAGTTAGTCTCAGCATTAGTAAAAGAAGGGAATGTTTATACTGGTACGATTATCTCAAATAAAACAGGTGAAGATAATATCGGATTTACGATTGATGGTTCTGCTGCAACGGGCAAAGAGACCCTCAAATATGTTGCGGGAGATTATGATTTCTCAAAATCAACGATTAGCGTAAACCCAACATCTATTGTAGCGAATGATGTACAAACAGCGCTTGTCACAGTGCAATTGCGAGATAAATATGATAATAATTTAGATCGTGCGCTTGAGGAGACTGTATCTCTTGTAGCAGACTCATTAGTTTTTGGTAAATCAGCAGAAGCGAGTGAAAGTTTAAACTTCGCTTATATGGGTAATGGTCGTTATGAGTTACGAGTGAAGTCAATTAATAGTGGAACAGACCAGTTAAATTATCAGGTAGGTACAAGTATAAATAGTGGTGCTAAAGCAGCCTTAACTTATACTGCAGGGCCTATTAGTCTAGACAAAACTACGATTGTAGCTGATCCTGATTCGATTGTTGCAGATGGTACAGAGCAAAGTACAATTACCGTGCAATTTAAAGATGCATTTGATAATGACATCACTACTAATGTGGGAACCGTGAGTCTAAATGGCTTCAGAGCGGGTGCTGGCTTAGTGGGTTCTATGCAGTATGCAGGTGCTGGTAAATATATTGGTAAAGTGGCATCGACTAAAACGGGAACAGATCATATAGGCTTTACTATCGATGGTGTTGGTTCTGGTGATCAAACTGCAGAATTGACATATACAGCAGGTGAAGTGGATATAGATCAGTCTACAATTAGTGCTCAACCTAATACAATTGATGCAGATGGTGTGGCGACTTCTTTAATTGTCGTGCAGCTTCGAGATGCAAAGGGAAATATTGTTCCAACAGATAATGGCTTAGTTGTTCTCGTTGGTTTAGATCTAGGTGAAGTTGCTGCAGATATGACGTTTATTGGGAATGGGCGTTATGAGGGTCGAGTGAAATCGACGACGTCAGGGACTGATACTTTGAGCTTTACTTTAGCGGGAGGCGATCGATCTAAATCTCAAACGACAGTAACTTATAAGCCAGGTAAATATGATTTAAGTACGTCCGAGATTAGTGTTAACCCTGCTTCAATTGAAGCGAATGGTAATGCAATATCAACCGTTACAGTTCAGTTGAAAGATAAATTTGGTAATGACACTGAAGATGGTGCTGCTGTTAATGTGGTTTTAACTGGGTTAAATATCGGTAAGATCGATAATCCACAATTAACTTTCAAAGGTAATGGTCTTTATACAGGGGTTATTACTTCAATAGTTGCGGGAAGTGAGACATTAAGTTTCACAGTTGATAATGACGCTCCATCTGCCGATAATCCGAAAGGTAAAGCGACAATTACTTATACAGCTGGCTCAGCGGATCCGTCTATTTCAACGATTACAGCAACTCCTCGTCGTATTTTGGCGGATGGAACGGCTATTTCAACCATTACGGTACAGTTGAAAGATTCAAACGGCAATAATCTTGCGGACAATATTGATCCGACAACTAAACAGCCTTATACCGTGGATCTCTCATTTGTAGGTGAGCATGTAGGGGTTATGAATCCTGTATCGGGAGAGATGACTCATATAGGCAATGGTGCATTCACTTTGACGGTGAGTTCAAAAGTGGCGGGTACGGATAAATTCACTTTTGCTGTGAATAGTGTGACGCCGGACAATAAATTGACTAATGTAACTTACTATTCAGGGGAACCTGATGCGGGTAAATCTACAATTGTCGCTTCAAAGCCAACTATTACAGCGGATGGTGTTGAAGAATCGATCTTAACAGTGACCTTAATGGATGCGGAAGGCAATATTGTAGATCCAAGTAAATACCCTGAGGCTATTAAAGCTACAGTTGTAATCTCTCCGCAAGAAGTGACGGAAGGTGTAAGTGTAAGTGCTGTTACTCCTGTAGGTGATGGTACATATACAGCGACTGTGAGATCTACTGTTGCGAAAACAGATACATTTGAGTTTACGTTTGATGGAGCGAAAGGTACTGATACTGCATCGGTTGAATATGTAGCAGGTGCGGTAGATGGTAGTCATTCATCGATTACTATTACTCCAGATAAAATCTTAGCAAATGGTGTGGAAACCGCTGAAGTTACAATTATTCTCCGTGATGCAAATGAGAATATTATTACTAGTAACGTGGGGTCTGTGAATTTAACAGGTCTTGTGATAGGAAGTGCAGCGCAATCTCAAAATCTTGTAATGGGAGAGGATGGAAGTTATAAAACGACTATTAGTTCTATTCTTCCTGGAAAAGAGGATGTTGGTTTTGAAGTTGTAGGGTCAACAGGAACAACTCCTTCAGTAACACCGGCACCAATTGAATATACACTCGAGAATGCGGTTTTTGATGATGGTAAATCTACAATTGTAACCAATCCAAAATCAATTACAGCTGACGGTAGTGATAAATCAATTGTGACAGTAACATTGAAGCATGAAGGGACAGATACGCCACTTTCAGGTTTAGGTATCAATGAATTAACTCTTGTTAGTAAGAAAGAGGGGCAAGCTGATCTTATTGGTGATGTGACTCCGAAGGGTGAAACAGGTGAAGGTACAGGTATCTATACATTCGAAGTAACTTCATTGTTATTAGGTGATGATCTCTTTGCATTTGCTTTAAATGGTACGACTTCAACGAAGACAGATGTAGTTGAATATACTACTGGTGGGGATATCTTTGATCCTGAGCAATCAAGTATTGCGATCGATAAAACAGAGATCGTTGCAGATGGTGAAGAGTTTGCGACAATTACTGTAACGCTTAAATATGAATCAGGTGCTCCAGTTATTGGTGCGACAACGCTTACATTGATTCCATTTAACGATGGTGAGACTTTAATCGGTCAAATCGATAATAATAACCAGGCTAAAGATAATGGTGATGGCACATATACATTTACCGTTCGATCTGAAAGTGTTGTTGGTAAGGATACGTTTGGTTATAGAACATCTAGTACGACGGGAACTAATAGCGTTGATTTAACGTACACCACAGGTGGCGATGCGTTTGATCCAACAAGATCAACGATTGTGATTCGTTCAGAAATGACACCTGAGAATGGTGAAACAGCGGATATTCTTGCAGATGGTATCGATGCAGCGACCGTGACAGTAACACTTAAATATAAGTCAGGTGTTCCTATGACGGGTGCAGAAAGCCTTGTATTAAATGGTGTTGATAACGGTACAGTGTCGCCAGTGAAAGATAATCAAGATGGTACGTATACTTTCACGGTGGTATCAGCGAATAATAAAGTAGCGACCGACACGATTGGCTTTGAAACAACAAGTACGAAAGGCTCAGATACTGTTACGTTGAACTATACAACTGGTGGCGATATCTTTGATCCAACAAGATCAACGATTGTGATTCGTTCAGAAATGACACCTGAGAATGGTGATACAGCGGATATTCTTGCAGATGGTATCGATGCAGCGACCGTGACAGTAACACTTAAATATGAGTCAGGTGCACCAGTGATTGGTGCGGAAAGCCTCGTATTAAATGGTGTTGATAACGGCACAGTCTCGCCAGTGAAAGATAATCAAGATGGTACGTATACTTTCACGGTGGTATCAGCGAATAATAAAGTAGCGACCGACACGATTGGCTTTGAAACAACAAGTACGAAAGGCTCAGATACTGTTACGTTGAACTATACAACTGGTGGCGATATCTTTGATCCAACAAGATCAACGATTGTGATTCGTTCAGAAATGACACCTGAGAATGGTGATACAGCGGATATTCTTGCAGATGGTATCGATGCAGCGACCGTGACAGTAACACTTAAATATGAGTCAGGTGCACCAGTGATTGGTGCGGAAAGCCTCGTATTAAATGGTGTTGATAACGGCACAGTCTCGCCTGTGAAAGATAATCAAGATGGTACGTATACTTTCACGGTGGTATCAGCGAATAATAAAGTAGCGACCGATACGATTGGCTTTGAAACAACAAGTACGAAAGGCTCAGATACTGTTACGTTGAACTATACAACGGGTGGCGATATCTTTGATCCAACAAGATCAACGATTGTGATTCGTTCAGAAATGACACCTGAGAATGGTGAAACAGCGGATATTCTTGCAGATGGTATCGATGCAGCGACCGTGACAGTAACACTTAAATATGAGTCAGGTGCGCCAGTGATTGGTGCGGAAAGTCTTGTATTAAATGGTGTTGATAACGGTACAGTCTCGCCTATGAAAGATAATCAAGATGGTACGTATACTTTCACGGTGGTATCAGCGAATAATAAAGTAGCGACCGACACGATTGGCTTTGAAACAACAAGTACGAAAGGCTCAGATACTGTTACGTTGAACTATACAACGGGTGGCGATATCTTTGATCCAACAAGATCAACGATTGTGATTCGTTCAGAAATGACACCTGAGAATGGTGAAACAGCGGATATTCTTGCAGATGGTATCGATGCAGCGACCGTGACAGTAACACTTAAATATGAGTCAGGTGCGCCAGTGATTGGTGCGGAAAGTCTTGTATTAAATGGTGTTGATAACGGTACAGTCTCGCCTATGAAAGATAATCAAGATGGTACGTATACTTTCACGGTGGTATCAGCGAATAATAAAGTAGCGACCGATACGATTGGCTTTGAAACAACAAGTACGAAAGGTTCAGATACTGTTACGTTGAACTATACAACGGGTGGCGATATCTTTGATCCAACAAGATCAACGATTGTGATTCGTTCAGAAATGACACCTGAGAATGGTGAAACAGCGGATATTCTTGCAGATGGTACGGATGCAGCGACCGTGACAGTAACGTTGAAATATGAGTCAGGTGCACCAGTGATTGGGGCGGAAAGTCTCGTATTAAATGGTGTTGATAACGGTACAGTCTCGCCTGTGAAAGATAATCAAGATGGTACGTATACTTTCACAGTGGTATCAGCGAATAATAAAGTAGCGACCGATACGATTGGCTTTGAAACAACAAGTACGAAAGGCTCAGATACTGTTACGTTGAACTATACAACGGGTGGCGATATCTTTGATCCAACAAGATCAACGATTGTGATTCGTTCAGAAATGACACCTGAGAATGGTGAAACAGCGGATATTCTTGCAGATGGTATCGATGTAGCGACCGTGACAGTAACACTTAAATATGAGTCAGGTGCGCCAGTGATTGGTGCGGAAAGTCTCGTATTAAATGGTGTTGATAACGGTACAGTCTCGCCTGTGAAAGATAATCAAGATGGTACTTATACGTTCACAGTAGTCTCAAAAGAGAACAAAGTTGCGACTGATACCATTGGCTTTAGAACTGATGGAACAGTGGGTGCCGATACTGTTACATTGAACTATACAACGGGTGGCGATATCTTTGATCCAACAAGATCAACGATTGTGATTCGTTCAGAAATGACACCTGAGAATGGTGAAACAGCGGATATTCTTGCAGATGGTATCGATGCAGCGACCGTGACAGTAACACTTAAATATGAGTCAGGTGCGCCAGTGATTGGTGCGGAAAGTCTTGTATTAAATGGTGTTGATAACGGTACAGTCTCGCCTATGAAAGATAATCAAGATGGTACGTATACTTTCACGGTGGTATCAGCGAATAATAAAGTAGCGACCGACACGATTGGCTTTGAAACAACAAGTACGAAAGGCTCAGATACTGTTACGTTGAACTATACAACGGGTGGCGATATCTTTGATCCAACAAGATCAACGATTGTGATTCGTTCAGAAATGACACCTGAGAATGGTGAAACAGCGGATATTCTTGCAGATGGTATCGATGCAGCGACCGTGACAGTAACACTTAAATATGAGTCAGGTGCGCCAGTGATTGGTGCGGAAAGTCTTGTATTAAATGGTGTTGATAACGGTACAGTCTCGCCTATGAAAGATAATCAAGATGGTACGTATACTTTCACGGTGGTATCAGCGAATAATAAAGTAGCGACCGACACGATTGGCTTTGAAACAACAAGTACGAAAGGCTCAGATACTGTTACGTTGAACTATACAACGGGTGGCGATATCTTTGATCCAACAAGATCAACGATTGTGATTCGTTCAGAAATGACACCTGAGAATGGTGAAACAGCGGATATTCTTGCAGATGGTATCGATGCAGCGACCGTGACAGTAACACTTAAATATGAGTCAGGTGCGCCAGTGATTGGTGCGGAAAGTCTTGTATTAAATGGTGTTGATAACGGTACAGTCTCGCCTATGAAAGATAATCAAGATGGTACGTATACTTTCACGGTGGTATCAGCGAATAATAAAGTAGCGACCGATACGATTGGCTTTGAAACAACAAGTACGAAAGGTTCAGATACTGTTACGTTGAACTATACAACGGGTGGCGATATCTTTGATCCAACAAGATCAACGATTGTGATTCGTTCAGAAATGACACCTGAGAATGGTGAAACAGCGGATATTCTTGCAGATGGTACGGATGCAGCGACCGTGACAGTAACGTTGAAATATGAGTCAGGTGCGCCAGTGATTGGTGCGGAAAGTCTTGTATTAAATGGTGTTGATAACGGTACAGTCTCGCCTATGAAAGATAATCAAGATGGTACGTATACTTTCACGGTGGTATCAGCAAATAATAAAGTAGCGACCGATACGATTGGCTTTGAAACAACAAGTACGAAAGGCTCAGATACTGTTACGTTGAACTATACAACGGGTGGCGATATCTTTGATCCAACAAGATCAACGATTGTGATTCGTTCAGAAATGACACCTGAGAATGGTGAAACAGCGGATATTCTTGCAGATGGTATCGATGCAGCGACCGTGACAGTAACACTTAAATATGAGTCAGGTGCGCCAGTGATTGGTGCGGAAAGTCTTGTATTAAATGGTGTTGATAACGGTACAGTCTCGCCTATGAAAGATAATCAAGATGGTACGTATACTTTCACGGTGGTATCAGCGAATAATAAAGTAGCGACCGATACGATTGGCTTTGAAACAACAAGTACGAAAGGCTCAGATACTGTTACGTTGAACTATACAACCGGTGGCGATATCTTTGATCCGACACAATCAACGATTGTGATCCGTTCAGAAATGACACCTGAGAATGGTGAAACAGCGGATATTCTTGCAGATGGTACGGATGCAGCGACTATCACAGTAATGCTTAAATATGAGTCAGGCAAACCAGTAATTGGTGTAACAAGTCTTGTATTAAATGGCGTTGATAACGGTACGGCATCGACCGCAACTGGTAATGGTGATGGAAGTTATACCTTCACAGTAGTTGCGAAAGGTAGTGCCGTAGCAAATCTTAAAGATACAATCGGCTTTGAGACAACAAGCACGAAAGGTACCGATACTGTGACGTTGAACTATACGGCAGGTAACGGTAACTTTGACCCTAATAGATCATCGATTGTTGTAAGCCCAACAGAGATTAATGCAGATGGAACATCAACAGCAGATGTAACAGTCGTGTTACGCTATGCAAATGGTGCGCCATTAGTGGGTTACAACGGATTAGAGCTTGTCTCTAAATCAGGTGGCTACTTAGTGGGTGATGCAAATGTTGTAGGCCCAGCGTCTATTGATAATGAAGATGGTACCTATGTATTCACAGTCACTTCGAAAGAGGGCGTGGTTGGTACCGATATCTTTGGTTACAAAACAGAAGCACGTGAAAGCACCAATACAGCGAGCTTAACATATGTGGCAGGATCGGCATCAGCAGAGCATAGTGAATTAACTATTAATGGTGATGTTAAACCAGTCACAATTAAAGCCGACGGTGAAGAGCGTGCAACAGTTGTTGTGACATTGAAAGATGAAGCAGGCAATCCGATCACTACAGGTGTAGATGCAAATGGTAATGATTATGTTGTGACCTTAACGGGTGTGACAACAGGTAATTCAACGCCTGCAGCACGCATGACTAATAACGGTGACGGTACATTCACAGCCTATATTAACTCAACAAAAGCATCTGAAACTGCGGATACGATTGGTTTTGAGATTAATAGTGCAGTGGGTGGTAATACAGTTGACTTAAGCTATGTAGCAGGCGATGTCGAGCTTACTAATACCTTGATTGTTGCAAATCCTGCGGCGATTAGTGTTAGTGATGGTGGTGTTCAGTCAACGATCACAGCGACGTTACGAGATAAGTTTAATAATGTCATAGTGGCCACTGAAGATTTAGGAGCTACGATTGTAGTTTCTCAAGATGGTGCCGGTGATGCAAGAAGCTTAAGTGCTAGCGCGATTGATGAAAGTGGCAATATTGTTGCAACGGTTTCATCGACCAAAGCGGCAACTGATAGCTTTACTGTTGAAATTGCAGGTAAAAAAGCGACTGTGGAAGCACAAGTACGTTATACCCCAGGCGCAGCAAGTGCAGCACATTCAACGATTGAAGCGCAGCCGATTGAAATCTTAGCGGATGGTACAAGTAAATCGCGTGTTACTGTTCAGTTAAAAGATCAATTTGGTAATAACTTAACAACGCAAGGCGGTAGCGCAACCACTGTTCAATTAACGAATGTGTTAGTGGCAGATGGAGTGTTAGCGACAAGTGGTAAAGTGACAGCAAGCTATATTGCGAACGGTCAGTTTGTAGTTGATATTACGTCAACAAAAGCAGGCTCAGACACAATTGGTTTTGAAGTAAATGGTGAAGTAGGTGGTTTAGAATCAGATAAACCTACGGCGACTATTACTTATACAACCGGTAATGTTGACCTTAACCAATCAAGCTTCGTAGCGGCACCAGCGACAATCGTTGTGAGTGAAGGTGATAATCAATCGACATTAACAATTACATTGAAAGATGTGAATGGTAATGTGATTCCTGCAAGCGATGCTTACGCAGTAACAGTAGGTACCGTGGATGCAGCGATTGCAGATAAGATCAGTGCGGTATCGATTGATGAATCAACAGGCACTTATAAAGTAACAGTAAGCTCAACGAAAGTAGGCACAGATACGTTCTACTACGCCGTTGATGGTTCAGCGAGTCCAAACCTTGTAACAGTCACTTATACTGCCGGTGCGATTGATTTAACACAATCAACCATTACAGCGGTTCCAAGTGAAATTGCGATCAATAAAGCCGAAGCGATTGCTGAGCAAGAAGCATCAATCGTGACTGTTGAGTTGAAAGATCAATTTGGTAATACGGTGACAGGACGTGCTGAAGTTGCGTTAGAAGGATTAACGCACGGTACAATCCGTAGCCAACGTTTCAATACAGTAACAGGCCTCTATACTTTTGATGTAATCAGCAAAGATTACACAGAAGGAACCGATACAGTGACATTTACTGTAAATGGTGAAGCTGCGACTGGTAAAGAAGCGACAATTACCTATAAAGATTTTGCAAAAGGAGTGGTGAATCTTGCTAAATCGACAATTGTAGCTGATCCAGAAGTTATTACAGCAGATGGTACAACCACTTCAACCTTGACGGTAACGTTGAGAGACTATGAAGGTACAGCTGTTGAGAATGCGGAAGGTACTGTTGTAATCACAGTTGAAGGTCAAGCAATCGGTACATTAGTAGCGGGTGATACAGGCTATACAGCAACAGTGAGCTCAACGAAAGTGGGTACAGATAGATTTGGCTTCACTTATGAGGGTGCGAAAGCAGCGGATACAGCAGTTGTAGAATATACAATGGGTGAGTTTGATCCTTCGCAATCAACATTAGTCGTTGCGCCAAGTTCAATTACAGCGAATGGTCGTGAAGTAGCCACAGCGATTGTGACGTTGAAAGATGCAAACGGTAATGTGTTAACAAGTGACATGTCACCAGTTGAGATGACGTTTGTAGGCGATCAAATCGGTACAGTGAATAGTGGCAATAGCACAACATTCACATACTTAGGAGAAGGTCGTTATACTGCATCGTTAACTTCAACGGTAACAGGTACTGATACAATTGGTTACACAGTAGGTGCTGATGCAGTCGCCGGCGAGGCAACAAGCGATGTGCGTTATGTTGCAGGTCCAGTAAGCTATGAGAAATCAGAGATTACTGTAAACCCAGCGGCAATTGCAGCAGATGGTACAACTGAAGCCACTGTCACTGTTCAATTGAAAGATGCCTTTGGTAATAACATTACAGCAGATCGTGGAACTGTGACCTTAACGGGTATTACATTAGGTGCTGCGAGTGGTGTAACGTTTGATAACGGTGTTTATACAGCGACAGTAACCTCAACGAAAGTAGGTCAAGATAGTATTGGCTTTGCATTGAATGGTGTAACAGCTAATGATACGGCGGTGCTTGAATATACAGCGGGTGATGTTGACTTAACGAAATCAACGTTAGAAGCAACACCACAAACAGATATTCCAGCTAATGGTTCAGCAAGCTCATTCGTGACCGTGACATTGAGAGATGCGCAAGGTAACGTTGTAGCAGGTAACCAAGGTGTTGTAGTCTTGACCGGTATTAGTGATAAAGATGGTAAAGCGATTACATTAACTTATAACGATACAAATTCACGTTATGAAGGTACGGTATCGTCAATCATCGCAGACACTTATACTGTGGGCTTTACGTTAGATGGAGAAGCAGGTACTGATACGAAAGACATTACGTTTATCGCATCAGGTGCAAGTCTCTTGACATCATCAATTACTGCGGATCCAAAAGAGATTAATGTTAGCCGTGGCGATATTACCTCGACTATTACGGTTCACTTAGTGGATGCGTCGGGTAATGTCATCGAGGAGAGTATTGGTGATGTCGTTGTGATTCGTGCGCAAGGAGCACATGTTGGAACATTAAGTACAACCACCGATAATGGTAATGGTACTTATAGTGCAACTGTTTCTTCAACGAAATCAGGTACAGATACCTTTACCTTCACAATCTTAGGTGAAAGCAGCGCGAAGAGCACGACAGTCACTTATCATGCGCTTGATGTGGCAGATCCAAAACAATCGACTATTGGTACGATCAATGTATCGCCTGCCATCATTAAAGCAGATGGTACAGCGAAAGCGGATGTTGTGATTACCTTAAGAGATGAGTTTGGTAATAATCTTGAGAAATCACCAAGCAACGTAGGCGATATCGTATTAGCAGGTCTTGAGCATGGTACAGTTGCAGATGGTGGTCTAGTCGATAATGGTAACGGTACGTTAAGTACGTCGATCACTTCAACTGTTGAAGGGGATGATACAGTTTCATTCACGATTGCAGGTGAACCATCAGCGTCGAATGCATCAGTCTCTTATCGCAACGCAGGTCTTGATCTTGCAGGTTCAAGCTTTATAGTAGAACCAAATGCAATTGATGCAGATGGTGAAGCAGCAGCAACGGTAACGGTGACGCTTGTTGATATGGAAGGTAATCCATATACAGCCGATACAGTGGTGACTTTAACAGGCCTTAACTTAGGTACACTTCATATTAATGGTGGTGTTTCTAATACAGGTATCTTAGAAGGTAGTAATCCATTGATTCGTGCGGTAGGTGGTATCTATACAGGTACAATCACCTCAACGAAAGCCGGTACGGATACTTTAAGCTTCACTGTGGATAGTTTACAAAGTGGTCAAACACAAACGATTACCTATAACAAAGTGAAAAACCTTGATTTAGGTAACTCTGATGTGACCTTGAACCCTGAGAAACCAACGGCAGGAGATCAAGTTGTTGTTACAGTAAATCCGAAAGATGAGGATGGTAACCCAATTGAGCTAGAAGATGGCGAAACCATTTGGGTGACAGATCCAGTCACAGGTAATCCTGTTGAAGCAACCGGTCCAAATGCAGATGGTAGCTATACTGCAGTGGTGAATGTTCCAGAAACAGCAGGGACAGATAATCCAGCTCTTGAGATCACATCGAAAGATCCGGAAGGAAACCCAAGTGGTTCTACGAACAAGCCATATGAAGTTGTCCCAGGTCCATTAGATCTTGCAAAATCAACGATTGATGCAACAAGTCCTGTGAAAGCAGATGGTACAGAAACATCCGTTGTCACAATTCAGTTGAAAGATCAATTTGGAAATGCCTTAACAAGCCCAATTGCGAATGCGATTAACCTCACAGGTTTAGGCAATGCAACGGTTGTGAAGTCTCCTGTCTATGCTGGAAATGGTCGTTACACAGCTGAAATTAGTTCACAAGTTGCAAAAGTAGAGACTATTAGTTTTGCAGTGAGTAACGTCGGTCAAGCAGAAGCTACAGCAACGGTTGAGTTCACCTTAGGTGCAGTGAGTGTTACTGAAAGTACGATCGAAGTATTAACAAACCCAGTGGTTGCAGATGGTGTTGCGACAACAGAGGTGAAAGTGACACTTCGTGATAATGAGGGCAATATCATTAGTACGAACACAGAAGAAGTTGTGATCGTCATTAATGGTACAGCGCTTGGTGCAATTGGTGATACAACGCCTAATGGAGATGGTACTTATAGTGCAACGGTTACTTCACCGGCGAATATTACTGTGGAAAATCGTGCTGATGAGGTGAGCTTCACATTTGCGGGTGAGTTAAGTGCAAATATTGCAACCGTGAACTATATTGCAGGCCCAATCGTACTTGAAAACAGTGAGTACGTGGTGAGCGTTGACAATAGTAGCTGGAGCAATGAAGCGACTATTAAGGCTAACGGCAGTGATGTTATCTACGTCAAAGTGGTTCTTAAGGATCAAAATGGCAACGTTGTCATGGCGAATAATGGTCAAGTGATGTTACCGGGCTTAAGTTTTGGTAAAGCAAGTTCACAATTACTCGCGTTCAATGCAACCACAGGTGAGTACAGTACAACTGTGAGCTCAACGAAAGTTGGATCTGATGCGAATGTCGGCATCCTCTACAATGGTTCATTAATTCCGAATAAAGCGGTGACAATGAACTATACGGCAGGTGAAATCAGCCAAGATAACTCAACAATTGAGGTTGATAAGCCACGTATTACCGCAGATGGTGAAGATACAGCGACTATTACGGTGACATTACGTGATGCGCAAAATAACCTTGTGGTAAGTAGTAGTGATGTTGTGACCTTGTTACAAACAGGTGCAGAGCTAGGAGCGGTGAATCCTGAAAGTTTAGAAATTACAGGCACGACTGATGGGAAATATGTCTTTACTGTGACTTCTGGCAAACCAGGAACAGATCACTTCAACTTTGCATTCAATGGCACAAACAGCACGCAAAGTGGTGTGGACGTAACTTACTCAAATGACGGTGGTAACTTTGACCCTAATAGATCATCGATTGTTGTAAGCCCAACGCAAATCAATGCAGATGGAACATCAACAGCAGATGTAACAGTCGTGTTACGCTATGCAAATGGTGCGCCATTAGTGGGTTACAACGGATTAGAGCTTGTCTCTAAATCAGGTGGCTACTTAGTGGGTGATGAGAATGTTGTAGGTCCTAAATCGATTGATAATGAAGATGGTACCTATGTATTCACAGTCACTTCGAAAGAGGGCGTAGTTGGTACCGATATCTTTGGTTACAAAACAGAAGCACGTGAAAGCACCAATACAGCGAGCTTAACATATGTGGCAGGATCGGCATCAGCAGAGCATAGTGAATTAACTATTAATGGTGATGTTAAACCAGTCACAATTAAAGCCGACGGTGAAGAGCGTGCAACAGTTGTTGTGACATTGAAAGATGAAGCAGGCAATCCGATCACTACAGGTGTAGATGCAAATGGTAATGATTATGTTGTGACCTTAACGGGTGTGACAACAGGTAATTCAACGCCTGCAGCACGCATGACTAATAACGGTGACGGTACATTCACAGCCTATATTAACTCAACAAAAGCATCTGAAACTGCGGATACGATTGGTTTTGAGATTAATAGTGCAGTGGGTGGTAATACAGTTGACTTAAGCTATGTAGCAGGCGATGTCGAGCTTACTAATACCTTGATTGTTGCAAATCCTGCGGCGATTAGTGTTAGTGATGGTGGTGTTCAGTCAACGATCACAGCGACGTTACGAGATAAGTTTAATAATGTCATAGTGGCCACTGAAGATTTAGGAGCTACGATTGTAGTTTCTCAAGATGGTGCCGGTGATGCAAGAAGCTTAAGTGCTAGCGCGATTGATGAAAGTGGCAATATTGTTGCAACGGTTTCATCGACCAAAGCGGCAACTGATAGCTTTACTGTTGAAATTGCAGGTAAAAAAGCGACTGTGGAAGCACAAGTACGTTATACCCCAGGCGCAGCAAGTGCAGCACATTCAACGATTGAAGCGCAGCCGATTGAAATCTTAGCGGATGGTACAAGTAAATCGCGTGTTACTGTTCAGTTAAAAGATCAATTTGGTAATAACTTAACAACGCAAGGCGGTAGCGCAACCACTGTTCAATTAACGAATGTGTTAGTGGCAGATGGAGTGTTAGCGACAAGTGGTAAAGTGACAGCAAGCTATATTGCGAACGGTCAGTTTGTAGTTGATATTACGTCAACAAAAGCAGGCTCAGACACAATTGGTTTTGAAGTAAATGGTGAAGTAGGTGGTTTAGAATCAGATAAACCTACGGCGACTATTACTTATACAACCGGTAATGTTGACCTTAACCAATCAAGCTTCGTAGCGGCACCAGCGACAATCGTTGTGAGTGAAGGTGATAATCAATCGACATTAACAATTACATTGAAAGATGTGAATGGTAATGTGATTCCTGCAAGCGATGCTTACGCAGTAACAGTAGGTACCGTGGATGCAGCGATTGCAGATAAGATCAGTGCGGTATCGATTGATGAATCAACAGGCACTTATAAAGTAACAGTAAGCTCAACGAAAGTAGGCACAGATACGTTCTACTACGCCGTTGATGGTTCAGCGAGTCCAAACCTTGTAACAGTCACTTATACTGCCGGTGCGATTGATTTAACACAATCAACCATTACAGCGGTTCCAAGTGAAATTGCGATCAATAAAGCCGAAGCGATTGCTGAGCAAGAAGCATCAATCGTGACTGTTGAGTTGAAAGATCAATTTGGTAATACGGTGACAGGACGTGCTGAAGTTGCGTTAGAAGGATTAACGCACGGTACAATCCGTAGCCAACGTTTCAATACAGTAACAGGCCTCTATACTTTTGATGTAATCAGCAAAGATTACACAGAAGGAACCGATACAGTGACATTTACTGTAAATGGTGAAGCTGCGACTGGTAAAGAAGCGACAATTACCTATAAAGATTTTGCAAAAGGAGTGGTGAATCTTGCTAAATCGACAATTGTAGCTGATCCAGAAGTTATTACAGCAGATGGTACAACCACTTCAACCTTGACGGTAACGTTGAGAGACTATGAAGGTACAGCTGTTGAGAATGCGGAAGGTACTGTTGTAATCACAGTTGAAGGTCAAGCAATCGGTACATTAGTAGCGGGTGATACAGGCTATACAGCAACAGTGAGCTCAACGAAAGTGGGTACAGATAGATTTGGCTTCACTTATGAGGGTGCGAAAGCAGCGGATACAGCAGTTGTAGAATATACAATGGGTGAGTTTGATCCTTCGCAATCAACATTAGTCGTTGCGCCAAGTTCAATTACAGCGAATGGTCGTGAAGTAGCCACAGCGATTGTGACGTTGAAAGATGCAAACGGTAATGTGTTAACAAGTGACATGTCACCAGTTGAGATGACGTTTGTAGGCGATCAAATCGGTACAGTGAATAGTGGCAATAGCACAACATTCACATACTTAGGAGAAGGTCGTTATACTGCATCGTTAACTTCAACGGTAACAGGTACTGATACAATTGGTTACACAGTAGGTGCTGATGCAGTCGCCGGCGAGGCAACAAGCGATGTGCGTTATGTTGCAGGTCCAGTAAGCTATGAGAAATCAGAGATTACTGTAAACCCAGCGGCAATTGCAGCAGATGGTACAACTGAAGCCACTGTCACTGTTCAATTGAAAGATGCCTTTGGTAATAACATTACAGCAGATCGTGGAACTGTGACCTTAACGGGTATTACATTAGGTGCTGCGAGTGGTGTAACGTTTGATAACGGTGTTTATACAGCGACAGTAACCTCAACGAAAGTAGGTCAAGATAGTATTGGCTTTGCATTGAATGGTGTAACAGCTAATGATACGGCGGTGCTTGAATATACAGCGGGTGATGTTGACTTAACGAAATCAACGTTAGAAGCAACACCACAAACAGATATTCCAGCTAATGGTTCAGCAAGCTCATTCGTGACCGTGACATTGAGAGATGCGCAAGGTAACGTTGTAGCAGGTAACCAAGGTGTTGTAGTCTTGACCGGTATTAGTGATAAAGATGGTAAAGCGATTACATTAACTTATAACGATACAAATTCACGTTATGAAGGTACGGTATCGTCAATCATCGCAGACACTTATACTGTGGGCTTTACGTTAGATGGAGAAGCAGGTACTGATACGAAAGACATTACGTTTATCGCATCAGGTGCAAGTCTCTTGACATCATCAATTACTGCGGATCCAAAAGAGATTAATGTTAGCCGTGGAGATATTACCTCGACTATTACGGTTCACTTAGTGGATGCGTCGGGTAATGTCATCGAGGAGAGTATTGGTGATGTCGTTGTGATTCGTGCGCAAGGAGCACATGTTGGAACATTAAGTACAACCACCGATAATGGTAATGGTACTTATAGTGCAACCGTTTCTTCAACGAAATCAGGTACAGATACCTTTACCTTCACAATCTTAGGTGAAAGCAGCGCGAAGAGCACGACAGTCACTTATCATGCGCTTGATGTTGCAGATCCAAAACAATCGACTATTGGTACGATCAATGTATCGCCTGCCATCATTAAAGCAGATGGTACAGCGAAAGCGGATGTTGTGATTACCTTAAGAGATGAGTTTGGTAATAATCTTGAGAAATCACCAAGCAACGTAGGTGATATCGTATTAGCAGGTCTTGAGCATGGTACAGTTGCAGATGGTGGTCTAGTCGATAATGGTAACGGTACGTTAAGTACGTCGATCACTTCAACTGTTGAAGGGGATGATACAGTTTCATTCACGATTGCAGGTGAACCATCAGCGTCGAATGCATCAGTCTCTTATCGCAACGCAGGCCTTGATCTTGCAGGTTCAAGCTTTGAAATCAAACCAAATGCAATTGATGCAGATGGTGAAGCAGCAGCAACGGTAACGGTGACGCTTGTTGATATGGAAGGTAATCCATATACAGCCGATACAGTGGTGACTTTAACAGGCCTTAACTTAGGTACACTTCATATTAATGGTGGTGTTTCTAATACAGGTATCTTAGAAGGTAGTAATCCATTGATTCGTGCGGCAGGTGGTATCTATACAGGTACAATCACCTCAACGAAAGCCGGTACGGATACTTTAAGCTTCACTGTGGATAGTTTACAAAGTGGTCAAACACAAACGATTACCTATAACAAAGTGAAAAACCTTGATTTAGGTAACTCTGATGTGACCTTGAACCCTGAGAAACCAACGGCAGGAGATCAAGTTGTTGTTACAGTAAATCCGAGAGATGAGGATGGTAACCCAATTGAGCTAGAAGATGGCGAAACCATTTGGGTGACAGATCCAGTCACAGGTAATCCTGTTGAAGCAACCGGTCCAAATGCAGATGGTAGCTATACTGCAGTGGTGAATGTTCCAGAAACAGCAGGGACAGATAATCCAGCTCTTGAGATCACATCGAAAGATCCGGAAGGAAACCCAAGTGGTTCTACGAACAAGCCATATGAAGTTGTCCCAGGTCCATTAGATCTTGCAAAATCAACGATTGATGCAACAAGTCCTGTGAAAGCAGATGGTACAGAAACATCCGTTGTCACAATTCAGTTGAAAGATCAATTTGGAAATGCCTTAACAAGCCCAATTGCGAATGCGATTAACCTCACAGGTTTAGGCAATGCAACGGTTGTGAAGTCTCCTGTCTATGCTGGAAATGGTCGTTACACAGCTGAAATTAGTTCACAAGTTGCAAAAGTAGAAACTATTAGTTTTGCAGTGAGTAACGTCGGTCAAGCAGCGGCTACAGCAACGGTTGAGTTCACATTAGGTGATGTTAGTATTACCGAAAGTACGATCGAAGTATTAACAAACCCAGTGGTTGCAGATGGTGTTGCGACAACAGAGGTGAAAGTGACACTTCGTGATAATGAGGGCAATATCATTAGTACGAACACAGAAGAAGTTGTGATCGTCATTAATGGTACAGCGCTTGGTGCAATTGGTGATACAACGCCTAATGGAGATGGTACTTATAGTGCAACGGTTACTTCACCAGCGAATATTACTGTGGAAAATCGTGCTGATGAGGTGAGCTTCACATTTGCGGGTGAGTTAAGTGCAAATATTGCAACCGTGAACTATATTGCAGGCCCAATCGTACTTGAAAACAGTGAGTACGTAGTGAGCGTTGACAATAGTAGCTGGAGCAATGAAGCGACTATTAAGGCTAACGGCAGTGATGTTATCTACGTCAAAGTGGTTCTTAAGGATCAAAATGGCAACGTTGTCATGGCGAATAATGGTCAAGTGATGTTACCGGGCTTAAGTTTTGGTAAAGCAAGTTCACAATTACTCGCGTTCAATGCAACTACAGGTGAGTACAGTACAACTGTGAGCTCAACGAAAGTTGGATCTGATGCGAATGTCGGCATCCTCTACAATGGTTCATTAATCCCGAATAAAGCGGTGACAATGAACTATACGGCAGGTGAAATCAGCCAAGATAACTCAACAATTGAGGTTGATAAGCCACGTATTACCGCAGATGGTGAAGATACAGCGACTATTACGGTGACATTACGTGATGCGCAAAATAACCCTGTGGTAAATAGTAGTGATGTTGTGACCTTGTTACAAACAGGTTCAAAACTAGGAGCGGTGAATCCTGAAAGTTTAGAAATTACAGGCACGACTGATGGAAAATATGTCTTTACTGTGACTTCTACTACAACGGGAACAGATTACTTCAACTTTGCATTCAATGGTACAAACAGCACGCAAAGTAATGTAAGTATCACTTATATTCCTGGTGCATTAGACCTTGGTAACTCAGATGTCACAATTGAGCCAAATCCACCAGTAGCAGGCGGTGATGTAGTAATCAGTGTTGTACCAAAAGATGAGAATGGAAACGTTGCAAATCCAGGTCCAGGAACTGAAATCACGGTCACAATGCCAGATGGTAAGGAGACGACAATTGTTGACAATGGTGATGGTACGTACACGTTGCCAAATGGAGAAACTAAGCCTAAGAACCCAGATGGCGGCTATGACATTCCCACGAAAGCGCCAACAGAATCAGGTAAAGGTGAGATTACTATTAATGGTAAAAAACCAGATGGTTCTGATGCAGGTGAGAAAGTTGTAGAAGTTGAAACGGTTCCGGGCGGTGTAGATCTTGGTAACTCAGATGTCACAATTAAGCCAAATCCACCAGTAGCAGGCGGTGATGTAGTAGTCAGTGTTGTACCAAAAGATGAGAACGGAAACGTTACAAATCCAGGCGCAGGAACTGAAATTACAGTCACAATGCCAGATGGTAAGGAGACGACAGTTACTGATAATGGTGATGGTACTTATACAGTAAAAGATCCAGAAGGTAATGTGACAGGGCCATTCAATAAGAACCCAGATGGCGGCTATGACGTTCCCACTAAAGCACCAACAGAATCAGGTAAAGGTGAGATTACTATTAATGGTAAAAACCCAGATGGTTCTGATGCAGGTGAGAAAGTTGTAGAAGTTGAAACGGTTCCAGGCGGTGTAGATCTAGGTAACTCAGATGTCACAATTAAGCCAAATCCACCAGTAGCAGGCGGTGATGTAGTAATCAGTGTTGTACCAAAAGATGAGAACGGAAACGTTGCAAATCCAGGTGCAGGAACTGAAATTACAGTCACAATGCCAGATGGTAAGGAGACGACAGTTACTGATAATGGTGATGGTACTTATACAGTAAAAGATCCAGACGGTAATGTGACAGGGCCATTCAATAAGAACCCAGATGGCGGTTATGACGTCCCAACTAAAGCTCCAACAGAATCAGGAAAAGGCCAAATTACTGTAACAGGTAAAAACCCAGATGGTTCTGATGCAGGTGAGAAAGTTGTAGAAGTTGAAACTGTCCCTGGAGGCTTAGATCTTGGTAACTCTGATGTCACGATTAACCCTGAAAATCCTGTAGAGGGTGAAGAGGTAATAGTGAGCGTAGTACCAAAAGATGAGAATGGTAACTTAGTGAACCCTGAAGCAGGTACAACTATTACGGTAGTGATGCCGGGAGGTGAGGAAACAGTTGTCACAGATAATGGAGATGGTACCTTCACTGTGAAATCACCTGATGGCACTGTAACAGGACCGTTGAATAAGAATCCTGATGGTGGATATGACATTCCAACAAAAGCGCCATATCAAGCAGGTAAAGGTGAAGTTGTTGTGAAAGGTAAAAATCCAGACGGAACAGCGGCGGGTGAGAAAGTTGTCACTATTGAGATTCAACCGGGCAATGTGTGGTTAAAAGTAAGCTTAACTTCTTCCGTGAGTACGGTGAAAGTAGGTGATGTTGTGATGATCCAAGCGAGAATCGCAAATGTTGAAGATACAAATGTAACAAACTTCAATCTTTTGAATACATTGCCAGTAGGATTTAGTTATGTGGCTGATTCAGCGAAAGTCTCTAATGGTAGTCCAATGGGTGTGTCGGGTAATTCTCCGATTGATCTTACGAACCTATCGATTAGTACGGCTAATACCGATAGTGATCCATTAGTGATTAACTTTGTGATTCGTGCAGGGGCTGGAATTAAATCAGGCACAAATACGATCTATAGTGAAGCCTTTATGACGGAAAATACGAAGTTGAGTCGAGCAGCCTTGACAACTGCAGCTACAGTCACAGCAATCTCTAACAAAGCATCGTTAGTGTTGACTGTTGAAGATAGCGACCCACTCTTTGATGATAGCTTAATCATCGGTACTGTTTACCATGACCGTAATGGTAATGGAATGCAAGATCCTGGTGAGCCAGGTATCCCTGGAGCGCGGATTGCAAGTGCTGAAGGATTGATTATTACAACTGACCAATTCGGACGTTATCACTTGACAGACATCAAAGGTGGAAAATGGGAGCGCGGACGTAACTTCATCCTGAAAGTAGATGTTTCATCTCTACCTGAGGGCGTAACGTTTGTAACACCGAATCCGCTTGTAAGACGAATAACTCCAGGATTGCCAACACGATTTGACTTCGCGTTGCAGTTACCAGAGGAGTCAATCTTAGAGGTCAGTGAAGCGATGTTTGTGAAAGGAAAAGCTCAGATTAAAGCTGAATATGAGCGGTATATCCCGCAAATGGTTCAGTTGATTGAAGAGAATGAGATTCGCGAAGTCACGATTACTGCCGAGGCACTTGGAGCGTTGTCAGAAAAACGTGAAGAGTATTTACAGAAACTATTAAATGACAGGCTAACCAATGAGAATCAGATTATTGTTGGAAGTGAGTCTCAAGAAGTGGAGGGCAAATAAATGAAAACGCGTATGAAACTTCTTGACTTAAGACTCCTTATGATCCTAGCGGGCTTTGCAACTCCAGTAGTTGCAACGTCCCAAATCAGAGCAGAGGGAACTGCGTATCCTGACAGTGTATTAGGATGTGAGGGATCAGTTGTTTGTGCAGCTGATGGTGGTGAAATGCTCTTTAATGTGAAACGTCAACCGACAAAGGCAATAGGAGATAAAATTATCTCCTTGCCAAATAACGGGATGATTTGGCTGACGGAGAATCCGAATATGGGGAGCGCTGAGCTCTCTGTATCGGCACCGAGTTATGTACCATTTTATAATGGTCAAATTACAAAGCCGGTGGAATTCCATGTTCGCTCTAACTATTCTGCTTTTGTCTCTAAATACGAGATCTTGTTATTTAGAGGTAATGATGTAGATTTAGTAGCACCAATAGCGGTTATACCGGTAGATGTGAAAGCGATTACCTCTGTCAATTGGAATGGGGAATTACCATCAAATTATCAGTTTAGGTTGAATGACAATATCCGTTATATTGTACGTGCTTATGATAATGAAGGGCATTTTGATGAAACTTATTCAAAAGAGATTCGTCTTGTAACGCCGGAAGAGGATGAGCGTGGCAATGTAGAGATTCGTGATTCTATCTCTCGCCTTGAGGGGCAGTTTTTATCTCAAGATGAGGCTCTGACGGAGTCATTGATTGATGATGTTGTGGGCTCCAATGATCTTTACCGACAAAACATCCCTTTTGTTGGGGCACGGGTGAGAATCCAAGGAAGTAATGTGCCTGAAGGGAGTGTTTATATTAATGGAGAATCGTATCCTGTAGACCGTGATCGAAAATTTGAAGCAGATTTCCTTGTGCCTCTAGGTCAGCAACAGTTTGATGTTGAGGTTGCAAATACGAATGGCCGTAAAATCAATCGCACTTTAGAGACTGATATCACAGGAGATTCCTTCTTCATGGTGGGGATTGCGGATGTGACGCTTTATCAACGCAATGTGAGTGGTCCAGGTCAGGATGCCATAAAAGTTGATGCTGATGGTAATCCACAGAGCTCTGATATTTTGGCAGATGGCCGTTTAGCTTTCTATCTGAAGAGTCGATTGAAGGGTCGTTATACCATTACGGCTCATGCAGATACGAAGGAAAAGGAGATTAAGCACCTTTTTAGTGGCTTTGGTCGAGCTTATCCGGAAGATGTCTTTAGGGCATTAGATCCTGATCTTTATTATCCTACTTATGGTGATGACTCAAGTGTTTATCGTGATGTGGATACTATGGGGCGCTTCTATGCACGGGTAGATTGGGATAAAAACCAAGCACTTTGGGGAAATTACAACACGGGAATTACGGGCACAGAGTTTGGGACTTACTCTCGTTCACTTTACGGTGGGGCGGTTGATCTTCGGACAAATGCCAATACAATTTATGGTGATACAAAGGGAACGTTGCGTGTTTTTGGTTCTCAAGCACAATCGATGCCTGGACATAGTGAATTTTTAGGTACAGGGGGAAGCCTCTACTATTTACGCCATACTCGCGTATTACCGGGATCAGATAAAGTACAAGTCAAAGTGATTGACCCTACAACGGGATTAACGCAAGCTCTAATCTCGCTTGAACGAGGTGTTGATTATGAGTTTGATGCAACGCAAGGGCGTCTAATTTTATCACGTCCGTTATTACAAATTGTGGGGCAATATAATCCAAGTATTATTTCGGAAGGTCCTCTTCGAGGTTATGAACAATATCTTTTAGTTGATTATGAGTACGTTCCTACGGGGTTTGATCCGAAGGATATAACGAGAGGTGGTCGAGGCCAATATTGGTTAAATGACCATTTAGCCGTTGGTGTGACTTATGTGGATGAGCGTCAAGGAGGGCAGAGTTCTTACGAATTACAGGGCTTTGATACAATTTTAAAAGCAGGTAACGGAACCTATTTGCGAGCCGAATACACCCATACTAGAAATCAAGGTGTCCCAAGCTATCTTTCGAATGATGGTGGTTTATCCTTCAATCAGGTAGGAGAGCTATCTGCAGATGGGCCTAATAAAGGAGAAGCTTATGCTGTGGAGGGTCGTGTTAATCTTCGTGAACAAGGTGTTACGGAGCGAGATGTACAGACTGGAGCATGGTATAAGAAGACGAAAAAAGGCTTCTCAAATGGTTATAGTAGTAATTTAGGTGGCGTAGAGGAGTATGGTGCCGAAGTTTCAGCAGAAATTACAGATAATCTGATCGCTTATATACGTCATAGTGTTGCTAAAAGAGAGAGCACAGGATCAGCTAGTGATAATGAATATACCCAATCTCAAATCTCACTAGAGCAACGTTTTGAAAATAACTCGACGTTAACTGGAGAAGTGAAGCAAGTAACGACAAAAGTGGGAGAAGAGAAAGCCACAGGTCGTTTAGCTGCGGTACGTTACAGTTGGTTTGCAACACCTAACTTAGAGTTGTATACAACAGGGCAGTTGACAATAGATGATGACAATAAGAAATATGAGAAGAATAACTCTGTAACAGCAGGCTTCCGTTATTTTTATGGTGATAATTCATCGGTGAATTTAGAAGGTACAACAGGTACTCGTGGGCATAGTATCTTAGCTGGTGTTGAGCATAAATTGAGTAGCGATCATACAGTTTATGCCAATTACACCTTTGCGAATTCAAAATCTGACTATGATTCAGTATTTGATAATAATCAAAATGGTTTGACCGTAGGTCAGCGCTGGCGTTTAACAGATCGTTTAAATATTTTCAATGAAGTGCAGAGCCTTAAATCAGGTAATGAACGAGGGATTGCAAATACAATAGGGGCTGATTATACCTTAGGTGATGGTTGGAGTACGAATGTGACTTTCCAGCAATCGAGATTAAAGCGGCAGATGATTGAAGACGCCGATGACATCACAAAACGAAATGCCGTTAGTGCGAGTATCTCTAAGACAAATGAAATTATAGAGCTGAGTTCAAAATTAGAATATCGTCGAGATAAAGGTTCTGAGACAACAAGAAAACAGTGGTTAACGACGAATCGAATCTCTTATAAATTTGATGATAGTCTGAGATTTCAAGGGAAATTCAATTACTCTAAATCATATGATACTTTAGATAGTAGCAAAGATACACGTTTTATCGATAGTGCGATAGGATTTGCATATCGTCCATGGGATAATAATAAGTGGGCAGTTTTTGGTCGTTATAATTATTTTGTGAATGATGCGAATGTTGCACAAGTTGGCTCAGGCAGTGGTTATGATACGAATTATTATGGGATGGATTATGACCAAAAATCTCATATCTTCTCGTTAGAAGGGGTATATAAACATAATGCAGAGTGGGAGTTTGGTGCAAAAGTTGCTTATCGTAAAGGTGAAACCCGCTATCATTATCTGAATAATACATGGTTTGATAGTTCAGCACTTTTTGCCGCAGCACAAGTACGTTATGATTTAGTGAAGAAGTGGCACGTATTAGCAGAATATCGTATGTTAAAAGTGAAGGATGGGGGAACGAAGAGCGGTTTCTTGATCGGAATAGATAAGGATATTACTGAAAATTTCCGTATCGGTTTTGGTTATAACTTTACTGACTTCAGTGATGACTTAACACGACAAGATTATCGCTTTAAAGGATTCTATCTTAACTTTGTAGGTTACTACTAATTAGACTGAGTACTTAGTCGCAATATAGTAAAAATAGTCACTGTTGAAATAGTGGCTATTTTTTTATGCCATGAATAAATATAGAATAGTAAGATCGATTCAAAATAAGTTTATTCAAATGCCGGCGCCTCGGTGGATAGAGGCGAGGACGCTGTTCTATCCGGCATCTTGCAAGTGTTATTTAGTACGGTTTTATCTTCTTTTAAAATCCCACATGGGTACTTAAAAACCATTTTTCTGATATCAAATTTACTCTACAAAAAAGAGAAGGGGATGCAGCCATAAACTGTATCCCCCTTTTTCAATCATTCATGTTGTATACCGATATTAATTAATCGGACTAATCGGATTAATCCTATCGACAGTTATTGACTTCTAGCCAATTCAATAATTAACTATTCTTTTTATTAAACAACTCAAGTGAGTTTAAGATCTCTTGCTCAGCTGCTTTTTTATCGCCGTAACCTGCAAGTTTAACCCATTTGCCTTTCTCTAAACCTTTGTAGTTTTGGAAGAAGAATTCGATTTGTTGTACGAGTAATTTAGGAAGATCATCGAGTTCCTGAATATCTTCATACATTGGGCAGAGTTTGTTCACAGGCACTGCGATTAATTTAGCATCACCGCCGGATTCATCCGTCATATTGAGTACGCCTAAAGGACGGCAACGAACCACAGAACCATGGATTAATGGGAATGGCGTAACGACTAAGACATCTAATGGATCACCATCATCACAAAGTGTGTGAGGAATAAAACCATAGTTTGCAGGGTAACGCATATTCGTACCGACAAAGCGGTCAACCCAGATCACATCTGTATCGTGATCAACTTCATATTTAACAGGATCAGATTCAGCTGGAATCTCGATTACACAGTTAAAATCTTCGGTGATTTTTGCTAAATCATTAGCCGCAGGAACTTTCTCAAAACTCATATTGATACCTCAATGATTTGTTATGGTTAAATTTGTTATGGTTAATTATTTATGTCGCTTGTGAAATGATATTCACGAAATTCACACATATGGACTAATTATACAGATTTTCAACGTAAATCGTATTTAAACTGCAAAAAGTAGGCAATTTTGGTAGGATTAAAGGATTATTATCAAGGGGGATAGAGATGGAATTGACGTGGATAAAAGGGGAAGAAGCGCCCACTTTTCAAGATGCGCTTTCAGTTCGTGATGCAGTATTTACACAAGAGCAAGGTTTTGCAGCAGAGATTGATCATGATGCGCTCGATAAAGAATCTTGGCAATTAGTGCTCTATCAGCCCTCAACAGTGACGGACTGTAGTGAAACTGTGTCGATTGAGCCTGGTAAATCGGTTCCTGTTGGTACATTACGTTTTTTCCTCAATGAAGAGGGGGATTATCAGATCGGAAGAGTTGCGATCCTCAAAGCGTTTCGCGGGCAAAACCTTGGAGCATTGATGCTTAGGGAAGCACTCAAAAAATGCGCCGCTTTAGCACTCAGTCATCGAGTCATTTTACATTCTCAAACACATGCAAAGGGCTTTTATGAGCGATATGGCTTTGTGGCAGAGGGGGAAGAATTTTTAGAAGATGGTGAGCCTCATATTACGATGACGCGTAGCTTACTGTTAGGCAAAATTCCGGCAGAGACGCTCGCTCAAGCGGATAAAGTACTCTTCATTGCGCATTTAGCGATTGGTGATTTTACCTATTTACAAAATGGTTTTCGGGCATTTAAAGCAGCTTATCCTCATATTGCGATTGATCTCTTTGTCGAAGATGTCCGCTGTACAAGAGATAGCGCTAAATGGCCAGCGCTCAAACAATACTCACTCTACGATTGGTTAGAAGCCTCGCCTCTTTTCCGCAAGATTTATCGGGACAATTATTCTCCGGATCTTCGTTTAGAATCAATCTTAGAAGCAAAGCGGGAAGAATATCCGATTGTGATCTCTATTGAGACCTTAACCTCATTAGGCGGTGCAGCGCTTGCGCGAGATATTGCCGGACAATCAGGGTTTTCAATGGCGATGGCACTGCATTATAAATGGTATCAGTGGGGGAAAAAGTCGTCTGAAAAAGCGGTAGATGCAACGATTGAAGTGGTTAAGCCTTATCAAGGAGTGCGTCATCATATTAGTGAAGATTACGCATATTGGTTTGCACAAATGGCCGGCATTATTCTCTTTGATGATGAACGTTATCCCTATGTCGAGATTCCTGCGCAATGGCAAGATTATGCAAAAGAGAGATTACAATCGTGGGGGCATCAAACAGGGCAGAAGATTGTTTTTATCAATCATATTGCTAAAAATCCCCGCCGCTCTTGGCTGCTGACCCAAGTTTCTGAACTCATTGTCATGATGCAACAACTGCCGAAGTGGCAAGACGCGCTCTTTATTATTAATGGTGTGCCGGAGATTTTTGCTGAGATTGAAACCATGATTCAAGCAGCGAATCTGCAAAATGTGGTTCCTTTTAGTGCTCGAGATAATTTCTTTGAATTGCCGGCGATGCTTGCTGAGAGTGATCTGATTATTTCAGTAGAGACTGCGGTGATGCATTTAGCAAATGCCGTGCATGTACCGGTAATTGCTTTGATGCGACTTAAAACACCGGAGTGGGCACCGCTCAATCCTGACTTAACGACAATTATCTTCAATGAGAAACGCTCGGATGTGATCAGTGATATTCCCCCAAGTCGGGTTATTGAGGCATTATCTAAAGCGTAGGCATCAGTATAGGTTGATATGAGTGAAGAACAATTGAGTGAAGAACAATTTCATCAAATGGCGCTTGATAAGCTAGAAACAGGGACGATAGCACCTAATCGATCTCAAACGCATTATACACGGGCAATATTATTGTTACCGGGAGCTGTGGATTTTGAGGCTATTGAGCGAGATTTTCCGCAATTTTTTAGAGATAAAGGTGACATTCTACAGATCGCAGTGGATAAAGGGATTGATAAAGCGGATCAGTTAAAAGGCGTTGATTATTGGCTTGGTGATTTTGATTCGAGTATTCACTTACAAATTGATTCTTCAAAATATTCGGCGAAGATTCCTTATCCTGCTGATAAAAATGAGACAGATACGGAGCTAGCGCTGTCACTCGCAATAGCGTGCGGTGTATCGGAAGTGCTCTTGATTGGTGGTATTGGTGGACGAATTGATCATCAGATGGCGCTCCTTTTCTATCCATTTCAATATCCATCGCTACAGTTTTACCATAGCGATGGTCGGCAATCATTCTACTATCTACAACCTAACAAGTGTTATCACATTCCGGCAAAAGCGGGGAGTCTTGTGAGTGTGATCGCTTTGACCGATCTAAGCGGATTGACGCTGACCAATGTTCAGTGGCCTTTAACAGATTATGATCTACCGCTAGGAAGAGGATTGACCTACTCAAATCGTGCAATAACATCAACGATTGAACCGGCTATAACCGCCGAAATTAGTGACGGTAATGCTTGGCTCTATCTCTCTATTCCCGAACAAGATGATTCACTATAGAGTATGAGTGATATTATAGTCAGATCGGTTCAAAATAAGCTGATTTAAATGCCGGCGCATCGACTGTAAAAAAACAAGGAAGCAGTTCTATCCGGCATATTGCAAGTGTTGTTTAGTGCGGTTTTGTGTTCTTTTAAAATCCCGCAATAGTTGTTTAAAAACCATTTTTCTTAAACCCAATTTACTATACGTGATAATGGGTGAGAATGGCTATTAATAGAATAGATGCAATAAAAATAAGCAGTTTAAGGTGGGAGATCAGCTACTCAAAATAGGCCAAAACTGCTAGGCTATGAATAATTTGAAAATTACAAAATTTGGATAAAAAGAGGGAAGAAGAATCTATGTGGCAGATCTATTATAACGGTGATTGTTCTAAGGCAAGAGCAGCGAAAGCTTTGTTAGACGAGAAAGGTATTGAGTATCAGCTGATCAACTATCTTGAAATACCTTTAACTGCAGAGATGATTCAGCAAGTCCTTGCGCAATTAGGTGTCGGAATTGATGGCATTATCCGCACCAAAGAGGAAGCCTTTAAGAAAATAGCGCTTGAGTGGTTCACTTGGTCTGAAGCGGAGAAGATGGCTTATCTTCTAGCAAACCCTATTATTATCGAGCGCCCAATCGTCATCTATCAAGATCGAGCAGTGATTGCGCGCCCTGATGTGACACCTATTGAATCATTACTCACTGATGCCAAAATTGCTTCAGCTTAAAGCGAATGATAGAAGTAATCACAAAGCGTAATCATCAAGGGAATGATAATAGGGACACAGAAAATTAAGTGGTTAGAATAATTGAGAGTGATTTACAATAAAGTCTCTGTTGAAAGTTGTTTTCGAAAGTTGTTTTCTTCTGATCTTCTTTTTATTGTAAGATAGATTTTGATAGGAAATGAAGAGAGAAATTGAGAGTAGTCGCTGATTTCTTTCAGAAAAATGGAATCATTAAAATGAGTTAATAAGAAGTTCGAGTGTCATTTTATATTGAGTATTAGGCAGCTTTGATCAATAAGGAGTAGAGCAATGTCATTACAGTTGGAGAAAGGACGCACCATTGGACGATTTTTAATTGCAGTTGGCGCATTATTTGCGGGGCTTGCAGTTGTTTTAGGCGCATTTGGCGCACACGGATTAGCGAATAGCCTAAGTGCAAGAGAATTAGCCGTTTGGCAAACAGGGGTACAGTATCAGATGTTTCATTCTGTAGCGCTTATAGGCGTTGGGATTTTACTTTGGATTTGGCAAACACGCCGGACGCTCTTTTATGCAGGCTATGCGTTTTTAGTGGGGATATTACTCTTTTCAGGTAGTCTCTACGCTATTGCATTCTTTAAATTAACAAATGTTGGTATTATCACGCCCATAGGTGGGTTATTTTTTATTGTAGGTTGGATCTTGCTGTTGTGGTCGGCAGTGACAACCCCTATTTGTACTGAGTAAAGGACAGCATTTTATGAGTATTCATTCTGTTTTATCCATTTCCCCATTAGATGGTCGTTATGCAAGTCGTGTTAAGGCATTAAGTGGTGAAGTCAGTGAGTATGGCTTAATTCACTATCGGGTGATGGTTGAAATCAAGTGGTTAATCAAGTTAGCAGAAGAGCCTCATTTTAAAGAGATTCCCTCTTTTGATGAGAAAGCGAAGCAATTCCTCATTTCGCTCTATGAAAATTTCTCTCCTGAAGATGCGATGGCAGTGAAAGAGATCGAGAAATCGACCAATCACGATGTGAAAGCAGTGGAATATTGGATCAAAAATCAGGTAAAAAATCATGAAGCGTTAGCGGCTTCTTCTGAATTTACGCACTTTACTTGCACCTCTGAAGATATCAATAATCTCTCTTATGGCTTAATGTTCAAGAGTAGCATTAATGATGTGGTTATCCCGCAGTTAGAAGATGTTATTGGCTCAATGCGCGAAATGGCACATGAGTTCGCTTCAATTCCAATGCTCTCTAGAACGCACGGTCAACCAGCAACGCCTACAACGCTCGGTAAAGAGATTGCTAATGTGATTTACCGTTTAGAGCGTCAAGTAAGACAGCTCAAAAACCAAGAGTATTTAGGAAAAATCAATGGCGCAGTGGGGAACTACAATGCCCATTTAGTGGTTTATCCCGAGTTCAATTGGCCGGTATTTGCAGAAGATTTTATTGAAAATGATTTAGGATTAACCTTTACACCATACTCAACACAGATTGAATGCCACGATTATATTGCAGAATTTGCCCATACCATGAGTCGCATTAATACGATTTTAATCGATTGGTCGCGTGATGTATGGAACTATATTAGTCATAACTTCTTTAGACAGAGAACGATTGCCGGCGAAGTAGGCTCTTCTACAATGCCTCATAAAGTCAATCCTATCGATTTTGAGAATGCCGAGGGTAACTTTGGGATTGCAAATGCGCTCTTTAGCCATTTTGCAGAGAAACTACCCATCTCAAGAATGCAGCGGGATTTGAGTGATTCTACAGTACTTCGCAGTATTGGTTCTGCCTTTGGTTATACGCTTATTGGATTTAGCAGCCTCTTAAAAGGTCATGGTAAATTAGAAGTGAATGCTGAGAATCTATTAGCGGATTTAAATGCCAATGTGGAAGTATTAGGGGAAGCCGTACAAACCTTAATGCGCCGAGATGGCATTGCAAATCCTTATGAGAAGCTCAAAGAATTTACGCGCGGTAAACGGATTAATCTCGATGAAATGCGTGCCTTTATCGATACATTAGAGCTCGCGGAATCTGAAAAAGCGGCATTAAAAGCCTTAGAACCGGCGAGCTATGTCGGATTAGCCGAACAATTAGCAAAAGCGATCTAACTATTAGATCTAGCTGATAGATTGATTAGAGCATAATCTCCAAGAGCTAACGTTGAATGTTACGAGGCAACTCTTGGAGATTTTCTTATATTCCTAATCAGAAGTAGAAGAGTTAGAAGAAGTGAATATAAGAGATCATTTAAACAGACGTATTTTGATCCAACATTACTATAATAGATGTAGATAGCGATAGCCGTCGGAGAACGGACTAAAGGAGAAAGAGATGTGGGGGATTTTTGCAGAAGGGATACTGCTATCTGCAGGGTTAATTATCGCCATTGGTGCGCAAAATGCCTATGTATTGCGGCAAGGTGTAGAAGGGAATCATCCTTTCTGGGTAGCAACAGTCTGTTTTCTATGTGACTTTGTCCTAATGTCTTTAGGTGTATTAGGTGTTGGGACTTTTCTGGCAGAGAATATCTGGATTCAACAAATTTTGGCAGGCATCGGCGCACTCTATATCCTCTTTTTCGCCTATCAAGCATTTCGGTCTGCACTTAATCCTGAAGGATTACGAGCAATCCCGTATATAGGAAGACCCTCTCGAATGAAAGTTATTGCCGGTGCGTTGGCAATTACATTACTCAATCCTCACGTCTATCTAGATACAATTGTGATTTTGGGAGGATTTGCTTCAACACTACAGTATGAGGAGAAATTGATTTTTCTGATTGGTGCCTTGATTGCTTCATTTGTCTGGTTTTATAGTTTGAGTTTTGGCGCGAGCCGGTTAGCGCCGGTATTGAGTAAGCCTTTGACGTGGCGAATTTTGAATTGCTTGATTGCCTTGATGATGCTCTATATTGCTTATCAATTAGGCCTGTTTATCTGGAATGCGTCTTCTTAATATCGCGGAATAACGACTATTAGGAGATATAAAAATCCCGTTGTATGAGTTTTATCTCATTGCAACGGGATTGATTGTGATCGATTTTGGTTTAAAACGGATCTTTGGGGATGTATAGTAATATCGGTTCTAAATAAGCTTATTTAAATGCCGGCGCATCAGCTGTAAAAAGCGAGGGAGCCATTCTATCCGGCATCTTGCAAGTGTTGTTTAGCACGGTTTTATGTTCTTTTAAAACCTCACAATAGCTGTTTAAAAACCATTTTTCTTAACCCATTTTTTCTTAAACTAAATTTATTATATAAGAATCTTAATGGCTAGAGACATATTTCAAGCCCACAACGCCGATAATAATCGCCACTAAACTTAAAATACGTTTAATATTTTTCGACTCATTAAAGAGTACAATATTCAGAATTACAGCGCCGGCCGTACCAATGCCGGTAAATACCGTATAAGCGATGCTCATCGGCAGATAGTGAAATGAGTAGTAGAGTAGGGCGAAAGAGGCGAAAATCCCGCCGTAATAGAAGAGCCCATTGATGAGGCTACGTCTTTGACTATAGACGCTTAATCCAAATACACCGAACATCTCGGCAACGGCCGCTAGTGCAACAAATGACCAACCAATAAAAGCAACTGAAAGTCCCATATTAAATTCTCCTCTCGTTATGTTGTTGCTGATCTTCTTGTTTTGTTAAATGATCGTTATCTTCTTCTAACTTGGTATTGACATCAAAGATATTGAGCCCAATCACACCGATCAGGATAATCCCCATAAAGAAGAGCATCTCCCCGGTAATTGCTTCCTCAAAGAGGAAATAATCCATTAATACGGTGCCGACTGTTCCGCTCGCGGCGAAGATGGCATAGACCGTTCCAGTCGGCAGCCCTTCACACGCTTTAGCTAAGAAGTTGAGATCAAGAAGAATGAAGATCCCGATAATAATCCAATGCCACCAACTACTTGCAACATTGAAACCATAGAGCCAAATCAGCTCAAAAATAGACGTTAGAGCAACATAGATCCACGCTTTGTTCATAATAAAACCTATTATTCAAATTTAACTTGAATGAAATTAACGTTAATGTTCACGTTTAAATAATGTATGTAATACCAAGGTTGTCTCGATACATACTGTTCCGTGATATTCATGATATCTAATGGAGCATTATTGAACGTGGTATTAAAGTTTGATGTATTACTACCAACATTGTTCTAATTTGATAGTAATTGGGATTGGAAAATGCCCTATCCCAGAAGAACACTCATTTTTAATCAGTTGAATTGAATAGTAGATACCATTGAAGGGACATTGAGTTTTGTATCAATATCAATACGATTTATTTACTGATTAAGAGAGTGTTGATGAGGTCAGTGATCTTGATCACTGATAAAAACTAGTCGAAGATTGTAGCACCGCACCGGTAGCACAAGAGGCAGAATCGGGCGATAAAGAGGGAGGAGTGGTTGTACTTCTGTTGGCTACAAAGAGACATAGATAAAATCAGGTTGTTAATAATAGATAATATTTTATTGAGTACGCTTTTTTTGTCAACTCTTTTATCGTTGAAATATCAGAAAGAGGGCTGTTTTAAAAAATATTTGTGGGAGAGTATGAGTTTTTAAAGTTCAAAATAGATTAAAAAAGCGTAGTAAAAAACATCGGAACCGCATTTAGAAAACGGTTTAAAAACGGTTTGATAATCATTTAAAAATAGCTTTAATTAATCGTATGATTACAGTGTAATCTCCTCAATATTATCCGGAATTTCCCCTGATTCGATTAACTGCGAGACCCCTTTTTTAACCACATAATTCATCATCAAAAGGAGTAGAAAAATCAGTACAATCGCCCCGATGACCTTGAGTAATCGCCGGAGGATTGAAGGTGACTTTGCCTGCGATGTTGTATCTTGTTGGTTTTGGTCAAAATTAGGCATTTGGCTTATTCCTATGCGCTATCTATGATTACTATGATTAATCTAAAGTTTTCACTGTTTCAATGGGTTTAGAAGAGAGCGAAGCACCAAGGGATGCGAGAATAATCGCAATAATGCCGATAATCTGAACGACAGAGAGCACCTCGCTTAAGATAATAAAGCCAAAGATAGCGGCGAGTGCGGGTTCTAAGCTCGTTAAAGTCCCAAAGGTTTTCGCCGGCATTCGTGTGAGCGCCATCATCTCAAGGGCATAAGGCAGTGCCGAGGTCAGTACGGCCACGGTAATGGCTAAGGGAAGATGTTCTGGGGCGAATATTCCGATGCCGCCGGCCGCAATTCCAACAGGGACATAGATCAGTGCGGCAATTGTCGCTCCAATACCGACAGTAGCAGTTCCGTAATAATTGCCGGCTTTCTGCCCAAAGATAATATAGAGCGCCCAACAAGCACCGGCACTTAAAGCATAGATGACCCCTTTAAGATTAATATCCTCATTGCTGCCATCAAGGGGAATGAGTGCTAAAAGCCCTAGAACCACAAGCCCAATCCAAAGAAAGTCAATTTTCCGGCGAGAGCCAAAGAGTGCAACGGCTAAAGGGCCTGTAAACTCAAGCCCGACAGCAATTCCGAGCGGAATCGTTTTAATCGCTTGATAGAAGAGAAAATTCATCGTACCGAGGGCAATCCCATAAAATAGTAGATAGCGCCGGTAACCCACTTGAAGTTTGCGTTTCCAAGGTTTAAAGATAATCAATAGGATAATAGCACTAAAACCTAAACGATAAGCAGTAACAGCCTCAACGCCGACGATCGGGAAGAGTTGCTTTGCAATTGTTGCACCCCCTTGAATAGAGATCATCGCCGCGAAGAGATAGATCAAAGGAAGTAACATACCTCGTTGAGAGTGTACCATCATATTATTATATCCATATATATTGTAATGCTATAGCTTGCTATTGTGTAGTAGTGCTAAATGAACTTTAATGCCCGTACTCTAATGTAGGCGATTGAATCTACCATAAATGTGACTGATTATAACATAATGTTATATATTTTTTTAGGCACGATCCGTTGTAGAACCGGTTTCAATTCGGATGATTTTCTTTGATTTATGAGGAATGAGCGTCAAAGCCATTGCGGCAAAGATCAGAATAATTCCAATCCACTGTTCAAGTGACGGCATAAAACCGGTAATAAAAATATCCATCATAATAGCGACTAAGGGGTCTAAAAATACTAATAGTGCAATGAGTTGTGTTGATAATGTGCGGATTGAATCAAAGAAGAGATAGAAGACAATGCCGGTATGGACAAAGCCTGTAATAAAAATAAAGAGCCAATTTTGCCAAGTGAGATTTTCAAAGTAGGTAAGATTGGCAAAAGGGAGGAGTAACAGTGTACCAATAGCCACTTGAATAGTGGTGATCGCATAGGAACTGGTATATTTAAATCCTTTCCCTGTAAGTGTTAAGAGTGCATAAAAGAGCGCCGATAAGAGCCCATAGATCAGACCTTTAGAGAGTAATTCGGCAAATGCGTGAATTTGATTAATTTCAGCAATCGCTAAAGTTCCTACAAAACAGCCGATAATGGCCATAAAGGCAATGAGGGTTAAGCGTTCGCGATAGATGAAAGCGCCGAGAATCATCACAATGACAGGGGCAAGATGATAGATTGAGATCGCAATTGTGACACCGGATTCCTCAATCGCTTTAAAGAAATAGAGCCAATTGAGCACTAGAAAAATAGCACAGATCGCAATCCGAATCATTTCGGGGCGATACCAAGTTTCCCGGCGCAGTTGCCCTGATTGCCACCAGAAAAATCCAAGGAAAAGCGTCGCACAAAGGCAGCGGATAAAGACCAGTTCTAATGCCGGCACACTACTTCGTTGAGAGAAGAAGCCGACAGAGCCAAAGAGAATCATCGCCAAAGAAAATTTAATCACCGCCGGGCGATTATTGAGCGGAAGAGTGGAGGTTAAGGTTGTCATAGGGGGTATTAAGCTCGGTAGGTATGTTATTATTGCTGATTATTCGTTGATGATGGGAACTGGACGATGATTAAGTGTAAATTGTTTAATTTGAAAATTGCTTCATTGATAAAAGTAAACCTCTTAACTTAACGGCTTTTCTTTTAAAATAGAAGTAGTAATACCATAAAATTATCGCGTAGAATTTGTGACGACGGTTTCTGCATTATTTTTTAGAAGTAGCTTATTCTATGTAGCCTTTATTTACCCAATATAAAATACTCTATATATAGTAAATTTGGTTTAAGAAAAATGGTTTTTAGCTGTGTCAGTATCGGATTTTCAAAAGAATATAAAACCTTATTAAACAACACTTGCAAGATGCCGGATAGAACAGCTTCCTTATTTCTTACGACCGATGCGCCGGCATTTGAATAAGCTTATTTTGAACCGATCTTACTATAAAATAATTTTATTATAGTGCTATTTTGGAGATGAATACTTCTTTTGAAAGAGGTCAATCATCCTTATTTTTGTTCTTGTTTAGATGTTCGTTTAGAGATATTCGTTTAGATTTTTAGAAGAGAGGTTTTTCTATGACTCCGATCCCATTGCTTGATGATGATACGTTATGCGCACGATTGATTGCTACTTTAGCGGATGCTTTTCCGGATTTAATGATTCAAGGCGGTGCAGATGAGCCATTTTATGAGGCGGCCAAAGAGGAGCAAAAAGCGATTCTCTACTTTAGAAGTAATTATCCTCGAAGCTTGTTACACGAGCTTTCGCATTATTGTTTAGCCGGGAATCGCCGTAGAATGCTTGATGATTTTGGCTATTGGTATTTCCCTTGTGGTCGTACAGAAGAGGAGCAGATCCTCTTTGAAAAGGTCGAAGCGCGTCCGCAAGGTTTAGAGAAAGCTTTTTGTGAGGCCATAGGACTCAAGTTCTCCCCAAGCTTAGATGATTTTTCGGGCCGTCCTGCTTCCGAGCGTTTTTTAAGTAATCTTGAGTCAGCATATCAAGAGATGATGACGAATCCACCACCGACAGCAAAAAGGGCGTTAATCGCACTGAGATCTTTGTTTCGCTCTAAATTAGAAAAACATTGAGGAGAAAACGAATGAAACAAAGAGATCAAGAGATGATGAAAATACTTGTTCTATCCGATTCTCACGGAGATGGGGATTCGGTACTGAAAATTGTTAAAAAGCATTACAATGAGATTGAGGGGCTTATTTTTCTCGGCGATGGTGCTGAAGAGATTGTTGAGTTAAGCTATATCTATCCTGATTTACCGATCTATGCGGTAACCGGGAATAATGATCGGATTCAACGAGGTGGACGAGTTTCATTTCCGTTAGAACAAGTGATCGAAATTGCCGGTAGACGAATCTATCTTACTCATGGGCATATTGCGGATTATCGGAATGTCGCCGAAGCGGTTATAAATCGTGCTAGGTCTGAAGGCGCTTCGATTGCGCTACATGGTCATCTGCATATACCAAATCAAATCGATGCCGATGATGTAACGCTGTTAAGTCCCGGCAGTATTCGTTATCCTCGCGGGGGTAGTGAACCTAGTTATATGTTGATCTCTTTTGCAAATATGCAATTGAATGTTCAAAAATGTGAGGTTGCATTGCACTCTTGATAATCCATTACGTGGTTAGATAATTTGATTAGATAACTCGATTCCTTACAACCTTGATCTTTCGTTGTTACCTAGTAAAAACATAAATTACAAGTAATTTATTTTAGAAAATTTTCATAGAAACAAAAGTTGTCGAAAGCGGTTATAGTTGCTATCTTTTCCGATTTTCAAGTTCTGAATCGAATATTCCTTGCGCTTACTTTGGTGGGGGAAGAGTGGTATAGTAAACAGACCTAAATAAGGTTGAGATTCTCTCATCACTTTTTAATAAAATTGTAGAATGAACGCACAATTTCCATTTCTTGTTCTAAACGGGGGCGGGAATTTTTTGTTTTTTTAGTGATTAGAAAATCTTAATAAGTGATTAGGGTTAATATTTTCATATTGTTAATAAATAATAGGTGCGGGTGTTGAAATGATTAATTACGTAGTAAAGAGCAATGGCGAGCGAGAAAAGTTTGATGCCGAAAAATTGAATAAATGGGCAGAGTTTGCTGCTCATTATGAGGTTGATTGGAGTCCTATTACTCTTGAAGCTTATCGGAAATGTTACGATGGCTGCACTACGTTAGAATTACATAAAGCGATGATCGATGCCTGCGTGGAACGGGAAGATCATCAACACCTTAAAATGGCAGGCCGTCTTTTAATTGGGACAATCTATAAAGAAGCTTTTGGCGGTTTTAGACAAATTCCAAGTTTACCTGAATTTTATGATCGTATGGTCGCTCTAAAACATTGGGAAGCGATGGATTATAATCGCGAAGAGCTTGAAGAGCTTGAAGCAATTATCGATCATAATATTGATATTAACTACAATTACACGACATTACGTCAGATGAAAGATCGCTATCTTATTAGCAATCGTGTAACGGGCCTTTGTCTTGAATCACCACAATTTATGTTTATGGGCATGGCGATGCAAAATATGCAAAACCAACCTCGTGAACGCCGGATGGAAGATATTGCTAAGCTCTATCGCTATCTTAATGAATTGAAGATCAATACGCCGACACCAATGCTGATTAATATGCGTACCCCCCATAAAGGCTATGCTTCGTGTTGCGTTTATACAACCGATGATAATGTGAAAAGTCTCTCAGTGGGTGACCATATTGCGTATATGATGACTTGTGCATCAGCGGGTATTGGTTCACATCTTTTAACACGCTCAAAAGGGGATCCGGTTAAAGAAGGACGTGTTGTGCATCAAGGTAAATTACCTTATTACCGGATGATTCAATCAGCGGTACATGCTAATATGCAGGCATCTCGCGGCGGTTCTGCAACGGTCTATTTTAATGTATTAGATCCAGAAATCTTTGATCTACTAGTATTGAAAAATCCGACGACAATCACCCAAAAACGAATTCGTGATATCGATTATGCCATGATCGTGAATCGTTATTTTGTCGAAAAAGTAGCGCGAAACGAAGATTGGATGCTGGTGAGTTTACTCTATGCGCCAAAGCTATATGAATTATTCTACAGTGAAGATTATGAAGCCTTTAAAGCAGAATATGAGCGCGTATTAGCAGATGATTCTGTGAAGAAAACACTTGTAAAAGCGCGTGATATTGCGATTAAATCGCTTACTGAAGCCGCTGAAACAGGTCGTATTTATCTCACCTATATTGATGAGATGAATCGTCATACGCCATTTAAAGATACGATCTATTCATCAAACCTCTGTTTAGAGATTGCACTTCCTACCAAACCTTATACCGGCATGATGGATCTCTATTCTGATGATCCTGTTGGGGAAATTGGTCTCTGTTCATTAGCCTCGATTGTGGTTGGGCGCGTATCAGAAGAAGAGTATGAAGATGTTGCTTACTATTGCGCCTTGATGATCGATAATGTAATTGAGATTATGGAGTATCCATTTGCATCATTAGCGACCACAGCACAAGCGCGTCGTTCAATTGGTGTCGGGATTACAAACCTTGCGCATGAAATGGCTTTGAAGAAATTAAGTTATGCTTCAAGAGAAGGTAAAAATTATATCCATCAGATCGCAGAGCGTCACTCTTATTTCTTGCATAAAGCGAGTTTGCGTTTAGCACAAGAGAAGGGCAATGCGAAATGGATGGATCGTACTAAGTATCCTGAAGGATGGTTACCGATTGATACGTATAATAAAAATGTCGATACAGTCCATAATCAAGAATTGCTCTATGATTGGGAAGCATTGCGTCAAGCGATTATTGCTCAAGGCGGTATTCGTCATTCTGTATTAGAAGCGATGATGCCGGTAGAATCGAGCTCACAGCTTACTAATACAACGAATGGTCTCTATCCTATTCGGAACTTGAAAGTGATGAAGACATCAGGAACCGGTAAAAACTTACTACTTGCCCCTGATATGGATACTTTAGCGCCGTACTATGATATAGCTTGGAACTTAGATTCTAAAGATCTTATCGAGATGTATGCTATTATTCAGAAGTTCACCGGGCAGGCGATTAGTGCCGATCTCTACTTAAATATGCAAAGCCAGCAGACAATTTCAAGCAGACAATTACTCTCTGACTTTATCTATATGATGAAATTAGGATGTAAAACAAGATATTACCTCAATAGTGCTTCCGGAATTGTGCATGAAGGCTATGAGAAAGTAGAAGATCAGAGCTGCGCCGGTGGTGCTTGCACCCTATAGTCAGAAGCGTTAACCTAAAGTAACTTGCTCTAATTTAGTGATTGCAGGGTTAGAAAAGGTTAGCGCTATCGATCTATACTGCTGAAAATCAGCCTTAATAGTTACAGAATAGATAGAGATTTAATTCGGTGAAGCCTTAGCAACTTTACCGTTTTAGAGGAGAATGAGTAATGGAAGAAGTATCAATTTTTAATCAGAAGAATGATAATTGGCAAACAGGTCAATATCCACTCTTCTTAGGCGAGCCTCTTGCGCTCTATGATTCAATTAACACACCTTATCCGCGGTTATTTGATCTATATAAATTACAAAAGTCGATGGACTGGACGGAAGATGAGGTGAATTTGGAGCAATCGAGAATGGATCTTCTCAACTGTTCTAAAAATAACTATGACATTATGGTCAAAACATTGGCATTCCAATGGGAACTGGATTCAGTCGCTTCCCGTACGGTTGCGCCATTGTTTGCTCCTTTTGTTACAAACTCAGAATTGTGGGTGATGCTCTCAAAGCAATCAGAGATTGAAAATCTGCACGCATTGACTTACTCAGAGATTATTCGTCAATGTATCTCTGATCCTCAAGAAGTTTTTAAAGAAGTGATGCGCAACGATGAAGTCTTAAATCGTTCAACAACAGTTGTTGATTGTTTTAATGAGTTAGATCGTTATGGTTCACTCTATAAGCTCGGTAAAATTGATCGAGAATCAAGAGAGCTGAAATCAGTGGTATTAAAAGGATTTGTTGCGCTCTATTGTCTTGAGAAAATCGAGTTTATGAGTTCATTTGCTTGTACTTTTGCCCTCGCTGAGCAAAATATTTTCCAAGGCATTGCCAAGTTAGTACAAAAAATTGCCCAAGATGAGCAAGTTCACGTGATGATGGACGAAGCAGTTTTAGAGATCCTTTTCAAAGATCCATTCTGGGTAGAATTATTGCAAGAGAATAAGGAAGAGATTTACGCCATTATCAAAAGTGTGATTGATCAAGAATTTGATTGGAACCGCTATCTCTTTAGCGAAGGGCGTTCGATCGTCGGTCTGAATGAGATGCTACTCAATGAATGGGTTCTCTGGAATGCGCAAGATCTTTACCAATTTTTAGGTTTAGAGAATCCTTATAAACGCATTGCAAAAAATCCGCTCTCTTGGATGGATAACTGGTTTGATCTTAATAAAACACAAAATGCAAACCAAGAGATGGATAATACCAATTATCGTCTCAACAGCGTCACAGATGATGCAGAAGATGAGATTTTTGATATTTAAGGTCTAAATTTTAAGATATTTAGAGTTCGGTATTAAAGAGTGTAGATTATTAGCAGTCATTCAGATAAGAGTGACTGCTTTTTTACGGGTATATGAATATTGGAAGAATGAGATCATTCTTTCCTGCCTCGGGGTAACCATATTTTTGAATATATAGTAAGATCGGTTCAAAAGAAGCTTGTTAAAATGCCGGCGCATCGGCTGATCGAGGTGAGGCAAATGTTCTATCCGGCATCTTGCAAGCGCTATTTAGTACGGTTTGATGTTCTTTTGAAGTTCCACTCTAGCTACATAAAAAACATTTTTCTTAAACCAAATTTACTATAGTAAGACCGGTTCAAAATAAGCATTATTGATCAATATCACGCAGAGAAAGAATAAATGACTATTGATTCCTAATTAGATTTCTACTATGTTATCTTAAACTATCGTGTGATAAATAAGATGATTCAATATTGATTGTTGATTCTTATAGATTATTTTATCCTGGGCGATTTCCTGATTGCGGCCCTCTTCAGCTAAAAAGGATTCAAAAAATGACAATTTCAACGACTTTCCCTTTAACTTCTTCTCACTATATTCTTTCATTCCAAACTGTTCCGGGTTCTGATGTCTTAGCGCTTTGGCTGGAATCTCGAAAGCAAGAGAAGGTCTGTTTAGGGCATTACACTATTGCAACACAATTAACGTTACAACCTACGGCAACCACAATCCTCTCTGACATGGCACTGTTAGAAGTTTTAGCATTAGCAAGAGGATATGCACTCTATCGCCGGAAATGTTTCGCTGAAAAGCCGGTGCTATCAAAAGCAAATTTGCAACGTGCATAAGGGCAGTGTGTCAGTGGCATTATTTAATTTCCACTCTTTTTCCACTATTTGCCCAAAATAAATTCACACAAAAAATCTATTTCCCCTATGATAGATCAGTACGTTTTATTTTAAAAAAGCGCCAACTAAGCGCTAGATAGAGGAATAGACATAATGGAATATTATACCAATGAGTGGTCAATCGGTCGTGCATTAGCGCTCTTTGAAAAGCCACTTTTTGAGCTACTGTATGAAGCGCAAACTGTACATCGTCAAAATTTTGATCCAACGAAAGTACAAGTGAGCACCTTGTTATCCATTAAAACCGGAAAGTGTTCGGAAGATTGTAAATATTGTGCGCAAAGTGTACGTTACGATACTGGTTTAGAACCAGAGCAGTTACTGGCGGTAGAAAAGGTTATTGAAGAAGCTCAAGCGGCTAAAGAGACCGGCGCAAGTCGTTTCTGTATGGGCGCTGCCTGGCGTAACCCAAAAGCTCGCGATATGCCGATGATTAAAATGATGATCGGAGGTGTAAAAGGGCTTGGACTAGAAACTTGTATGACGTTAGGGCATCTTAATGCTGAGCAAGCGGGTGAACTTGCGGAAGCAGGGCTTGATTACTACAACCATAATTTAGATACTTCTCCAGAGTTCTACGCGAGTGTTGTAACTACTCATAATTACCAACATCGTCTCGATACGCTTGATTATGTGCGAGAAGCTGGCATTAAAGTCTGCTCAGGGGGCATTATCGGGTTAGGTGAATCAGTGAGAGATCGTGCTTCACTGTTGGTGCAATTAGCGAATATGGGAACACCGCCGGAGAGCGTACCGATTAATCGTCTAATTCCCATTCAAGGAACGCCATTTGAAGGCAATACGCCGGTAGATGATTTTGATTTCTTACGTACTATTGCGGTAGCAAGAATAATGATGCCAAAATCGATGGTGCGGTTATCTGCAGGCCGGGAAACCATGAGTGAAGAGTTGCAAGCACTCTGTTTTATGGCCGGCGCGAACTCTATTTTCTATGGTGATAAGCTTTTAACAACACCTAATGCTGATCAAATTACGGATAAAGAGCTTTTTGAAAAACTCGACCTCACTGCAACACATGATCCTTATAAACCAGGGCATAATCCACATACAGCGCAAAATGAAGCAGTAGATGATGAGGGCAAGAAAGCCTCTATTGCATAGTGAAATATTACACAGAAAGTTGAAGTAGGGAATCAATAGATATAGTAATATCGGTTCAAAATAAGCTTATTCAAATGCCGGCGCATCAGTTGTAAGAAGTAAGGAAGCTGTTATATCCGGCATCTTGCAAGTACGGTTTTATCTTCTTTTAAAACCCCACAATAGCTGTTTAAAAACCATTTCTCTTAAACCAAATTTACTATACTTATAGATTCTTTCTTATGAGATTATAAAAAACTCTACATTGTATAGATAATGTAGAGTTTTTTAATGACTTTGGTTTTGATTGTAGCTTTTATAGTCAGATCGGTTCAAAATAAGCTGATTTAAATGCCGGCGCATCGGTTGTAAGAAGCAAGGAAGCTGTTCTATCCGGCATCTTGCAAGCGTTGTTTAGTAAGTTTCTAAGTTCTTTTTAAAATCCCATGTAAGCTACTAAAAAAACCTTTTTCTTAAACCAAATTGACTATAACTTCTCAAAAATTAGCGAATGATCGCTTTATTTACTCAACAGTTAACGACTTCGCTAAGTTTCTTGGCTTATCAATATCTTCACCACGGACTAATGCCGCATAATAAGCCACTAATTGTACAGGAATCGTCAATAGAATAGGGCTTAAGCTATCGCTCACTTCTGGTACATGCATAATATGGGCACCTTTCAGATCATCAAGCGGCTCTTTGCTATCTGTGATGATAAAGAGCTGACCCTTACGAGCTAGGACTTCATGCAGATTTGCTCGAACCTTTTCAAAAAGTGCATCGTGTGGTAATAGCGCAATAATCGGCATATATTCATCTACTAGCGCAAGCGGACCATGTTTTAACTCACCCGCAGGATAAGATTCTGCATGAATATAACTGATCTCTTTGAGTTTTAAAGCCCCTTCAGCCGCGATCGGGAAATGGATTCCTCGGCCGAGGTAGAGAGCGCTTTTCGCTTCAATAAGGAGCGTTCCCCATTGACTTGCATCTTCTTGACAATTAAAGCTCTGAATGATCATTGCAGGAAGTTCATGCAACTTTTGTAAGTGGCTCAATAAGGTAGGTTGATCCAGTGTATTCCGATGTTTTGCTAAGCTATTAGCAAGAATATAGAGAGCTACTAGTTGTGTTGTGAATGCTTTAGTAGAGGCTACGCCGACTTCAATACCGGCTTCCGTATAGAAACGACAATCACTTGTACGAGGTAAAACGCTCTCTTTAACATTACAGATTGAGAGAGTTGCCATTGCGCCATTTTCCTTGGCATGATTCATCGCTTCAATGGTATCGAGTGTCTCACCAGATTGCGAGATAGTCACGACAAGCGTATCTTCTTCCATAATAATATCGCGATAACGATATTCACTAGAGATTTCAACACTTGTGGGGATTTTTGCAAAGCCCTCTAACCAAGATTTAGCGACTAAACCTGCAAAATAAGAGGTGCCACATGCTAAAATTTGAATACGCTTAATTTTAGAGAAGATCTCCGCGGCTCGGTCGCCGAAGATGTCAGGCGCAAATTGCGTTTTAAATGCAGATTGTGCTGTTGCTTCAATCACAGCAGGTTGTTCAAAAATCTCTTTGAGCATAAAGTGCTCGTAAGTACCAATATCGAGTTTTTCAATAGTGAGATCAGTAATATGAATTTTAGCTTCGATCTCTTTCGCGCTTAACTCAACTCCTTCAGGTGTACGGAAGTAAGGGATATTTCCTGCTCCCATAATAAGAAGATCGCCGGCATTAAGATAGATAAGGCGATTGGTTTCACTTACAATAGCTGCAATATCAGAAGCAATATAGGTCGCATTTTCACCCACGCCGAGAATAAGTGGGCAACCTTGTGCTGTGGCAATAATTTGTGAAGGATTATTTTCATCAATCACTAAAAAGGCGTAGTTGCCAGAGATGGTGGCAATGACCGATTTTACGGCAGAAAGTAGGTCTTTCTCTTGTTGTTGTGCTTCATGGAGAAGATGAGCAAGTACTTCAGTATCTGTTTCAGAATCGAATCGATATCCCTTTTCAATTAAACGACGTTTATGTGCTTCATAATCATCAATAATACCATTATGAACAATCATCAAATTATGTGATTGATGAGGATGCGCATTTTCAACGCTGACACCGCCATGAGTTGCCCAGCGAGTATGGCCAATACCGATCGAGCTTTGATAATTAGCAGCTTCTGTCAGGAGGTTTTGAGTTCTTCCTACAGCGCGAATGCGTTTAAGTTTGTTATCAGACAAAAAGGCAATACCGACAGAATCATAACCACGATATTCTAATTGTTCCAAACCTTTCAATAATGTAGGAAGGATGTTGTTTTCTTGACTTACGATACCAAAAATACCACACATTCTATAACTGCTCCTTTAAGTATAACTGGCAGTAATTATACTAGAAAAGCGCTATAAAACCTATTAATCTCTACTTCATGGTCATAGAATAACCTATCTTTAGCTATGAATCTCTGTTTATTCACAAAACTGATCTTTATTGTCCTCTTCGAGGATGCCATAATCCATTGTTTTGGCATTTTTATTTTGATATTTATTGAAGAATCTTTGCAAAATTGTAGGAGAGTTTTTATGATGTGTAGCAATAAACTTAATAATGAGAGGCTGTAGCGAAATAATTATTATTAAGATGATGATTAAGATGAATATTGAAATTAATGGCATAACTATTTGGGGAAGTATGAGTAGTAACAATAGAATCGAGAATATATTTACAATATAGAACAAGACAGAGGATACAATTAATTATGGAACTCATCCGTTATAACACATTAGAAGAAAAGCCTTGGAAAAATGGGCTAGGTACCACTAGAGAGATCGTGATTTGGCCATTAGATGCAGATTTGTCAAACTTTGAGTGGCGCGTGAGTGCAGCTTCGATTATCTTCCCTGGGCATTTTTCCCATTATCCAGAAGTAAGCCGAAGCTTAGGCGTATTATCAGGGAAAAGTGCCGAGCTTAAACTCGGTGAGACTACAAAAACATTGTCTTACAAAGGCGAAATTCTACGCTTTGATGGCGGAGAGCATGCAGAAGTATTAAGTGCTAATGGTCCTGTGCTTGACTATAACGTAATGAGCCGAGATAAAGCTGTGACTCATGAGCTGAATTATGTTTCGCTCTCTAAAAAGGCGCTTTATACACGTCGTGGTGATTTTACGTTAGTGACTGTTTTCAATGCTTGTGAATTAATCGTTGCCGGTAATGTTGTGCCGATGGCGGAATTTGATTCGGTGCTCTTTAAAGAGCGGGATGCCGGAGAGTTCTCTTTTGAGAATGACCAAGATAAAGTAGATATGTTGGTTACAGAAATTTGGAATGAAGTGTAATCATTACTGCTTCAGTACCTACTATGAGTAAACTGTAAAAGTAAAACATAGACGCCATAATTAGCTGATTGTGGTGTTTTTATATCCTTTTATCAATTTATTGGCGATTTTATCCATCATTCGGTCTATCACTTCATTTTCGGAGCTCTTTAATTCTTCTTTGTTTGGTAAGTGTCTGCAGAATGTTAAAAAAGTCGACCACGATCAGGATTTTGAATATTTCGAATCATCTCATCAAGACGATTACGATCGATGAGAATCACATCGAGTTTTAAGGCCGCATTAATCGCCGCACGAGTAAATCCACTATTAGTAATGACAATTGCTCGATCAATTTGATAGAGTTCTTTTGCGGTATAAATCTCCTGAATGGCTGATAGTGGGATATTTTTACCCCAGCGTTTACATTGAAAGCCATATTTAATGTCTTGATGTTCGGCATAGACATCTAATCCTTGATCTTGGCTATAGGGAGAGACTTTAATATTTTTAAATTCATATAAGGCTAAGAGATTAGCGACATAATGTTCAAATTTTTCTCCATCCATTTCATCAATCTCGGCGAGAGTATAATTTTTGGTATTCCGATCCTTATGATAATGATTCTGTAGTATTGATATATTATGAAAAATATTGCGAAAAAGTGGTCTATTAGTGAGATATAGTCCAAGTTGCAATATCTCATCCCCTAACATTTTAAATGCAGGAATATAAGTGATGATTAATCCTAGAAGTAGAAATACAGGATTAGTATGATGCAGAAAGGTGATATAGAGTAGAAATAGATTGATTACCAAAATCCCAAGGGTTGTTTCAGCCGGAGATATCTTAAGAAGCTTCGCAAATGCCAATCCCGGGATAAGTATTAAGAGCAGAATATTAATAATTCCGAAACTAGATAGAAACGTATTTTCAGCGCGCAAAAAGTTAAATCCTAAAAATGCTAAAGCGCATAGGATAGTAAAAGGCATTAAAAAATAACTAAATAGATATTTTGAAATAGTAAATGCGCAATTCATTTCAGGCTTAATTATCAATTAGTAAAGGGGTTGCGCAAAAGCTAGGTAAATAGAGGAGTTACATATTAACACATCATTTACCCTGTTATTAGGGAAATGTTGCAAAATGGTTCAAAATAGCGATATTTGATGAGAGCAGTATTTAAGCAGTGATGCATTGAATGGATGAATGAATTTAATTTGATTGAGGATGTCTTTAATTGGATTTAACTTATTGAGATTGTTGATGATTGTTTATATAAAGCGATGTGGCTGCTTATCCTTCCCATGGTAAATATTGTGAATAAATAGAAGCTTTATCTGAAAAATAGAAAAGCATTGTTATAATGATCAATTGCCTTCAAGGATGTGGGCTCTATCTAAAGTGGATAGATAGAGTATGAAAAAAGTAGAGTTATTCATGATTTTTTCGTCTTGCGGGCGAATAGAGCTATTCAAGGAAGAATGTATGACGCGTTATGAGAATATTGCTAATGAAATTAGCCAGTTAATTCAATCAGGAATATTACAACCAGCGGAGAAAATTCCCTCTATTCGTAAAGCTAGTAAAATGTTTGATGCGAGTCCGGCAACGATTCAGCAAGCTTATTATTTATTAGAAACACAAGGCATTATCTACGCTAAAGAGCGTTCAGGTTTCTATGTCACGCCGATTTTTAATGAAATGAAGGCGATGGTAGAACCCATTTCTGTAGATCCTTTAACGGGGAAAGAGATTGAGATGAGTGAATTTATCTACTCAGTCTTAAATGCGCATAAAGATCAGACAAATGTCCCTTTTGGCTCTGCATTTCCAAGCCCTGAGCTATTTCCTATTAATCATCTTGCGGTGAGTATGAGCAAGGGATTGAATCATTTAGCTTCAACGCCCTATGAGTTAGTGACCGATATGAATGGGGGCTGTAATGAACTTAAGCGTCAGATTGAGTTTCGCTACTTTTTAAATGGATTGAAGATTAATGCTTCAGAAATTGTGATCACAAGTGGCGCAATGGAAGCTTTGAGCTTATCGTTACAGGCGATTACAAAGCCTGGAGATATTGTGGCTATTGAATCCCCCTGTTTTTATGCCATTTTGCAGATATTAGAACTATTACAGTTGCGAGCCGTAGAGATTTCAGTCGACCCCGAATGGGGAATGCGGATCGAAGAGTTAGAGCAAGCAATTGATCAATTTGATCTCAAGGCAGTTGTACTGATGACAAAGTTTCAAAATCCTGTTGGAAGTACAATGCCAAAGAGTCGGTTAAAAGCGTTATATCAGATGATTAATAGACACCAAATACCGATTATCGTGGATGATGTCTATTCTGAAATCTATTATGGCACAGCGTTACCTGATTATTTAAAGAGCCTCGATGAGGATGGATTGATTCTGCATTGTGATTCATTTTGTAAATCTTTAGCGCCGGGATTTCGAGTAGGATGGGTTGCGGCAGGGCGTTATGCCACTAAAATAGAGCGTTTAAAATTGATGACAACGATTTCTCCCTCGGTACCTTCACAACTAGCGATTACCCATTATTTAAAACATCGACATTATGATCGGCACTTAGCAAAGCTTAGAGTTGAGTTTCAAAAGTCACAGCAGAAAATGGTAGATGCGATTCATCGTTATTTTCCAAAAACGGTTGAAATTGTCATGATTCCAAAAGGAGGATACTTTCTGTGGATTAAGCTTCCGAGTCATATTTATGCCCTAAAATTATACGATAAAGCTTTGACGCATCATATTAGCATTGCACCAGGTCCCATATTTTCGGCATCACAACAATATCAGCACTATATTCGTCTTAATTATGGAATGAAATGGAATGAGTTATTAGATCGTGCTATGAAAACATTAGGGGGGTTAATAAAGGAATTAGATGAAGCAATAGAAGTTTAATGAGCGACTTGAACAGATTATCATCGAGGCTTGTTATTTAATGTTGTCTATAATTCATTCAATTCCAAGGTAATTTTACAACTGTACTGCTTTTTTGATGAAAACTGTACCTGTTAGTTGATGTAGGTCATTGTTAGAGTAGGCTCCTTGAATAGTTTTGTCTCATTAGGAGCTCTAAATGTTTGGAATTGAAGCGCTTGATCTTGCGCGTATACAGTTTGCTTTTACTGTCTCTTTTCATATCATCTTTCCCGCAATTACGATTGGACTCGCTGCATATCTCGCGACCATTCATCTTTGTTGGTATGTGACAGGAAAAGAGAAGTACAGAAATATTTATTATTTCTGGAGTAAAATTTTTGCAGTGAACTTTGGGATGGGAGTTGTCTCTGGCGTTGTAATGGCGTTCCAGTTTGGAACTCATTGGAGCGAATTTTCTCGCTTTGCCGGTGGAATCACAGGCCCTTTATTAACTTATGAAGTAATTACTGCCTTCTTCTTAGAAGCAGGTTTTTTAGGCGTGATGTTATTTGGTGAGAAGCGCGTTAGCCGAAGAGTTCACTTAATGTCAAGTTGGCTTGTAGCATTAGGAACGTTCCTCTCAATGTTCTGGATTCTTTCATCAAATAGTTGGATGCAAACCCCAGCAGGTTATGAAATTGTTGATAATCGCGTAGTACCCGTAGATTGGCTAGCGGTTGTCTTTAACCCTTCATTTATCTACCGTTTATTGCACATGGGCTTTGCCGTATTTGTCACCACAGCTTTAATGGTTGGAGCTGTCGCTGCTTGGCATCTACGTAAAGGCGATCATTCACCTGAGTTCAAAAAAATGTTCTCAATGTCGATTTGGTTCTTGGTGTTAACGATTCCTGTACAGATCTTCCTTGGAGATTTACACGGTCTAAATACGCTTAAATATCAACCAACTAAAATAGCTGCTATTGAAGCACATTGGCGTAATGAAGGCGATGAGCCTACACCGCTTGTTCTTGTTGCTTGGCCTGATATGGAAGCAGAAGAGAATAAATATGCGATCGAAATTCCTGTATTAGGCAGTATCATTTTAACGCATACCCTCACTGAACAAGTACCGGCATTAACAGATGTACCTAAAGCGGATCGTCCGAATGTACCGCTTGTATTCTGGTCATTTAGAATCATGGTCGGTTTAGGTGGCTTAATGTTATTAGCTGCTGTTGTAAGCCTTTATCAACGTGCGCGAGGCACTTTCTACACTAGTAAACCTTGGCTCACCTTTATGGTGTATATGGGGCCTGCGGGATTACTCGCGATTTTAGCAGGTTGGTTTGTTACGGAAGCCGGCCGTCAGCCTTGGGTGATTGAAGGATTACTTAGAACGGCTGATGCTGTCTCGCCGCATACCAATTTACATATGAGCATTAGCTTAGTGAGCTTTGTGGTTGTGTACTGTTTAATCTTTGTGACAGGTTATTACTACATGATTCGCTTGATGCGCAAAGGCATTGATCCGAATGGTGGTCATCACAGCACAAAATCAGTTACAGAAGGAGATAAATAATGACTTTTGATCTTTCATTTATTTGGGCAGTGATTATCCTTGTCGGTGTGACTGTCTATATTATTGCCGATGGCTTCGATTTAGGGGTTGGGATTTTACTCCCCTTTGTCAAAGATGAAGCCTCTAGAGATGAGTTTATTGATACTATTTCGCCTGTATGGGATGGTAATGAAACTTGGTTGGTATTGGGCGGTGCGGCATTAATGGGCGCATTCCCGGTTGCTTACTCGGTTATTTTAGATGCCTTTATGTTGCCGATTATCATTATGCTTTTTGCTTTAATTTTACGGGGCGTTGCATTTGAGTTTCGTGTTCATTCCCCAAGTGGTCATAAAGGGCTTTGGACCGTCGCATTTGTGGTAGGCTCTTATGTGACAACCTTTATGCAAGGTATGATGGCTGGCGCCTTCTTAGAGGGCTTTAGTGTGAGCAATGTCGATTCTGTCATTCGTTTTGTCGGTAAGGGGACAGATTGGATTTCACCATTCTCGATTTTAACGGGTGTAAGCTTAGTCGTGATGTTTGCCTTGTTAGCGAGCTTTTGGGGCGCAATGAAAGGGCATGATACGCTCAGATTACAGTTAGAGAGCAAATATAAAGGGGTTATTTATCTCTTCTTATTGGTATTAGTGGCAATCTTTGTCGCGATGAGCTTATCAGGTCGCTTAGCACCGGTATTAACAGGCACAAGGCTTTATCTTGTAGCGGGTAGTATGATTGTCATTGCATTAATTGTGATTCTATTACTCTTTAAATCGATGAGAAATGGGGCGCGTTTTGGCTTAACAATGCTCTCTGTTGTTTGCGGGATGATCGGTTATGTATCACTATTCTTCCCCTATATCATTCCACCAAGCATCACACTCGGGATGGCTGCATCTGCCGGATCTAGTCAGATGTTCGGTTTAGTAGGAACGGTGATTTTATTACCCATTATCATTGCTTACCTTCTATGGACTTACTATATATTCCGTGGAAAAGTATCAGAAGGTGATGGCTATTAATCCATAATGATCGTTGAATGATAGATATCAAAGGGGAAGTATTCATAATTGTGAATATTTCCCTTCATCTCATTCGCTAAGGCTTATTCAATTAGGGCGATAGCGCTATAATCACACGATTCACTATGTCACTATTAATAGGTGAATGAATAAAGAATATAAGGAGAACAAATATGCAAATAGACAATATCCCCGATAACACAACGCATTCAACCTCTAAATTAAAACAATTTGGCTGGTTGATTCTACTTTGGGGTGGGAGTGTTGTATCATTATTGATCGTTGTAATGATTATTCGTTTCTTTATGACGATGGCAGGGCTTAAAAGCTAAGAGATTGCTCACAATCCACTTCTCTAATTCCTTGAAATAATGACCGTTCTAAAGTGACAAAATCAGGTCTAGCGCAAATAGTGCGCAAGTAAAAATATAGTGTTGACAGAAAGTATGATAACCTATAAAATTCTCATCAGTTCTTAGGACATATAGCTCAGTTGGTTAGAGCACAACACTCATAATGTTGGGGTCGCTAGTTCGAATCTAGCTATGTCCACCATATACAAGAATGAAAGCCCGCTTAATAGCGGGCTTTTTGTTTGCCTAAAACCTGTTTGACGGGATTTTTGGCGAGATTCATTTATTCTCTCAATTTATTCTCTTAATCCCTTTTCATAATCCCCACTTTTAATTTCCACATACTATCTTTCTTCTGTGATTGAGAGGAATGTAGCTATGTATTTCAAAATTGAAGAGATCCCGCAAAAAGTAACCGTGAGTAAACGTGCCGAGATAAAGGCTGTTTTAAAGTCTTTTGGGGCAAAATTATGGCCTAAAACGGCTCGGCAAGAACGATGGTTTATGGTCTGTTTAGTGCTTGTCATTCTGATGATGATTTTTGGGTATGATTGGGTAAAAATAGGGATTAATCAACGAATCATCACGCAATCAAAAGAACGGCTTTCTGAACTGCAACAACAGCAGAATGATCTCGATGGAAGCCTTGTCCCTTTCCAGACGGTATTAACTCGAGATTTTATTCAGTCTCATTGGGCGAATATGTTGGCCTTTGATCGGCTATTACAAATGTGGGTAGAGAATCAGATTTCCCTGCAAATTTTAACGATCAATAAAACCGAGGATGATGTGTCGTGGCGGATAGAGGGGAGAATAGTGCAATATCAAGATTTGATGAAGCTTGAAACGATTGCCGGTGAGTTAGGTTTTCAGAGTGAAGTGATATGGCAAAATCCTCGTACAACAAAAAGGGATGAAGAGGCTCCTAATGGGCAAGATATTACGGTGTGGATTACGCCGATTGGTTCACCAATTAATCTACACATTCTCTCCAATGACACTTTTAACATTACGGCGGGATAGTGATGCGTGCTAATTGGCAAGCTTTACGGGCTTTTTTACAGCAAGATTTACGAGATTATCGGCTCAAAGATTACGATGCGCTACCGGCAAAAGCTCGTTGGTTGTTGCTAGGTTGTATTTCTATTCTTTTTTTATTTGTAGTGATTATGGGCTGGCGAATGATATGGTTTCATGATTGGCAGAGTGCTCAATATGCGGAAAAAGTCGATCTATCTCGACAAATTGAATTATTGAACCTAAAAAATGGGCAGTATCAAACGTTTTTAACAGAAGCGCGAATGCAAGAGGTGAATCTTGTGATGGAGCAGATGGCACTAGATGGAGAGGTTACTCGTGATATCCTCAATGAAATTATGGGGAAGATGACATCCTTTACCGGCGAAGTTCGACAGTTTTCCCCTAAGTTAGAATCTTTAACGAATCGAACAAAGCCTAGTAAAATTGGCGGTTATCGGGCAGGTATTCAACGGAAATCTCAAGCTAGGCAAACCGTTACTTCTTTGACATCTTATAACCTCCCATTGTTGTGGGATAATTTAGTGGCCAACTCACAAGCAGAACGAAATTTATTAGACAGCGCATTTGAGCGGTTAAATCTGACATTTGATCTTTGTGGTAATCAGGAGGATCTGTATCGTTTACTGTATCAACTGAGCCATATACCCCATTACCTAATGTACGTGGAATCTCTGCAATGGCAGGGTAATGATTATTCTCAGAAAACCTGTAGTAGTGACTATAACGGACATTTGCAAGCAACCCTGCATTTCTATGCATTATTACAACTATCGGATTATGTGCCGATATTATTGCAAAATTCTCCTATTGATTTACCTCGCGATATTGCTCAGGTTTCATTAAGTTGGGCAAATAGGGAAGAGATGAACGAGAAGATAAACGAGAAGATGAAAGAGAGTTCTCAGTGGTTAGAGCAATCCCAAAGTGCTCAGCAGGATTCTTTGATTGCAGGTTCTCATATTCACTCCTTATTTCTTACCTCGGCAATGGCGCTAGGAGCAACTCAGATGGATGGCAGCGATACTTTTATTTGGAAGGTCGGCGACAATTACCAGGGGTATCGTTTGATGGGGCTCTTTGTTCGAGGTGGAAAGCGTTACGCTATTATTGCATCGGAGCGAAATATACAAGAGTCACAGGTTATTACAGAAGGAATGTTTGGACTTGTGATGATTGATCTTCCTGCAAGGCAAGTCATTCTTGATCCTATCAATAGGGAGGAAAACTGATTGTAACGAATTGTTGGTAGATGAATAGAGAAACAGAAAAATAGAGAAATAGAGAGATTCTGCTTGTGTGCATAGTAGATGATATTCCTAAGAAGCGTATCGATACCGTATTGATGATGTGCTGTTGACACATTGATAACAAAAAAACATATTACATATCAAAGAGAGAGATAAGAGATGGTGCATTTTATCTTACCCTTATGGGGCATTTTACTTGTATTGGGTTTATCAATGCAGACTGTACGATTAAAGCAGAAGCAGTTTATAACAAGATTATTGTCTATCTCCCTCTTAATATTGCCGGTTGTGGTTTTTGCTCAATCTGGGAATCTTCCGGCATTGCAATTAGAGAGTCGTTCGCAGAATGAGTCGATAGTAAACCCAGAGCTTAAAATTTCTCAAAATCAATTGCAGACGGATGATGCCGGCAGGATGAGTCTAACATTTCATAATGTCAGTCTTTCCTATCTTCTCAACCTGTTAGCGCAAGAGAGTGGGCGAAATATTATGGTGCATCCATCTGCAGAGCAGAATGTTACTTTAAGTCTTGAACAGATGACGCTCGATGAGATCTTAGAAGCTATTTTACTCTATGCAAATTTGCGCAAATATCAGAAAGGGGATCTGCTTTTTATTATGAATGAGCCTGAATATGAGCGTCTTGCACAAGGAGGGTTGCGAACAGAAGTGATTACTTTACATTATGCAGAAGCAGAAGAGCTATTGCCGGTATTGGAGAGTCATCTCTTTGATGGCGGCGTGCCTAAAAGTTATCAAGGATCTATTGGGGCAGATCATCGTTTAAATCAGCTAGTGATTACAGATCAAGCCGGTAAATTAGAGAAGATGAAGCGGGTCATTCAAGCACTTGATCGGCCAGCGAAGCAGGTAGAGATTTCTGCTTATATTGTCGCTGCTTTTGATGATTTTGCCAAAGAGCTTGGGGTCAATTGGGGTTTAAATTATGCCAAAGGAGATTATTCTATAGGCGGTAATATTACAGATCGACCCGGCTCGGGTAATTTTGGGGGAAATGTAGGTTCATTAACCTCATTAGGGGTCAAAGATCCTAATTTCTCAATGGCCTATATGATTTTAGGGAAAGGGCTGAATTTAGGCTTAGAATTATCGGCGATGCAATCGGAAGGGCGTGGTGAGATTATCTCAAATCCCATTGTGCTAACGACAAGTCGAAAGCCCGCGTATATTAAGCAAGGCGCAGAAGTTGCTTATTCCACAAGCTCTAATGATGGGACGAATACTGAGTTTAAAGAAGCGGTAATGGAGCTCAACGTTAAACCACATATTACGCCGACAGGGAAAATCTTAATCGATATTTTTATCTCAAAAGATGAAATTATTGGTTATGAGAGTAAAGGAGAACCGATTATTGGTAAGAAAGAGCTGAAAACACAGGCAACTGTTGGGCATGGAGAAACTGTGGTGTTAGGCGGAATTTATGAATATGAAAATGTGACCGGCGTTGAGTCTGTGCCTTTTCTAAGCGGATTACCATTTATTGGTAATATGTTTAAAAAAGAGACGAGCCGGCGGCGAAAAGCAGAGCTCTTAATATTTATTAGTCCGAAAATTGTTGATACACTGATGCATTAAAATAGGGTTGCATTAGATATTTAAGTCTAAGTAAATATATCAGATACATTCACCCATAAATATACATATATATATTGATGATGTAGAGTCTGCGAGATCAAACTTAATGGTGTATATTGTGTAATAATAAGAACGTATGAGAGCAAATTATAATAATAATGATATTGTGGGGATGACTAAAACAATATGTGTCAGTGTAATATCTACTTAATAGGACCGATGGGGTCAGGGAAGTCTACTGTTGGGAGATTGTTAGCGCAAACAATAGGGTATGAGTTTGCAGATAGCGATCACCATGTTGAGGCCAGTACAGGGGTCAATATTCCTTATATTTTTGAGATGGAAGGGGAGGCAGGCTTCCGAGATCGAGAAAGCAGGGCGATTGAAGAACTCTGTTGTAAAGAGAAAATCGTATTAGCAACTGGAGGCGGGGCAGTACTTCGCTTTGAAAATCGTCAGAAATTGAGAGAAAATAGCCTTATTTTTTATCTCAATGTTTCACCTGAAACTCAGTTTGATCGGGTGCGTTTTGATCAACAGCGGCCATTATTAAAGCATGATGACCCTAAATCTGTATTGCAGCAGTTGTACAATGTACGAGATCCTCTTTATAGAGAGATTGCTGATTATATAATTTATTCAGATAATATCCCCCCGAAGATAGTCGTCAGTGGTATCATAGAGAGCATTCTTGAAAAAAAAGCAATGCTCCCAGAATGGTTGATAGGAAATAGTAAATGAAGAGTTTAACCGTTGATTTAGCAGATCGTTCATATAACATTGATATCGATTGTAATCTTTTGGCATCAATGCGTTTTGCAGAAGCGTTTCCTTATGAACAACGATTAGTATTAACCAATACAACCATTTATGCGCTTCATTCAGATCGTATTCTCTCTTTAGTAGATGGAAATCGTAATCAAGTTGTGATTATTGAAGATGGTGAGCGCTATAAAAACTTACAGTCATTTGCCGAAGTGCATACGCGTTTATTGGAATTAGAATTTAATCGCAAATCCCTTTTAATTGCTTTTGGTGGTGGTGTTATTGGAGATTTAGCTGGTTTTGTTGCAAGTACATATCAACGTGGGATTGATTTTGTACAGATTCCTACAACACTATTAGCGCAAGTAGATAGCTCAGTAGGTGGAAAAACCGCAGTGAATCATCCTCTTGGTAAAAATATGATTGGAACTTTTTATCAGCCAAAACGAGTGTTGATTGATCTTTCACTACTTAAAACGCTGCCTCAGCGGGAATATATTAGTGGATTAGCTGAAGTGCTGAAGTATGGTTTTATTCAGGATGCAGAGTTTCTAGAATGGATGAGGGTACATTATGAAGAAATTCTCGGGAAAGAGAGTGATACAGTTGCGGAGATGATCTATCGATCATGTTCATATAAGAAAGGGATTGTCGATCAAGATGAACGGGAATCCGGGATTCGGGCAACCTTAAATCTTGGACATACTTTTGGACATGCGATTGAAAAATTGATGAAGTATCAAGGGATATTACATGGAGAAGCAGTTGCAATCGGAATTAATATGGCGGGCTACCTCTCTTGTCGTATGGGATTGATTGACAAGAAAGATCAGCTCTACATTACTTCGTTACTACATCTCTTTGGCCTACCTTGTGAGGCGCCTGTAGCCTTTGATATTCATGCATTTTTAAATGCGATGCGTTTAGATAAGAAAAATACCACGAATAAGATCCGGTTTGTTTTATTTGAATCGGTTGGCAAGGCCATGATTACAGATGATATTCCGGAAGCATATATTATTGAAGCAATAGAGTTTGGTACACCATAGATGCGAAAATTAGAGCTTTTGCATAATCTTCCTTGGCTTCCCTTAGGGCCTACCGAAGAGGTTTTGCAGAAAATTGAATATCATATTAGTGCTAATAGGGGGGATTTTTACTCTGTCTTCGGTCCTTCAGGTTGTGGTAAAACACGATTCATGCTGGAATTAGCTGAACGTTTGCAACAACATGAACATATTGTTGCGCGTAGTATTACTGCATGTGGTAAAGGCTTTTATCGACAAATATCAGATATTTTAGGTTGCGAAGAGAATGAGCAGGAGATTATTGCGCGGTTAGAAGAAGTCCCGCCTACCGGATTAAAAATGGTGCTTTTAGTCGATGGTGCAGATTGCCTTTCAAATGAAGAGCTGGCTTTTCTCTATCGCACTAAAGAGCGTATTAATCGTATTAATCGACATCCTGATCTTGTGCTAGTGCTCTTTATGGATCTTAATAATCAAGATATCTTCTCTAAGGAAATCTTACGTCACTCTAATAGTTATACCTTAGGACCTGTGAATTTAATGCAGGTACGGGATCTATTGACGCACGTTTATCAGTATTATGGTAAAACTCATGATTACTCTATGGCCAAATTACGGCAGTTACACGCATTTTCGTATGGTTATCCTGGACGCGTTGTCCGATTGATTGCCCATGATTTTGAACCTTATTTTAAAATTAAAGGTTGGCACATTGCGGCGATTCTTTCATTGATCCTATTAATAATTGTAACAATATTTAGCATTCATTATCGCGATGAACTATTAGAGGCTCTTGGCTTTGATGACCTATTACCGCCCCCTATTACCCTAGCAGAAACAGGACGATCAGCTCTGACACCTTTTCATGAACAGATAGCAATCGAAGCCTTTGAAAGAGCAGAGAAACGCGATGATGATCGTTATGCTGGCATTATCATTATTCAGAGTGGGTCGATGGAAAATCCTGATATACCTAATAATGATGCAACTAATGGTGATATATTGAACGGTGCTTCCTATAATGAGATCCCTAAATCTCCTTAATAAGATAGCGCTTCAATCAATATCTGTAGATGAAAGTAAGGTAAGATAATCACGTTTATTGCAGAATATTAGCGCTATTTTTGCCGAAGTGATATATTTTAACCCTTATTCTTAGTAATATTACCCTATTGTTATTATCGTGTTACGCAACATGATTGAAAAGTATTGAGAAATATTGGCGTTTTAATGTGTTCAATGCGTTTAACTTATAAACAGCCTGTTATCTCACAATTTATTGAGGATTAGTATGGTTTTACTTCGTTTACAAGATATCTCCCTCTCTTATGGCGCAAGACCTCTACTGAAAGAGGTTAATTTTGCCATTTCTAAAGGGGAGCGAGTCTGTTTAGTCGGACGTAATGGGGAGGGAAAATCATCGCTTCTTCGGGTTGTTGCTAAAGAAGTTATCCCCGATGATGGGGAGATTATCCATAATAATGATCTTAAAATTGCAAAATTAAATCAAGAAATCCCTGAGGATTTAACTGAAACTGTTTACGAAGTTGTGACGAGTGGCTTGAGTAACATCGGTGAGAAATTACAACAATATCATCAGCTAATTGAAGCGGGTGAAAATGTCGATTTAGATGCTTTAGGGCGTTTACAACAAGAGTTAGATCGTCTGAATGCTTGGACGATTGATCAGCGGATTTCAGAAATTTTGACTCGTTTAGAGCTAGATGGTGACAAACAGATGTCAGCATTGTCGGGCGGATGGATTCGCAGAGTGCTACTTGCGAAAGTATTGGTGAGTGATCCTGATCTTATTTTGCTTGATGAGCCGACAAATCACCTTGATATTGAGATGATTGAATGGCTTGAGAAGATGTTGACCGAGCTCTATCAAGGCGCGCTTCTTTTTGTATCTCATGATCGTCACTTCTTAGATAAAATTGCCACGAAGATTATTGAATTAGATCGTGGTCATCTAACAGAATACCCCGGTTCATATAGCGATTATCAGAAATTTAAAGCGATTGAGCTACATAATGAAGAGATGGAGCGGGCGCTTTTTGATAAAAAATTAGCTGAGGAAGAAGTCTGGATCCGTCAAGGAATCAAAGCACGCCGAACACGTAATGAAGGTCGAGTGCGGGCTTTAAAATCGATGCGAGAAGAGCGAAAAGAACGTTTAGATCGTCAAGGAAAAGCAACATTGCACCATGAGGAAGCGAAAAAATCAGGTAAACGGGTCATATTAGCGGAGGATGTTTATCTGACATTGGGTGAAAAACCACTTATTAAAAACTTTAATTTCACCTTAATGCGTGGCGATAAAGTCGGGATTATCGGTCCAAATGGCGCCGGTAAATCTACATTAGTGAAGCTTCTATTAGGCGATATTATTCCTGATAGCGGGCTTGTTGAGCAAGGGACGCAATTAGAGATTGCTTACTTTGATCAATTACGTGCGAAACTTGATCTTGATGCCACAGTCGTTGATAACGTGGGTGAAGGAAGTGACTTTATTGAAATTAATGGTAAAAAGCGACACGTTATTAGTTGGTTACAAGACTTTATGTTTACGCCGGAGCGGGCGCGCAGTCCTGTAAACTCTCTATCAGGTGGAGAGCGTAATCGTCTACTATTAGCGAAGCTTTTTGCAAAACCATTTAACTTCCTTGTGATGGATGAGCCGACGAATGATCTTGATATTGAGACATTAGAATTACTCGAAGAGTTAGTCGCTAATTATGATGGTACTCTATTACTCATTTCTCATGATCGTGCATTTTTAGATAGCGTTGTGACTTCGGTGCTGGTGTTTGAAGGCGAAGGGCGCATTGAGGAGTATATTGGCGGTTATAGTGACTGGCAAGCACGTGTTATCGCACAAGAAAAAGAGAGGCAAGCAAAAGAGAAGCAAGCTAAAAGTAAAGGGAGTGATGGAAAGCGCATAGAGGAGCATAAAAATGCTTCTCAATCATCAAAATCCAATAACGCTGATATAGATAATGCAACGAATAGCACGAATAATATAAAATCATCAGAAGTGAAAGCGAAGCGTAAATTGAGTTATAAAGAGACACGAGAGCTTGAAGCTTTACCCAATGAGATTGCCAAGATAGAACAAACTATTGAAGAATTAGAAAAATTAGTGCAAGCTAATTCTTTTTATCAAGAAAATCATCAATTTCAGACTGAAAAGCTCACAGAACTTGCGGAGCAAAATCAACTTCTTGAGCAAAAATATGAGCGATGGTTGGAACTTGAAAATAATGAATAGAATTTTTCACGAAAAAGGGTATCATTGACCTCTATTCTTCTAGGAGAAAGATTAAAATGAAAAAAATGAAATATTTCCTGCTGTTAACAATAGTTTCGCTCTTAGCAGTAGGTTGTTCGAAGTTGTCATTACATCGTGTAGATGTTTATCAAGGTAACTATATTGAAGTACAACGTCTTGAAAATCTGAAGCCTGGAATGAGCAAGGCAGATGTTCAGCTCTTATTAGGTACACCTTTAGTGCGAGATGTGTATGATCCTTCAACTTGGTACTATACCTTCTACCATTCAAATTCAGAAGGTGATATTAAGGAGTTACAAAGACTTCGTTTACATTTTGATCAAAATGGCAAATATCTCTATTATGATGGTGATATTACCCCTGAACAATCTTCAGCAGTAGACGTTGGTTCTGTTCAAGAAGGTTAATTTGATCCTACATTAGCAATATGATTTATCTAGTAAAGTAAGATGATAGTGTCACTTTACTAGGTAGATCATTTTTTTATCAATAGTGATTGCCGAATATGAATGATATTCAAAATAGCTAGATAACGGAGCATCTCAATAATTCATGCAAAATTTAAAGATATTATTAGCTTCTCGTTCACCACGAAGAAGAGAGTTATTGACCCAATTAGGGCTTAATTATCAAGTGATTGATGTTGAAGTCGACGAATCGATTGTGCAACCGATATTACCAGAAGTCTATGCAAAAGAGATCTCAGAGAAGAAAGCATTGATGGCGCTCGCTAATGGTGAGATCTGTGTCAGTGAGCGGGATATTCTACTCACCGCAGATACAACATTAAGTGTTGATGGTGACATAATTGGGAAGCCTAAAGATCTTCAAGATTATTTGCATATGATGAAAAAGCTCTCTAATAGGACGCATCAAGTATTTACTGCTTTAACACTAGTCGGAATGATTGATGGAGAAGAGAAATTTGTAACCATGTTGAGCGAAACAACGGTACAATTCTCCCTATTGCCCGAGCAATTTGTATTGGAATATTGGCAAAGTGGTGAGCCTGCAGATAAGGCTGGTGGCTATGCAATTCAAGGAAAGATGGCGGGTTATATTCAATCTATTAAAGGCAGTTATTCTGGAGTAATGGGGTTACCACTTTTTGAATTACGGGAAGCTTTGGAAGCATTTGATCATTATATTTAGATCTACAAATATATGAATCGGGTAGTGTGCAAGTATTGAATCCCATATTGAACGATGAATAAATAAAAATGGATAATATGAAGTCAGATAGTAAGGCAATACCTTCGAATAAGCAGGATGCTAATGATAAAACTCTAGTGACGGGCGCTCCTTCTTCCAATGAAGCGCGTTCTATTGCTGATGAATCAATGGAGATACAAAATTCAGTACAAGAGCAGTTACAAGATGAATCTGTAACAATCGGATCCTTGCATGAGAATGATGATAGCGATGAGAATGATTTAACGCTCTCATCTATCAATGATGGGAATACTCGTCATCTTTATAATGATGTAACTTTTGAGCCTGAACATTTGGAAGAGAAAGGTACTTTAGAGTTTTCGATTCACAATACCGCGCAAGAATCACTACTTGCAGAAAATACGCCGGAACAATTTAGCGTAGCGGACGATCAGGAATTATTACAAAAGGCCATTGATACCATTCCGGCAATGCATGCAGAACCTAAGTTAATCACTGAACAAGATGATATTCGTAGAGAACCTCAGTTACGGGAGACTCAAGGTTTTTCAGAGGAACATTTTTCAGCGGTTGCAGATCAGAGCGCAATGCCGGCGGAACCTTTGGCAATGCTGGGAGGTTCTGTAGAAAATCCTACTCAAGCTGCTGAAGAAGAGAATGAAGCGACCGCACAGGATAAACCACCGGTTAAAAAACAGAGAGGGAGTAAATTAGGTATGGGCTGGTTTCAAGGATTTAGTCTATTTATAGCTTTTTTAGTATTTAGTGCTTTAGCAGTATTTGCTTACTTTATGTTAGGCGATAAACCGCTTTATGATGGTGATGTGCCGAAATATGTTGTGATTGGAAATGAAGACTCCGGTGCGATGGCGGCATTAAATCCGGCTATTCCTGAAGAGGTTCGTCAGCAATATATTTATGTACCTAAAGTGACTAGAACAGAAGATTTGGAGATTTTACAAGAGCGTCCGGTATTAGATGCAACTCAAGATGCGAAAGTCACTAAAGTCGAGTTAGCCAATAATATGGATGGTTCTGAAGAGGTCGTGGTGAGCGAAGAGAATACAGAGACAAATCATGGTAGTTTAGGTTTAGAGCTTTTATCTGTAGATCATAATGCAACAGGCCTTTCAGCAGAAGATTTAGCACTTATCGATGGTTTTCTGTTGCAAGGGGATATTGCCTACGAGCAGGGTATTTATGTAGGCGTAAATCAGGATGATGCTTATCACTATTACCAATCGGCTTTAGCGATTGATCCGAATAATGCGCAAGCACAGCAAGGTATTGCGAACATTGCCAATGTTTACTACGCAAGTGCAAGAGATGCTTATAATTATGGTACTTATGATGTGGCGGCGCAGTATGTTGCATTGGGATTAGCGGTACAACCAAATCACTCATCCTTATTGCAATTACAACAATTAGTTGAGCAGATGCAATCTACGCAATCCTCTAATGTAGGAGCACAACCTAATTATGATAGTTTCAACTTTGATTTCTAGCTGATGAGCTCTAATCTCAAGATATTCTGATTAGATAGTGGGAATGAGCGATATATTGTTAGCTAGAAAAGTCTAAGCAGAAAGATTAAATAGAAGAGTTATAGTAAGATCGGCTTAAAATAAACTCATTTAAATGCCGGCGCATAAGCTGATCGAGGCGAGGATGCTGTTCTATCCGGCATCTTGCAAGTGTTGTTTAGTACGGTTTGATGTTCTTTTAAAGTTCCACACTAGCTACATAAAAAACATTTTTCTTAAACCAAGTTTACTATAAATAGAAAAGTTAAACAGAAAAGGGATCGGATATGACAATCGATCCCTTTTTATTTGATTGCTTGTTAGTTAGTTAAGCGTCGGGTTCACCAATAAGTGCATCGACAAATTCTTCGGCATTAAATGGGCGAAGATCATCAATCGTTTCCCCAACACCGATAAAGCGGATAGGAATCTTCAATTCTTCGGCAATAGCGAAAATAATACCGCCTTTTGCTGTCCCATCTAATTTTGTAAAGGTGATGCCAGAAAGAGGAATTGTTGCATTAAATTGTCTTGCTTGGTTGAGTGCATTTTGCCCTGTGGATGCATCGACAACAAGCATCACTTCATGGGGCGCACTCTCATCATGGCGTTTAATAACACGATTAATTTTCGCTAATTCTTGCATCAACCCTGAATCTGTATGTAGTCGACCGGCAGTATCAGCAATCAGGATATCTACTTTTTTCGCTTTAGCTGATTCCATCGCATCAAAGATCACAGAAGCAGGATCAGCTCCCTCTTTTTGCGAAACAACTGGAATATGATTCCGCTCACCCCAGATCTCTAATTGTTCCACGGCGGCGGCTCTAAAGGTATCACCAGCGGCCAACATGACAGATTTCCCCTTATTTTGAAATTTCTTAGCGAGTTTACCGATAGTCGTGGTTTTTCCTACGCCATTCACACCGATCATCAGTAATACATAGGGTTTATGAGAGGTATCAATTACAAGCGGCTTAGAAACCGGTGCAAGAATCTCTTTCATCTGTACTTTCAGTGCCGCAAAAAGCTCATCCACATTTGACAGGGATTTACGGGATACAGAATCTCTAATTTGATCTAATAATTGCGTGGTGACATTGATTCCCACATCCGCCATCAAAAGTCGAGTTTCAAGCTCTTCGAGAATCTCTTCATTGATCTCTTTTTTACCTAAGAAGAGATCAGCAAGTCCTTCTGTGAGGCTACTGCGTGTTTTGCTCAGTTTTTCACTGAGCCGGGCAAAAAATCCCGGCTTCTTCGCAGGACGTTCCGCAGTTTGATGGGATTCAGGAATGGAGGATGCTTCAACCCCGGTTGTCTCTATCTCTATAGCAGCAGGTTCTACCAATGCTTCAACTTCTTTAATTTCTTCAACTTCTACTGGTACTTCATTGACCGGTGTTGAAATAGCTTCATCGGCAGCCTTTTGGGTATCAAGTTCAGCATTGTCATTATCTTGCAGATCTATATTTACAGGTGAAGATATTTCAGAAGTCTTTAGGAACTCTTCATTGATTGTTGTTTTAGCTATCTCATCATTGACCGCTGTATCACTTATGATGCCTTCAGGTTCAGCCCCCTTAATACGATTGTTTATTTCGGCCTCTTCATGAGCATCAATTACATCCGCTTGTGTCTCAACAGCTTCATTAATATCATGGATTTTTATCTCGGTCTTGGTAGCTTCTGCAATCTCTTCGATAAACCCATGTTGAGCTTTGATTGGTGTATCATCAGAATCGCTTGTTGCATCTTCCTCTGTATGACTATGGGGTTCAAGATTTTCTCTTACTTCTGTGATAATCCCTTCAGCAATGGTATTAATTACTTTAACAGTCGTTGATGCTTCTGAATCAATAGTTTCTGTTTCAAGAACATTTTTTTTATCCTGTTTTTCTAAATCTCTTTCTGTTACTTCTTCAATGATGGGATTATCGGAAGGTTGTGTGACTGGAGCGATCTCTTTTTCTACTTCTTTCTGCTTTTTGCCACCAAATAAGCGACTAAAAAAGCCTGGTTTTTTTTCTGCCATATTATTTAAGTCTCTGTTCAAAAGGGGGGAGTTAAGATAATTCATTGTTATCGGTAATTAATGGCCTCTATTTTAGCAGTTTATTACTGAAATTGCCTTGTTGACACTATTTAGATCGCCATTTTTCAGTAATTAGGTGGGGATATGTCTAATTGCTAAACAAAATAAAAAAAGTACTTGTCAAAATATTAATAATCGGGCAATATATTGTTTCTTAATTAGAGGCATATAGCTCAGTTGGTTAGAGCGCCACCTTGACATGGTGGAGGTCGTTGGTTCGAATCCAATTATGCCTACCAAATTTAGGGCCTTTAGCTCAGTTGGTTAGAGCTCTCGACTCATAATCGAGCGGTCGCTGGTTCGAGACCAGCAAGGCCCACCAACTAAAGGCCAAAACCCCGCATTATTGTGGGGTTTTTTGTTGCCGAAAATAAAAATGGCGGGAAATTTGACGGGGTTTACCAAATGCTCATTGAGTAACATATATAGCTTTATATGTTTTACAATAAAAATGATTCAAACAATAGTAAATTCCAATATAAATTTGCTTTAAATTAAAAAAGATTACAATATTAACCATATCAGGCTTTAAGTATAATAAGATCATATTTAATTAACTTTGACCAATTAACTTTGATATAAATTATTATAAGGAATGTAATTATGCGAATGGTTGATATTATCTCTAAGAAAAGAGATGGACATGCTTTGACAAAAGAAGAGATTGATTTTGTGATTCAGGGCTATACCCATGGGGAGATTCCCGATTATCAGATGAGTGCGCTGGCGATGGCGATCTATTTTCAGGATATGAATGATCAAGAGCGTGCCGATTTGACGATGGCAATGGTGAATTCTGGGGATGTACTCGATTTATCCGCTATTGAAGGAATCAAAGTAGATAAGCATTCTACTGGTGGTGTTGGTGATACGACGACTTTAGTATTAGCGCCTCTAGTTGCCGCATTAGATGTGCCGGTTGCGAAGATGTCGGGGCGTGGGCTTGGGCATACAGGTGGTACAACGGATAAACTTGATGCAATTGCAGGATTTCAAACTGAGATTGAAAAGGCAGATTTTATTCGCTTAGTGAATGATGATAAAGTTGCGGTAATCGGGCAAACGGGGAATTTAACGCCGGCAGATAAGAAGATTTATGCGCTTCGTGATGTGACGGGAACCGTCAATTCTATTCCACTCATTGCAAGCTCCATTATGAGTAAAAAAATTGCCGCCGGAAGTGATGCGATTGTGCTTGATGTCAAAACAGGCGCTGGCGCATTTATGAAGAGCCTAGAAGATGCAGAGGCACTTGCCCATGCAATGGTACAAATTGGCAATAAAGTGAATCGGCAAACGATGGCGATTATTTCAGATATGTCACAACCTCTTGGATATGCTATTGGTAATGCCCTCGAAGTGAAAGAGGCGATTGATACGCTCAAAGGAGTAGGACCAAAAGATCTGCATGAGTTGGTACTGGTATTAGGTAGCCAAATGGTTGTGCTTGCCGGTAAAGCTGAGAGCTTAGAAGAAGCACGTGGAATGCTTGAAGAAGTGATGCGTAATGGTAAGGCAATTGAGAAATTTAGAGTCATGCTTCGTAATCAAGGTGGGGATGATTCTGTCGTCGATCATCCTGAGAAGTTACCAACAGCGAAATATCAGATTGAATTACCGGCGAAAATATCAGGTTATGTCTCTAATATTGTGGCTGATGAAGTCGGTATTGCAGCGATGATGTTAGGAGCGGGTCGTGCGAAGAAAGAGGATAATGTTGATCCCGCAGTAGGTTTGGTGTTACATAAAAAAGTTGGAGATCGTGTTGAGGCAGGGGAATCATTGCTGACGATTCATGCAAATCAATCAGATGTAGAAGCGATTAAAGAGCGACTTTATAACAATATTACTATTAGCGACCAAGCAACTGAGCCGCAGTTAATCTATACCGTTATTACCGAGTAATCGATTCATCATTGTCGGGGTTGATTATATTAATTGTATTGATTAATAATCAGCCCTCTATTTTTCAAATCCCTCTCATTATGGTCATTGTCCTTGTTTCAATTGCCAAAAATAGAGGCACCCATTAACACCATTAAATTTATAAGTAGGAGTCTATGATGGCAACCCCACATATTAATGCCCCTGATAATGCTTTTGCCGAAACGGTTTTAATGCCGGGAGATCCTCTACGAGCAAAATATATTGCTGAGAATTTCCTAGATGATGCAATTGAAGTTACTAACGTTCGAGGAATGTTAGGATACACAGGTTTTTATAAAGGAATGAAGATTTCGGTAATGGGGCATGGAATGGGGATACCTTCTTGTTCAATCTATGCAACTGAATTAATTAAGTTCTATGGCGTAAAAAATATTATTCGAGTGGGCTCTTGTGGGGCTGTGAGCGCTGATATCAATGTTCGAGATATTGTTATTGGTATGGGGGCATGCACAGATTCAAAGGTGAATCGAATTCGCTTTAAGGATCATGATTTTGCCGCGATTGCAGATTATGATTTGGTGCATCATGCGGTGACGGCAGCTAAGCAGAATAATGTACCGGTAAAAGTAGGTAATCTTTTTTCCGCTGATCTCTTCTATTCACCTGATGCCGAGATGTTTGACGTGATGGAAAAATACAATATTTTAGGTGTTGAGATGGAGGCGGCGGGTATTTATGGCGTTGCAGCTGAATTTGGGGCGAAAGCATTGACTATTTGCACTGTTTCAGATCATATCCGCAAAGGGATTGCATTAAGCTCAGAAGAGCGACAAACAAGTTTTAATGAGATGATTACAGTAGCGTTAGATTCTGTTTTATTAGGGGCAGGGGAGTAGGAATATGAGTTTAAGCTTAAAATTAAAAATATTACAATTCTTGCAATTCTTTATCTGGGGTTCGTGGCTGATTACCGCGGGCTCTTATATGGGCGCAACATTAGGGTTTAATGGGGTGCAAATTGGGAGTATCTATGCGGCGATGGGGATTGCTTCCATTTTTGCACCGAGTATCATGGGGATTATCTCCGATAAATGGATTCCGGCGAATTATCTCTTTATTTTATGTCATTTAGTGGGGGGGGTGACGCTCTTCGCTGCGGCTCAAACAGATAGTTATCTATTGTTCTACATCATCATGTTGATCAATCTCTTTGTTTATATGCCGACCATTGCACTCTCTTACTCAATCTGTTATGCCTGTTTTGAGCAAGAAAAGCTCGATCCTATTACCGCATTCCCGCCGATTCGGATTTGGGGAACGATTGGCTTTATTGCAGCGATGTGGGTGATTTCATTATCTAATTTAAGTGTAAGTGTAGGTCAATTTTATATTGCTTCAGCTGCGGCTTTCTTTTTAGCTGTCGTCGTCTTTTTTATTATTCCCAAAATTGCAATTACAAAGAGCGAGAATCAAAACCCTTCATTAGTGGAGCGCCTTGGATTAAATGCATTTGTATTATTCAAAAATTATCGTTTAGCGACCTTTTTTATCTTTACGATGTTATTAGGCGCCGTATTGCAGATTAGTAACACTTGGGCCGACCCGTTCTTGAAGTCATTTGCTGAGTTGGAGCTTTATCAAAATAGCTTTATGGTGACGCAGTCGATACTCATTGTATCCTTATCTCAAATCTCTGAAGTCTTTTTCATTCTATCAGTACCATTTTTCTTAAAACGTTTTGGCATCAAATACATTATGTTGATTAGCATGATGGCTTGGTTTTTCCGCTTCCTTTTCTTAGGATTAGGGGATCCTTCGATGGTGGGGACCATGTTTATTATTCTATCGATGATTGTTTATGGTTGTGCTTTTGACTTCTTCAATATTTCGGGTTCTATCTACATTGAAAAGGCGACCAGTCCCCATATTCGAAATAGTGCGCAGGGGTTATTTATGACCTTAACGAATGGCGTAGGGGGTTTTATCGGTTCATATGCTGCAGGCTTTGTGGTCGATAAATATAGTGTGTATGCACAAGTGATGAATGACCATGGTGAGCTTGTTGATAAATTAGTGAGTCGCGATTGGACTACGATCTGGTTTGTCTTTGCAGCTTATGCGTTACTATTAGCGATTGTCTTCTTCTTTATGTTCAAGAACAAAAAAGATGAACTATCAATGTTACAAAAGGTGGGTGAATAATGGATCAGAAAATGGATCAAAAAGAGATGAAAGATTTAGCTATGAAAGCGATGGAAAATGCCTACGTCCCTTACTCAAAATTCAAAGTGGGTGCAGTTTTACTCACAGAACAAGATGAAGTTATTCTAGGCTGTAATGTTGAAAATGCTTCTTATGGGTTGACGAACTGTGCCGAAAGAACTGCGATCTTTAAAGCTGTTTCAGAGGGGCATACGCGATTTAAGCATCTTGTGGTGATAGGTGATACAGAAGGTCCTATTTCTCCATGTGGTGCCTGCCGGCAAGTGATTAGTGAGTTTTGTAGTAAAGAGATGCCGGTAACGCTCCTCAATCTAAAAGGCGATAGTTTAGAGACAACAGTCGGTGAATTGCTACCTTGGTCTTTTTCACCTCAAGATTTAGATTAGCACTTGATAAATCGTTAGATCTGTAAGCTGCCCCTAAAAATTCAAAAACCACTAGAAACATTCAAAATTTCTAGTGGTTTTGTATTGTGAAGATTATCCGTTATCTGTATTAGATATATTGATCCAGTATATTGATTAGCATATTGGAGTATTAATAACGTCGTACTTTAGGTACAGTAAATCCTGAAATATTATCAGCCCAGAGTTTCTGATTATTTTGACCTACGCTACCGATGCTATCGAGTTCAAACTCGAGATAGACTTTCCACTGTTTTTCTGTATCTGTCACATTATTGCGAAAATAGCGAGCCCCAACTCGGGTGGCAACACAGCAATCTTTGTATTCAACCCCAATTAAACTTTCAATCATTTTGGACTCAGTGATTGAGTAGTTATAACGTCCGGCAACCGCCCATTTTTGATCTAATTGCCAGAAGCCTGAGGTATCGATATAGTCAGATTTATTATTTTCCCCCCAGCGATTGTAACGATAGTTAATATTAAATATTTTCCGACTTTCAGGATTGTATTTCAGATTCAATGTTGCATTAGAAATGCGTTTATCTGTCGGTGACCATTGCATATTACTATCGACTTTTAATCCAGGAATGATGGTGACTTCAACCCTAGCATTAAGTGCTGATTTCTTGAGATCGCTGTGTTCAAGATCACTGCCAATTTGGATTCTAGGTGGATCAAAGTAACGCGTTTGCCCTAATGAGAAGACAAAGCGCTCGGCACCTGTTTTAGAATGGAAGAGGCGTGTTGTCAATGCCATTGTGACTTGGTTCGCATTTGATTGTCGGTCTGCACCATAAAAGGCGTTATAGCTGAAGAGATTAAAAAAGTTCAGCGAGGTTGGCGAAGTATCGAAAATAGGAATATTGCTCTGTTTACGATAGGGCGCATAGAGATAGAAAAGTTCGGGTTCTATGGTTTGAATAAAATCACCACCCCCAAAGAGATGTGTGAGTGCTAGTTCCTTTTCTAATACTAAACCTGTGCGAGCACTTAAAATAGGGAGTGCACGAGTAATGGATGTCTCTTTACCTTCGCCTTCATTATCGCGATAGTTTAAATTATAGTGGGTATATCTAAAGCGTGCGGTTGTCTCAAAAAAACTCCAAGGATTCCCTAAACGATAGCTGATGTAGGGCATAATATCGATACGATTTGCGCTTTTAATCGGCTTTTGCTTAAGATTGTCATTATCTTTGGAAAAAAAGTGCGAAAATTCTGCATCAAGCCCAACATCAAAGCCTTTTAGATCCCAACTACCATGGAAGAGTAGTTGTGGCGCGCGCCCATAGGGGGAATATTGAATAATTTTAGGGTCTGTAACCACAAACTCTTGGAAACGAATTTTAGCGACCCAATTGGGAGTCCGGTAGTTGAGCACTGCTTCTCGATCTAACGTGAGCTCACGTAGTAATCCACTTTGGTCATTGACATCTTCTTGGAAGCTATCGTCAGAAATATCTTGGTAGAGAAGATTCCCAGTCAAATTTTTATTGAAATTGAATTTTTGATCAAATTTATAAAACCAGCGATTCTTATTATCGTAGAGTTTATCATTGAATAAGAGCAATCCAGATAGCTCTAACTCTTGCCATTTATTGAGATAGCGGAAATTCCCCTTTACAGCAGCTCCTCGTTTTTCAATAAAGCCAGGAGCTAATATTGCATCCATATTAGGTGCTAGATTGAAGTAGTAAGGGAGAAATAGCTCAAATCCATCTGATTTCGAGATGGAAATTTCCGGTGTTAAAAGACCGCTATGGCGCTTATTATCAATGGGAAAGGAGATATATGGCGTATAAAGGATCGGTAAGCCAATAATATCTAAAGTTGCATTTTTGGCAATTGCGCGTCCTGCGGTATGATCAATTTCAAGATCCCGAGATTTTACTTTCCAAATCTCATTATCAACGGCACAAGTAGAGTAAGTTGCATCTTGTAATAAAGTATTTTGTTGTAATTCTTTATGGTCTATTCGTGTCGCGCGACCTTGAATTGGGGAAAGTCCTTTAATGTAGTAACTTGCTTGTTTGAAAATTGTTTCACTTTGATCAATATAGTGAACACCCTCTTTCCCTTCTAATACAGCTGTCGGTGTTGCATAAATGACATTTTTACCGGTAGATGTGACAACATTATTAATTCGATCTAAATGAAATCCTTCACTCATTAGCTCATCATCACCCAAAAATACTTGGGCATTACCGATAATTTCTCCTTCAGTGGGCGTTAAGTAACCATCATCGGAAGAAGCATAGAGCTCGGCTTTGTTTTTTTGCTGATCCTGCGTAATATATTGCGCAAGTGGAGATATTTGACAAGCGATAGGAGATGCTAGACTGAGTGATGGCAGTCCAAAAAGTAGTGCAATGGTAATTTTTGAATAGAGGTAGTTTTTCTGTGGCACAGTCGTCATGCTCATTGCGATTAATGAAGGGGATCTACAATCATTGTATAATAATGGAGTAGAATCGCACTTTTTCACAATAATTTCAATTGTAAGGCGCATTAATTTTCAAGCAAAGATGTTATAATTGTGTGCGATACAAAACTTAAGCTCTGTTTTTATTCAACTTGAAATTTCTCACGTTAACCTACATTAAGTAGGAAGCTATGTTTGATTATAGAGAAATGCTATAGTTGAACGGATATTTGAATAACCCTTAGGAGTAGTCAATGAATAATTATTATCAAACAAATACCTATAATGGTGTTGAGCGTCAAGGGATGCATAAAGTACTGCGTCAGGCATATACTTTAGTTGCGCTTTCGCTGATTCCGACCATTATTGGTGCGTATATTTCTGTACAAACGAATGTTATTTTGAATTTAATGGTCACAAGCCCAATCCTATTTTTTGTAGGCTTTATGGTGGCTTTTTATGGCTTATCATTTGCGATCGAAGCGAATAAGCGCTCAACAATGGGTTTAGTCCTGATGTTTGTATTCACCTTTTTAATGGGAATGATGTTAGGACCACTTCTATCGCTTGCATTTACTAAGAGCAACGCATGGCAATATATCGGCATTGCCGCCGGTGGGACAGGTGGTCTCTTCCTCGTATTAGCAGCGATTGGTGGCGATAAAACCAAAGATTTTTCACCGATTGGCAAATATGTCGGCGCATTAGGTTTAGTGATGATTGTCACGATTGCGTTGAACTTCCTGTTTCTTAAAATGCCGATGATTAACTTGATTCTTTCAATGTTAATCATTCCATTCTCAGGTGCGATTATCTTATGGCGTATTAATAGTGTCGTGCGTGGTGGGGAAGATAACTATATTAGTGTTGCGCTTGATATTTACATTGCGCTCTATAATATCTTCTCAAGCTTACTTCGTTTAATCTTAGCGAGTAATGATTAATGATACCTAGGAGACGATGAACTTTAATATCGTTTTGAGGAATTGATTGAATAAGAGCGCTCTTGTAGCGCTCTTTCTGTTTCTGTCTGTTTCTATTCAAGCTTTGAAAATATAGTAAGATCGGTTCAAAATAAGCATTATTTAAATGCCGGCGCATCGACTGTAAGAAGCGGGGAATCGGTTCTATCCGGCATCTTGCAAGTATTGCCTAGTAAGGTTTTATGTTCTTTTAAAATCTCATGCTAGCTGCTTAAAAACCATTTTTCTTAAACCCAATTTACTATAGTATGATTATAAAAATGAATGGGCATAAGCTTAATAGGTAAGCTTAACGGATAAATCTAACAGATAAACTGTATAGTACGCGATATTTAAAAATCAACATTAAGGATCAATATTGGGAAATTCTATGATCAATCAGAATGCCAAAAAGCAGCTATTGGATCGATTAGAGCAACACTATATCTCACCACTTACTGAGTTCTATGTGGAGAGTGAGGTGTTAAAACGTAAGCTAGAGGGGCGACCACCTCGCCGTAGTGTTTCGATGCCGGATAGTTGGCGCGGATTGCATTATCAAAAAACGATTGGGAATATGAGTGCTGAAGACGCTTATCTTCGTTTAGAGCAGTTTTTGAACTATTTAGATCAGGGGATTGGATTAGTTTTTGCTCGAGATACGCAATTAGAGCCCCATCGATCGATTCCTTATTTTGAATGGCGCCAGGAAGATCGTCTAGAAGGGGTCAATCATCTTATCGGAAAGTCTCATCTTCTCTATTTTTATAAAGGAAATGAAGAGGGTTTACAACAATTGATTGAGAACGTTACTAGCTATAATTTATCTCAATCTTTTTCTGTGATCGGGACTATACCCGCACCATTGCAAATAATTTTGAAAAATCATCAAATTCGTATCATTGATAATATCGAGGTTCCTTTTATTGAGCAGTTGTTACGAACACGAAGCTTGACAGGATTTTTTAATCAAGGGATTGATCTGATTCTGTTAGATGCGAATGGAATTTATCGCAAAGGTTTTTCGAGAACAGAGTGGCTCAAAAATAGTGATCAGCTCTATCAAGATTACTTCAATGTAAATACTAACGAATCTGCTGATAAAAGCCTTGAGCGCTCTGAATAAGCCCCTCAATTTCAAGCATCATTAAGCCTGTTGTGATCTCAGAAGCGGGTTGCTTCAATGTTTCTACGAGTTGATTAATGGATTGTGGTTGAATTAAGAGATCAAAAATCGCTTTATAAGGATGATCAGCCTCAACTTGGGGGAGAGCTTTCGGCGAAATTGGTTGCGTCGAGTGATTAGGGGAAGTACCAGGCGCCGTTTGGGGCGCAATAGATTTTTGTGAGTTTTGTGAATGTGGAGTGCTTACGGTGCGGTTCCGACTAGTCAAATGGTGTGATAATGGAGGTTCTTCTATATCATCAAGTATTAATGATTGTTGCCCCTGTGGCCTATCAATCCAGCCTGAGAGTGCTTGCCGGATATCTGCGGTTGATTCAACTAAAGCCGCACCTTCACGAATCAGTTGATGACAACCTCGTGATTGTGGGGAGTGAATAGAGCCTGGGATAGCAAAGACATCTCGATTCTCTTCCATACTCATCCGCGCTGTAATGAGAGACCCTGATTGCGTGGTAGCCTCGATAATGAGTGTTGCCAAGGAGAGGCCGGAAATGATCCGATTTCGCCTGGGGAAATTCTGTGCAACCGGTGCTGTATTGAGAGGATACTCACTGATAATAGCACCCCCTTTTTCAATAATCTCGTGGCTTAATCCACGATGAGATTTGGGATAGATATTATTTAAACCTGTTCCTAAGACCGCTATGGTCGGCTTCTCTTTTTGAATGGTGGCTCGATGAGCAGCCTGATCAACGCCGAGTGCAAGCCCACTTGTAATAATGAGTCCAAGATCGGCGAGCTCTGCCGCGAAAAGCTGACTATTATAGAGCCCTTCTTGAGTGGGTTTTCGCGCGCCGACAATGGCGATTTGAGGATCAGAGAGAATCTTTACCGAGCCTCGAACAAAAAGGAGCATCGGCGGATTATACGTTTCCCGCAAAAGCGGGGGATAATCATTATGATCAATCGGGAGAATGGCATTCCCCTCCATTTGCGAAAAATGGAGTGATTCCTCGATGATGCTCTGATTAATACGTTCCCGATGGCTAATCACATTTTCCGGCATGCCGGCTTCTCGCCACGCGTGATCATTCGCGGCGATAATCTCTTCAATAGACGGGAAGAATTGTAAGAGCTGTTGTAAGCGTTTAGTGCCGAGATAGGGGGTCGCATAGAGGGTTAACCATGCCGGTAACATTTAAAATCCTTTGATTGAACTATGTTATAGTAAAAGACAATCGAGAGATACGGATCGGCCGTATCCATTAACGCATTGCATAATCTGAGAGCATCAGCGAATTGAATGAATGATATGGGATAAAAGATTGCTGTAATATCGAGGAGATATTGAGAAAATATCGAATCATCTTCAAGTCGTGGTCAATCTCTCAATAATATCAATCATAACTATAGGCTAAGGAGTTCAAAGATGGCACAAGTCGAGCAAACAATTTGGAATCAAGCATTCGCAACACAAAATGGTGAATTAGCATTGTCTTCATTAGATTCTGATTTTATTGTTCTCTATTTCTATCCAAAAGATAATACACCGGGCTGTAGTAATGAGGCGCAAGACTTTAATCAGTTATTGTCACAATTTACCGCAAAAGGGGCTTCAGTCGTGGGTGCTTCTCGGGATAGCGTGGCTTCACATCAGCGCTTTGTAGAGAAATTTGATCTACAATTTCCGCTTATTTCTGATCCAGATGAAACGCTTTGCCGAGCACTTGATGTGATTAAAGAGAAGAATATGTTTGGCAAAAAAGGCTTTGGTATTGAGCGCAGTACCTTTATTCTTGATCGTAAGGGTAATATCCTCAAAGAGTGGCGTAAGGTAAAAGTAGCAGGGCACGCAACTGAAGTTTTAGAAGCATTATCAACGCTTAAATAACTAAATAAGGAAATCAGTTAATTAGGCGATTAGATGATTAAACGCTTAAACGATTGAAAAAGCCATCGACAAATCGTTGATGGCTTTCAGCTAGGTAGATATTATTTGAAAGATGTTACTTTGCAATCGTGAGGGTTGTTTGTATCACTGATTCTAAAGTCATCTCTAATTGATCGCCGGGCGCAAGTGGACCGACACCTTCCGGAGTACCGGTATAGATGAGATCCCCTTCTGTCAGTCCATAAGTCTCTACAAGATACACGATGATATCTGCGATGGAGTAGAGCATCAGCTGACTTTCCCCTTGTTGCTTGAGTACCCCATTTTGCTTAAAACTGAAGTGAATATTATCAAAGTTCGTAATGGCTGAAGGAGCAACAAAATCCGAGACAATCGCGGCATTTCTAAATCCTTTACACTTCGTCCAAGGCTCGCCTTTTGCTTTAATCTGGCTCTGAATATCTCGCGCAGTAAGATCTAAACCGATGCCGTAACCGCCAATAATGGAGAGCGCTTTCTCTTTGGAAATGTGATCACAATTCTCTTTAATATAGAGCACTATTTCAGTTTCATAGTGAATGTCATCAGAAAAAGTCGGAAGTTGAATCGGCAGATCGCAGTGGGCGAGTGATGATGTCGGCTTTAAGAATACAAGCGGCTCACTCGGCGTGGCATTATTGAGTTCAGCAATATGTTTGGCATAATTACGACCAATACAGAAGATATTTTGTACCGGTTTAATTGCTTGATTGAGTAGAATATGGGGCATTGTCATAGAAAACCTCTGGGAATCTGTGATAGAAATTTGGGCAATAACGGCATTAATGAATGAAGGTAAATGATAAATAAGTGATAAAAATAGGAACGCTTAATAATAATGATTGCTCTCATTGTAGAGCAACCTTCGCTTTTCGCAAAGTTTCAATGAGCCTCGCTCATAAGCCTTATTAAACTCAGAAAGTAACTGAGAATCATTCTCTATTTTTATAATATATTTCCACTAGTTAAGATAATTATTATGTTATTATAACGACCGTTAATTTACTATTTTTCCATCAATGTTCAGGGAACAGTTGGGATCGAATAAAGTCAATACGGAGATATTACAATGGCACAAGAGAATGACAAAGTTCAACATACAGTAGAGAAAACCCAAAAGAAGAGTGGCGATATTGAGAACCGCCTCAATGTCTTACGTGCCGGTGTTTTAGGGGCGAATGATGGGATTATTTCTACCGCTGGACTGGTGATTGGTGTTGCGAGTGCGACTACGAATATGATGACTGTTTTGATTGCCGGTCTTGCCGGGTTACTAGCAGGCGCACTCTCTATGGCAGGTGGTGAATACTCTTCAGTCAGCACCCAAAAAGATGTGGAGAAATCTGAAGTAGAGAAAGAGAAGAAACGTTTAAAAGAAGATTTTGCTGGCGCGAAGGCAGAATTGGCAGAATATTATCAAAATGGGGGGCTTTCGCCGGAGTTGTCGCAACAAGTAGCAACAGAGTTGATGAAAGAAGATGCCCTTGCAGCGAGAGTCAAAGCGAAGCTCAATATCACACTAGGGGAATATGTTAATCCTTGGAATGCGGCATTCTCATCCATTATTTCTTTCTCTTGTGGTGCTATTATCCCATTACTTTTTATCCTCTTTTTACCTGAACTCTATAAAATCTGGGGCACTTTCGCCGCGGTCTCATTGGCGCTAGCATTAACGGGCTTTATCAGCGCGGCATTAGGCGGCGCACCACGATTAAAAGCCGTGATCCGAAATGTGATTGTCGGGATGTTAACAATGGCTGTGACTTATGGCTTAGGACAGTTTGTGCATATATAAGGTGGTAATAGCAATAGGAAAAGGAATAGTCATTAGTAATGAATGGTAATCGATAGGCAATGGAATTTGATTGAATGATTGTCTTGCCGATAAAAGATAAAGACTGAAAGATCGCTCTAATAATGGAAATTAGGGCGTTTTTTGTAAAGATTCCCTATACTGACAATTGATGTAATTGGAAATTTTATGGGGAAAAATGATCTTAATCGGGTAATTATGTGCCACTGTAGTATAGTGCTATGAAAGATGTGGCATAATAGTTTCTGATAATAGAACGAGGTCATTATGATTAAAAGTAAGCTGTTAAATAGTGATATTCATCGCGTACTTGCCCAATTAGGACACACGGATCGTATTGTGATTGGTGATGCTGGGCTTCCCATTCCTAATCAAACAGAGCGGATCGATTTGGCGTTAGTTGCAGGTGTCCCAAGCTTTATGGAGACGCTAGAAGCCGTAGGGTCATTGATGCAAATTGAGACGATATTGCTAGCAGATGAGATTAAAGTTAAAAATCCTGATCTGCATAGTGCGATTTTAGCGTGGGTGGAAACACAAAGTAGTGAAGCGAAGCCTATTATGGTGGATTATATTACTCACGAGGCACTCAAAGCGCAAAGTGGCGAGCCTGCTTGTAAAACGATTATTCGTACCGGCGAATGTTCCCCTTATGCCAATATTATTTTAGAAGCCGGTGTGGTGTTCTAATGAGCAATGTTTTAATGAATAAGGTCACTAAGGGCGATCGGATTGAAGTCGGGACGACACTATTGAGTATTGATGGTGTGAGTAAGGCATTCCCCGGCGTTAAAGCGTTAGATGGTGTGAGTCTTAATGTCTATGCCGGTAAGGTGATGGCACTGTTAGGGGAGAATGGCGCAGGTAAATCCACTTTAATGAAAGTATTAACCGGGATCTATAGTAAAGATGCCGGTGAAATTCGTTATTTGGGTCAACCGGTTGCCTTTAAAAATCCTCGCGATTCTCAAATTGCCGGCATTGGTATTATTCATCAAGAGTTAAATCTCATTCCGGAACTCTCTATCGCCGAGAATATCTTCTTAGGCCGGGAGTTCACCAATGCTTTAGGGTGTATCAATTGGAAAAAGATGCACAAAGAGGCCGATAAATTGCTTAAACGCCTCAGTATCCCCTATAGCACTGATACTTTAGTGGGTGAATTATCAATTGGCGGACAGCAAATGGTGGAGATCGCTAAAGTCCTTAGTTTTGAGACGCGCGTGATCATTATGGATGAGCCTACAGATGCCTTGACGGATACAGAAACTGAAGCCCTTTTTCGGGTTATTCGAGAGCTGAAAGCCACTGGTTGTGGGATTGTCTATATCTCGCATCGTCTTAAAGAAATTTTTGAAATTTGTGATGATGTAACGGTGATTCGAGATGGTCAATTTGTTGCGGAAAAACCGGTGGCAGAACTCAATGAAGATCGATTGATAGAGCTAATGGTGGGCCGTAAATTAGAAGATCAATATCCCCGTATTAAAACGCCGATTGGAGAGACTGTTTTATCGGTTTCTCATCTAAAAGCGGCCGGCATTAATGATGTGAGCTTTACGCTTAAACGAGGGGAAATCCTCGGCGTATCGGGATTAATGGGTTCAGGGAGAACTGAGCTAATGCGGGCAATTTATGGCGCGCATTCAAAAAGTACCGGTATTGTTGCCTTAGAAGGAAAAGCGGTGCGTATTCGTTCAGCCGCGGATGCCTTAAAAGCGGGAATCGTCTATATCTCTGAAGATCGTAAACGAGATGGTTTAGTGCTCTCGATGAGTGTTAAAGAGAATATGACCTTAAGTTCCCTGAATCTCTTTCAAGGGAAAGCGAATAATTTACGACTCAAAGAAGAGCTGTTAGCGGTCAAAACCTATATTGATACCTTTAATATTAAAACACCCCATATAGAGCAAAATATTGGGCTTCTATCGGGGGGGAATCAACAGAAGATTGCCATTGCCAAAGGTTTGATGACCAATCCGAAAGTCTTAATTCTTGATGAACCGACACGCGGCGTAGACGTGGGCGCTAAAAAAGAGATCTATCAGCTGATTAATGAGTTCAAAAGCCGCGGTTTAAGCGTGATTTTAGTCTCATCAGAGATGCCGGAAGTGTTAGGAATGAGTGATCGGATTATGGTCATGCATGAAGGACGTATGACGGCCGAATTTGCAAGAAGTGAAGCAACTCAAGAGAAAATTATGGCTGCAGCAGTAGGCAAAGTAGAAGGAATTGCATAATGCAAGGAAATAGTATGCAAACAAATCGTATTAAGAAGTTTTTAATTGATCAGAAATCATTGGTGGCACTGATTGTTCTGATTCTCGGCGTCTCAATGTTAAATGAAAATTTTTTCACATTGAATAATATCTTTAATATCCTACAACAGACTTCGATTAATGCCATTATCGCAGTGGGAATGACGTTAGTGATTCTCACAAGTGGCATTGATCTTTCGGTAGGTTCAGTCTTTGCACTGACCGGCGCTGTGGCAGCTTCTATCATTGGGCAAGATATTAACCCTTTCTTTGCGATTATTGCGGCACTCTTATTAGGTTCTGCATTAGGGCTTGTCTCCGGCGTGATTATCGCAAAAGGGAAGTTACAAGCCTTTATCGCTACACTTGTGATGATGCTCATTATTCGCGGTGCAACGCAAGTCTATACACAAGGAAGTCCAATTGGTCTTGGTATGAGCGATTATGCTTATATGTTTGAATGGATTGGTTTTGGTCGTGTATTAGGGATTCCTGTACCCATTATCATTATGGCGGTAGTCTTTATGATTGCCGGTTATATCTTAAAATTTACTAAACTAGGCCGCCATATCTATGCCGTTGGTGGTAATGAGGCGGCAACCCGACTGTCGGGCATTAATGTCGATCGTGTCAAAATCATTGTTTATATGATGAGTGGTTTTCTCTGTGCGGTCGCGGCAATGATCGAAGTTTCACGACTCTCATCGGCACAACCTACTGCCGGGATGGGGTATGAGATGGATGCCATTGCGGCAGTTGTGCTCGGTGGTACGAGTATGGCCGGCGGTCGCGGTAAGATTATCGGCACATTAATTGGGGCATTGATTTTAGGATTCCTCAATAATGGCCTAAATCTATTAGGTGTCGATGCGTACTATCAGATGATTGTGAAAGGTGCCGTTATTTTATTGGCGGTCTTAGTAGATAATAAGACTGTTCGTTCTTAAGTAGAAGGAGTTGTGCGATGAAAAAGAGAGTATTAAAAACAGCAATGGTAGCCGCATTAGGCTTAGGATTAATGGGTAGTGTGTGGGCGCAAGAGAAAATTGCATTGGTAGTATCAACCCTCAATAATCCATTTTTTGTCACATTGAAAGATGGTGCCGCGGAGAAAGCGAAAGAGCTTGGATATGAGTTGGTGATTTTAGATTCACAAAATAACCCGGCTAAAGAACTTGCGAATGTGGAAGATATCCTTGTAAAAGGGACGCGCGTTCTACTCATCAATCCTACAGATTCAGATGCTGTGGGTAATGCGGTATTAGCGGCTAATAAAGCGGGTATTCCAGTCATTACGCTTGATAGAGCGAGTGCAAAAGGGGACGTTGTAACGCATATTGCCTCTGATAACGTTGCCGGTGGTAAAGCTGCCGGAGACTTTATCGTTGAAAAATTGGGTAAAGATGCCAAAGTGATTCAATTACAAGGGATTGTAGGAACATCTGCTTCAAGGGAGCGAGGTGAAGGATTTAAACAATCACAAGAAGCCAATGGTTTTGAGATTATTGCAGCTCAACCGGCAGATTTTGATCGCGCTAAAGGGATGAATGTCATGCAAAATCTCTTAACGGCAAATCCCAATGTAGAAGCGGTATTTGCGGAAAATGATGAAATGGCATTAGGGGCATTAAGAGCAATTCGTTCAGCGGGGCAAAATAATATCGTCATTGTCGGTTTTGATGGTACAGATGATGCAATTAAAGCGGTAGAACGTGGTCAAATGGCGGCAACCATTGCCCAACAACCAGAACTCATTGGTGCAAAAGGCGTTGAAGCGGCAGATCTGATTATCAAAGGTGAAACACCAGATAGCCATATTCCTGTTGAGCTAAAAGTGATTACAGAATAGAGGAATAGGAATATTGTTGCAGTAAGCGGATTACTTTAGATATCAAATAACAATATTCAGTAGTTTAATAGAAGTAGAGGAGAGAGAGTCAAAGTGATTTTTTTGAATCTACTTCTTCTATAATGAGTTGAATGAAATCATCAGATCAGCTGATCCGAGATATTTGATCAGAGAAATCCCAATGAATGTTTAATAAGGACTCAATAATAGTGAATAAATGTTCATTATGTTGTTTATTATAATTATTTATGTGATAAAAATTTAAAATATGATTAATTTTTTTAATTGGATCCGCTAACACATTCATATTAGAATTAATCCACGTAGCAAGGATGCTGCATCTCAAGGATGAAATAGGAGTTTCCCTCAATCTCAGGAGAGCGTTCAACATTGATGGATTATTTGGTCAATTCTCAGGATGAGGTGTGCAGGATGCACAGAATTGAGAGGTTGTTATGAAGGATCGTGGCAATCAAGGATGAGATTAGCATCAAGATGATGTGCAAAACCCGTAACCATAAAGGATTACGGGTTTTTTATTGAGCATTTTTAAAGAGGATTAGATTAGAGAGGATTAGGTGAATGACTCTCTTTTAGATTCGCGTCAATTATCAGCCTTATAACTATTCACAGAAGATATTGTATTGTCTAATTATGCTTCGATGATGGGGAAGAAGATCCCAAGTGCATTACGATCTTCAGCTGCTAAAATCGCAAATGTCCGGCAGAGAGATTCTGTTGCCATCGTTTCAATGCCGATACCATTTTGGTAAAGTAGTGCGCGCCATTGTGGAGCGAGAAATTCCATTTTATTACCGGTACCGATTAGAATGAGTGTTGGTTTCCGGGCAATCCAAGCTTGGATATGTGCCTCGGTAATCTCATCAAATGTGGCGGGGAGTAATGGGGTATCTGTGAATACTTCTTTGTTTTGTAATAGTATTGGCGTATTGTGCCATTCACTCTCATCGTTCAAACGGAAGAAGTTCGGAGCATAACTTTTAATATGAAGATTATCGGTTACCTCTTTTTTGATGGTAGCGCCTGTTTGATTATCCATAAATAGCTTCCTTAATCAGTTCAAAAAATTGGGTTTCATCAGCAACGTGATAGAGTTTTTCTGCATCAATCGTAACACCATATCGTTCTGCAAGCATTTCATAGAGCGCTAACCGGTGTTCGATCAATTGGGGGAAAATCCAGCGGGTAAAATCAGCAGGATCAATCTCTTCAGGGCCATTTAATTGGTTATTTGCAAGGTATTCGGTGATTTTAGGGAGTAGGAAATCCCGCTGATAATAGAGCGGTTTAGGATGGGTAACTGCCCGCTCAATGAGATAGTTTTTCGCTTTCTCTGAGGCCTTGATATAGACCAAGAGCGATTGCTGGCCAATGAGATCCCAGCTCTCTTCATCTTGCAATTCACAAAAGCTACCACTTAAATCAATCATAAAATGGGGAAACTTGAGAAGCTTAGAGGCTTTTTGTTCAAAATAGGGTATATCTTTGACTGCTGCAATCTCTGCTAAACGGTGTTTTTCTAGTCGCTCTAAAAAGAGCTCAAGTGGACGGCCGCCGAGCGCTTCATTGCCGACCATTCCAAGATAAGCGGAGAGTGGTGCTAAATTACTAATAGTGAGCTGCGATTGTACTGAGATCGCCCCTTGCCGAATCAAATTGGCTAACAGAGGTTGCTCAAGCGCTGCTGCTAATAGGAAATCATGAATCGCTTCTTTGAGATGAAAGCTACCAATGCGGTAATCAATAGAGTAGTGAAACCATTGAGATGCCGGCATCTTTTTGGAGAGATGCGTTTTTCCAACACCACTCATTCCCATAAGGGCAATGCGTTTTTGAGGCTGATTGACAAGTTGTAATAGGCGATCTTGTTTAGTCATGGTCGTCGTGCTCTACAAAGGCAGTGAAATGGGTAATTAGATAATTAGAATATGTGATTGCGATTAGATAGCATTCATACTCACTATATTTACGAAATTGTTTTCATCTTAGCAAAGAACTTTTGATCGGCGCAAAGTATCTTTTATCAGTGCTATTTTTGAGGAGAAGAATTGAAGAGAAATTTGCCATAAATTCTCCATTAAAGGGAGAAGAGTATAGGAAGATGATAGAGATATCATAGGGTTATTGGTTTGATATTACTCTGATAGCGATTGGATGTAGAAAATTTTGGAAAAGGTTCAGCAGAAAAGTAAAAAATACCGTAGAATAGGCAGGTTTAAAAATAATAATATGAGTTAAAAAGAAGTGCGATACTCAAAATAGGGTGATAGAGATGTAGCAGGGGATAATCCTATTGTTACAAACCCAGTATCGGATGAGTATAAATCGCAAGTATCATATTAAATGTAATAGTTGGAAATGAGGGTTATTCAATCGGTGTCGGCATTATTCTAGAGATCAAATTAAGATTATAGAGAAATGCTTTAATTGCCTAAGTTGAATGACAGAGTTTTCACTAACTTTAATGATAGATGCACTAAGTAGAGAGACAGGATGAAATGATTGAGCTGAAAGACTTAAACTACTTTTATGGGGAAACACAAGTACTATTTGATGTTTCGCTACAAGCCAAAAAAGGTGAGATTGTTGTGTTGTTAGGCCCAAGTGGTGCGGGTAAAAGCTCTCTGCTTCGAATTTTAAATATTCTTGAGCGCCCTAAAGCGGGGCAATTAGAGATTGCCGGTTTTGAATTTGATTTCTCTCAGAGTATTTCTGAGAAGACGATTCGCGATCTTCGGCAGAAAGTGGGAATGATCTTCCAACAATATCATCTCTGGCCGCATCGCACTGTTTTACAAAATCTCACTTATGCGCCGGTTAAATTAGGCAAAATGTCTTTAGACGAGGCGAAAAAACGGGGGGTTGAAGCGCTTCACTCTTTAAAGCTTGAAGGATTAGAAGATCGCTATCCACTCAAACTCTCGGGTGGTCAACAGCAACGAGTGGCGATTGCAAGAGCTTTAATGATGGATCCTGATGTGCTGCTATTTGATGAACCTACGGCGGCGCTCGACCCTGAAATTACTTCACAAGTGGCAACAATTATTGAAGAGTTAGCTCAAACGGGTATTACGCAAATTGTTGTCACGCATGATGTCGATTTTGCAAAACGAATTGCAACGTATGTGGTCTATATGGAGCAAGGTAAAGTCGTGGAAGAGGGCGATGCATCAATCTTTGTTTCACCCAAAACAGAAGAATTTAAACAGTATCTTTCCCATTAAATAATCTTCGCGCTATACTGCAAAAGATGAGGATTCATTTCAAAGGGATTTTGGGAAATAAAGAATCTGATTCAGTCAAACTGAATGATTCTTGCTGTAAGAAGCAATTAAGACAATGACTGAATGATCAATTCAAAAATCATTGAATGTCAAGAATCATTGAATTGATCAAAATAGAGTGATCATCAATAAAAAATAATAGATGGAGTTGAGTTATGAAAAAATTAGGACTTTTACTACTTGCTGCAGGCTTAATGAGCACAACAGCAATGGCACAAGATAAATTAAATATCGGTACAAACCCGGCATATCCTCCTTTTGAGTATAAAGGTGAGAATAATGAATTACTCGGTTTTGATATCGATCTTATGAATGCCGTATGTGAAGCGATGCAAAAAGAGTGTGTTTTTTCTGAAGCAGAATTTGATGCATTGATCCCTAATCTTCGACTCCGCCGTTACGATGCAGTCATTTCCGGAATGGATATTACTGAAGAGCGTGCAAAACAGTTAGCATTCAGCGATCCTTATTATCAAAACTACTCAATCTATATCACGACTAAAGATAAAGCAGATAAAATCGATGATGTTGCCGATGCTAAAATTGGGGTACTTTCAGGTTCAACGCATCAGCAATATATCAAAGATACCTACAAAGGTAGCGATATCTCTGTATACCCACAATATCCGTCAGCGATGAATGATTTAGCGCTAGGTCGTGTGGATGTCGTCTTCGGCGATGGCGAAGTAGTCAATGAATATATTCAAGGCAACGATAATTTTGTGATGGTTGGCGAAAAAGTCACTGATCCTAAATATTTCGGTCAAGGTTTAGGCATTGGTACAGGTTTAAGAAATAAAGCGCTTGTCGAAGAGATCAATGAAGCATTAAAAACCGTTAAAGAGAACGGTCAATATGATGAGATCTACAGCAAGTGGTTTGAACAGCAGTAATTGTGTAATGAAATAGCAGTAGAGCAGAAAGCGATGAACTACATCGCTTTTTGTTTGCAAATAGAGGAGATACAGTGAGTGGCATAATTAGTTTTTTTGAGCTCTTTACGACACGTTATTTTGAGTCAATGTTAATCGCTGCGAAGACAACGATTTTATTGGCATTAGTGGCGTTGGTGCTTGGATTTTTATGGGCGAATATTTTAGCGGTTTTAGAATTAAGTCGATGGCGAATTATCCGCTGGCCTGTGACATTTTTTGTTTCTGTGGTTCGCTCATTGCCGGAATTGATCGTGATCTTCCTGATTGGTTTAGGATTGCCCTATCTTTTTTTAGAATATGAGATGGTATTGCCTGAGTGGGTAATGGATGCCTATTTCTCGCTACTCGATAGTTACGGTGAATACCTTTTCTTTGGGTTAGGGGCTTTTGCACTCTCACTGATCTACGCTTCTTATGCTTCACAAACGATTCGAGGAGCGCTATTAGCCGTTCCCAAAGAGCAATGGAGTTCAGGGGCTGTATTAGGACTCTCTAAACCGGCCACTTTCCTCTATATTGTTATGCCGCAGATGTGGCGCCATGCGTTCCCGGGGTTAAGTAACCAATGGCTTGTGCTACTCAAAGATACGGCGCTTGTCTCTCTAATCGGTGTGCATGAGTTGATGAAGGAAACGGACTATATCTATAGTGCCACGAATGATTTTATCTGGTACGCAATCGCAGCACTGATCTATCTTGTGATTTCACTCGTGAGTCAAAAGATCCAGGATCTTCTCTATAATCGTATTACTGCATACGACCTTGAGCCGGCGAAATAGGAGCGTACTATGTTAGATCAATTTTTATTTATATTAGAAGGCGCACCCCTTAGCTTAGCTCTGACGGTTGCTTCACTCTTTTGTGGCTTTATTATTGCCTTATTATTAACCGGCATTTTGACCTTATGGGAAAAGCGCTGGCCAGCCAAAATTGCCCGCGGTTTTATTATCTTCTTTACCGGCACTCCGCTACTCGTACAGATTCTACTCTTCTATACAGGGCCAGGGCAGATTGGTTTTATCCGAAATTCATTTTTATGGGATATCTTCTCGCAAGCTTGGTTTTGTGCAATTTTGGCATTATCACTTAATTCAGCCGCTTACACAGCGCAGCTCTTTTATGGTGCAGTGAAAAACATCTCTAAGAATCAGTGGGAAGCCTGTTTAGCGTTAGGAATGAGTCGATTTGAAGCAATGAAGATTCTTATCCCCTTAGCACTTCGCAGAGCGTTACCGAGTTACTCGAATGAGATCGTCCTTATCTTTAAAAGTACCTCCCTTGTACAAGGTATTACACTATTAGATATTATGGGGCGGGCTCGAGAACTTGCCGGTCAAACCTATGATTCGGTCACTTACTACGCAATGGCTGGATTAATCTACCTTGTGATTAACGCAATTCTCATTATTTTTGCCAAACTCATGGAGCGTAGAGCATTGGCATTTGAGAAGTAGCCGCTCATAATTGCATTAATTTTGCGCTTTAGAGAAAATAAGTAGGATTGCAAACATTTTAGACTTTACATCTGCAAAAGAATTATTATAATAGACGTCTACTTACAGCAAGTAGCACAATTTGGAAAAGTGGCCGAGTGGCTGAAGGCGCACCCCTGCTAAGGGTGTATACGTTAATAGCGTATCGAGGGTTCGAATCCCTCCTTTTCCGCCATACGAAACACAAAAAGCCCCTTAAATAGGGGCTTTTTGTTAACTAGAATTTTTTTTTACCCTCTAATTTACCCTGTAAGATTTTTGTGACTCTAGCCATTGATCAATTTCTGATCGATACCATCGAGATGCAGTGTTGATTTTTATGGGGGCAGGGAATAATCCTAATCTAATGTTTCTATAAACCCAGTCGTGTTTAAATTTAATAATCTCACACACGTCTTTTATTTCTAGCAGTTCATCAGGTTGCTTTATCTTCTTTATCTCGATAGATATTGCTGACAATGTGCTTAGTATCTTCTCCATACTTTCATTGTTTGCCTGCTCCTTTTGTTGTTCTGATTTAATTAAATCTTGTATAGCATTTAATCCGCTCATAAAACCTCCTCTAAAACGGAATATCATCAGACACATCAAACTGCGAGCTATCTACTTGCCGATTTTGCTGTGTCACTGAGCTTGGTTGTGCCGGTGTTTGATTGTTTATTCGTTCATTTCCGCTTAACATCTGCATTTCAGTTGCAATGATATCTGTTGAATAACGATCAATACCCTGTTTATCTGTATATTTGCTCGTGTGAAGTGAGCCTTCAATATATACTTGGGAGCCTTTTTTCAGGTATTGCCCGGCAATCTCTGCTAATTTTCCGAAAAATATGGTTTTATGCCATTCAGTGCGCTCTTGCTGTTCCCCGGTTTTGTTTTCCAACGTTCAGATGTTGCAATCGAAATTGTTGTAACAGCCTTACCATTTTGTGTGTAACGTATATCCGGATCACTTCCTAAGCGCCCAATTAAAATAACCTTATTAATTCCTTTTGACATTTTTTTACCTCTAAAATAGGCTCATTTGCCCATTACTTTCTAAAATCATTTTCGGCGTTGCTTCAATCTTGCCGTAGCGTCTTTCTGGTCTTGGTTCGCCGAATTTTCTACGGCGATACTCAAAAAACAGATCTTCCTTGATCATTGATGTTCTTCTGTGGACTTCAGCCGGATCTAGTAGCAGTCTTGGCCACTGATTCCTGCTGAAACCGCGCCTGCTTTGTCCCGCCTCCTCGTCGTGAGCGTCAAGCATCATTTTTTCTAGTTGCTCATCGTTTAACTGCGACATATTTCGATAGACAAAATCAACGTCTATTAGCTCTGATTCAAGCGCACCTGATAAGCTATATATGTTTTCAAAGATATAGACTAGATCATTACGTTCTACAGCTTCCAGCGCTTCAATGCCGTATTTTGTTTTGTTGAGCTGATATCGATCTTTAAAAGCTGAATATGCCATTACGCCACCTTTTTAAGCTCAACTGATTCTGCTGGCCGATAACTTGGTCGGCTTGCTAATACTTCTGCTTCTTCTAGCATTTTGCTATGTTGCTGATCTTCTCTGTTGCGAGCCCATTCACGATATAAGCGCGCTTCCTTGCGCTCATTGAAGAAGATTAGGATTACTTCAATTATCTTTTTCATCTCAAGCTACCTTCTTTTCCAAGTCCTTAATCACTTGGTCGACTTCTTTATTGAATTTGACCACTTTCTCTGTGATCTCTTCTTCCATTTCTGTTGTTAATTCAAAGTCATACAAGAACATTTGAAGATCAGCAGGGAAGCGGGGATCAAAGCTCATAAAGACGCACTCTTTCATACCTAAACACATCAGTTGAGAAGCCATTTGATAAATGTACTGCGGATTGACTTTACCGCTTGTGAGTGTTTCTAAATGAGTCTTAGAGGTAGGGCATTTGATTTCAATTGCTTTATTTAAAGGCTTGCCGAACATATCAAGAAGCAGTCCATCTGGACTTGCGCCAAAATTCTCAATTTCAGGATGATCGATAAATCCGACATCTTGAACCTCATTCATCGTTTGCAGTGTGTAGGCTTCTTTGGCTTTAGGTTCTGTATCAATTCCCCATTGCATTGCGTTACTTGTGAATGATTCTGTTGGCTTACCAGTTAAGCGCTCTAAAGCAAGTTCCATTTTGTAGTCGTGATACTTAGAGTAAGGCTGTCCATTTTTGCCACGAGCGCATACGTCATACACTCGTGAAGCAGTGCTTCTACGCCTTTCTTGGCTTCTTCTTCAGCTCTTTTGACTAGTTCAATTCTTACCGCTTCATCGACTTCGGGCGCATTTACTTGACTGTCATTCATTGCTTGCGCTTCGTCATCCAACATAATTCCCGACAAACCAAACGCTGAACGTATCGCTTGCGCTGTCGCTCTATGTTTTAACATACGACTTGGATATTGCTTCCAAGGCGTTGTATTACGTCTGTTTTCAACCATTAGCTCGGTGGCTTCCATAGGTCTGCTACGATCTTTGCGGTACACTCGACAAGTAATTGCAAGCAGTTCTCCGGCTTCATTGAATTTGTAATCGTATTCAAGTCCATCAAATTCCTTGTTGTTGTTCGCCAACTTTAACCAGCCGTCAATACCAATGATCGGCTGAATCCCGCCGTTTTGTGGGAAAGCGTAAATCTCATTAGTCCAAGGATTGAGTTTGTGCTCATTTGCTACGATAAGAAGAGCAGTCATTTGACTGTCATTGATTTGCTGACCGCGAAAAGCCGTTGCTTTAAGTGTTGCAATTAACTCTTGCTCATTGCCGCCAAGTGACAATGTTTTAGCTAAAGACTTCACTTGGGTTGATAATGCGTTACTCATTTTGCTATACTCCTATGTGTTGTTAGTACTGAATCGCCCTAAGTTCACCGCTTAGGGCTTTTCTTTAATTAAATCTTTCATTTCTGCGTTTAGTGATCTGATCAAGTAGCTTTAACTTGCTTTCTAACCGCTCAGTGCAAACCTCTATATTCATCTGGTTATTACTTTTAATCGCTTTTAACAGCATTTCAGCAGTTACTGCCAATTCAATAAAATCACTTTCTGTTTTGAGTAGAGCAGAGAAGTTTTGTGCTTGCTGACTGTCTAGCCAATCGTTCATTTCTCTCATGTTTATTCCTCCTAAATCCAGTATCTATCTAGTTCTTTATCGATTGAGCGCTGTTGACGTTCTTCTTGGATATCTGCAATGACTCTTGCTCTGATCTCTTTAAAATCGATCTCATCTAAGTCTTCAAACTTGATACCTTCAGCCTCTAATTCTTCGATCTCACGTTCCATACGATCATCAATCTCTTCACTTAAGTCTTGAATTGCTAGCTCATCTGCTAGAAGTCCATTTAAGTAACGATCTTCTGCGTTGTGGTCATATCTCATATCTCTTTCCTTGGTATTTTTTAAAACTTTTGTTTGTTTTGTGGTTTAAATATAACAATTGTTTTTAGTTTGATCAAGAACTTTTGTTGTTTTTTTGTTTTTTAATTTCTTACAGGCGTAAAAAAACCGCCGATTGGCGGTGCTTTGGTAAAGTTAAAGTGCAGTTATGAGTTATGAGTTATGAGTTATTAGTTAGTAGCTCGTGTAGTCTTTTCACTATCATTAAAATTGTTAGGAAGAGGTTTAAGCTGAAGGATAATATTATAGGGAAGAATAAGAATTTTTGCAGGGGAGGGTAGGCTATTATGCTGTATAGAAAGCAGGTAATTACTAGCGAAAGCGATACTATTACTGAATAAGATATGTTGAAAAATAATTCTTGAATTAATATGTTTTTCGCTTTAGAAAAACTCTCATCAGGCGTTTTGTTTAATCGGTTCTGCCTATCATAAATTAGAACTAATACTGATAATAGCAATGCGGTTAATATGGACCCAAAGTTCACAAAAAGACTAACAGTCGCCTCTGTTGGTGGGGTTAAGAGTATAGAAGAGGCGCCTAAGATTAGCGGGAACACGTAGAAAAACACTATGTCCTTCTTGAGGATTCTGTTCTTGCTGTTAGATAGAGTTTTTATATGCCCTTTTATGATGGAGCAGACATTTATCTTTTTGCTCATACTGTTTATTTATTCCATTGAATACATTGAATCGATAAAATCAGTATATATGCGGTGAATCCATTTTTCTAGACTTTCTTTAGTTGGATTATTGCCATCATCAAAATCAAGATCATCCTCATCAGGCTCTACCTGGTAATTCGTATTTGAAGACCTACGACCAACGGATATTGTCTTAGGTTTTCCATCAAGCTCAACAACAACTTTCATTCTGTCAGATCTAGTGATGATGTCATCCATTAATTCAATAACTTCAGATTCTTGATCAAGAATATCTTTGAGTTTAAATAGTTTTAAAAATCCAGCTCTGCTTCTTTTGGGTTTAACTACATATTCAGTTTGTACCTCATTATGTCCGAAGCTTTCTTTGAAATCTGCCTTGTCTTCAAATGGCTGGAAATTGATGAATCTATACTCTTTAACATCCCCCTCTAACCATTTTTCCATAGCTTTTTTGTATGTAATTGGATTAATTTGAATCACTAACCCCGTCTTTGCTCTATAAAATTGCTTGAATAAATCACCAAACTTGGTGAGAATGCCAACGCCTCTAATGCATTGCATAAATAGGAATGATTCATCCTTACTCTTAGGAAAATACATCACGAATATGTATTCATTAATCTCTGCTTCATTAGGTTTTTTTTCATGAGATACCGTCTTAGTATCTACATCAATAATGTTGGATTTACTTCCATATTCACCGACCGAAAATGTAAGGGATGCCTTTCTCTCAGCTTTGTCGATTTGATAGTGAGTTAGCTCAAAATATACTTTTGCATCATCATCTTTTTGATTGATATTGATGTTTTTCTGGCAAAATTCATTTACCAAGTCAAAAAGATCAAATTTTCCTAAAATATTATCTATTTGTTCGTAAGACTTATTATCTTTATTGTACGAGCGCAGAGAGTATGGGCTTATAGTAATCATGCTTATCCCCTAAATATCCGTCCATTTCCCAATAACTACACCATTAATAGTTGCATTTCCATTGATTTTGATAATTTTTTCATGCCAATTGGGATTGAGTGGCTGAATGTATTTACCATCTAGTTCAATAATTAACTGTTTAAATGTTGCGGAAGCACTTCCATCTAAGGTTACAACAACAAGAGATTTATTTTCAGGTTCACGTTCGGGATCTACATAGATAATATCACCATCTTCAAACGAGGGCTTTCCATTTGGATTTTCCATGCTAGATCCTACAACTTTTAGGGCAAAGGTATTTTTACCATGGGGAACTGGGCAAGGAACCCATTTTATAAGTTCATCTACAGGGACGGTTTCTATATTGTTAAAATTACCTGCCGCAACCCAAGAGATAACAGGAACAAAAATATTTTCATTTGCGCTGTCTAAAGTAATTGTGTTAGGTGATGGGGTAATTTCAGATGTCGTTGGAATTGTGCCCTCATCGCCATATAAAAGCCATTCAGAAGTAACACCGAGCGCTCTAGCTATATCAAAAATTTTGGTAGAGCTTTGATTTCTCCCATTCTCAATATATTGAATTGCTGTTTGAGATACACCAACTAGCTCACCAAGTTTTGCTTGAGAATATCCCTTCCTAGTACGAGCTTCTTTTAATCTATCTTTTAATTCCATCGGTAAAGTCTTCATTTAATTAATCGTGCAATTAAAACAAATGTATAACAATTGTTGTAGCCAATCAAATAACAAAAGTTTGATATATTGAAAACATTTGTTATTATTAGGCTGTCGAATGAGGAGTTTTTATGGAAAAAGAATATTTACTTAAAGCTATTGATGTAGCTGGTGGGCAAAGTCAATTAGCATCTGCATTAAGTATTAAACAGGGGCATGTAGCCATGTGGGTGCACCGAGATAAAAAAGCCCCGCCAGCTGAGTATGTTTTAAAGATTGAAGAATTGACTGGTATTAGTAGGCATAAACTTCGTCCTGATGTTTTTGGGGAAGAAGAAAGGGGGCTTAATGATAGACACGATTAATCATCGCAGTGTAAGTCAGTTACAACTGCTTAAGGCACATCTTGAGAGTGGTAAAGAGATTACAGCCAAAGAAGCGCTTTTAAAGCTAGGAATTGGCAGATTAGCTGCAAGGATTCACGAATTAAGAGTAGATCATAATCTACAAATAGATTCTCGATTCGAAAGAGAAGGGAATCGCAAGTGGGCTGTTTATAGCCTGAAAGGAGATGAAATATGAGTATGATGCTGATGGTAAAAGCGATGCGGATTAAGGTTGGTAATCCGCTTCGCAAGTTAGTGCTGATTAAGCTTGCTGACAATGCCAATGACTTGGGAGAGTGTTGGCCGTCACATCAGCATATTGCAGATCAATGTGAAATAAGTCGTAGATCTGTAATAAACCACATAAACGCACTAGAAGAAATGGGATTTCTTCGTAAGGAGTATAGAGCAAAAAATAATGAAAAACAATCAAATCTCTATTACCTCACATTGAGCGAAAAAGCGCAGGTCAAAGAAGCAGATAAAGGTGGTGCAGGAGATTCACTACCTAGTGCAGGAGATTCACTAGGGGGTGGTGCAGGAGATGCACATAGAACCAGTCACTCTTCTGAACCTATCATTGAACCTATCAAAGAACCTAAAGCGCCAACGGCATTTGATGAATTGATTGCACGTGGAGTTGATGAACAAGTCGCAAAAGATTTTCTGCATATTCGAAAAGCCAAAAAAGCCCCTTTAACGTTTACGGCAATTCAGGGGATTGAGCGAGAAGCACTTAAAGCGAATTTGGAATTTTCGGAAGTTGTGCGTATCTGTGCAGAGCGAGGGTGGCAAGGTTTCAATGCCAATTGGTCGTTAGGTGGAAGTTCTACGGCAGTCAACGACTTCAATACTCAAGATTATGGTTCGGCAGTAATTCCAGCAAAATTCAGAAAGTAGGTGTTTTATGATGTCAATTCAAGAAATAGTTACAAAAAAAGGTGGCAATATCTACGCCCCAATTCAGCAAGAATATCGCTGTATTGAACAGAAAGAGTGTGAAAAACATGGATTGTACGATTATCACTTCTCGAACGGTGATTATCTCAAAGATGTCTTCAAAGAGTGTCAGCAGTGCAAGCGTGAATTGGAAATGAAAGCCAAGCTTGGTGGTGTGGACGGAATTGCAAAGCGCTTTAAGCGTTGCGCGTTCGATAACTACGAAGTCAATAACGAGAGTCAATCAGAGATCAAACAAGCATTAGCAGAATTTGCGCGTGATTTTGACGTACACGTTGAAGAGGGCACGCCGGTACTGTTACTCGGCGGCGTAGGTACGGGTAAAACACATCTTGCGTGTGCTATTGCGAATGAGATCGCAAGTCGTGGATACGATTCAATTTTCAGATCAGTATCGGCGTTGATTCGTTCTATTCGTGATTGTTGGGGGAGAAACGGCGAAGAGGCGAAACTCATTGAGCTTTATAGGTCGGTAGATCTGTTAATCGTTGATGAGGTTGGTGTTCAGGCAGGTAGTGATAATGAGCGCAATATTCTATTCGACATCATTAACGGTCGTTACGAAGAGATGAAGCCAACGATTATGATCTCGAACTTGAAAATTGAAGACTTCACAAGAGCAGTTGGGCAACGTATCGCAAGCAGAATACAACACGATGGGCTTTTCTTGCCGTTCGCTTGGTCGGATTATCGGAAAGGGGTGTAGGGATGAATAAAGTGATAATTAAGTTCTGGAATATAAAGTTGAAGCGTTATGTGGATATGCCTTCTTGGTATTACTTCGTAGATAAAAATAGCGCTGTTTATTGCGAAAGCTCGGATGGGATGGAGGAGCAATTGCATATTAAGGCTCACTTCTACAAAGACGGGGAGCGTATAGCATGAAAAATTATCCGCTTTTAAAGATATTTAAACCTGAAAATAGACCGCCGGCACAACCCAAGATCGGCTGGAATGAAGAGGGTGTTGAGTGGCTGATCAAGAACTATCAGTCAATGACCAAAGAAGAGCTTGCTCAAAAGTTCAATAAGAGCGTAAACACAATAACAACAAAACTGTCAGAGCTTAGGTCAGAGGGAATTATTAACGGTTCTCCAATTGCTCGTAAGACGAAAGCGCATAATGGGAGCAACTTCTAATGATATTCCAGGTCAAAAACTATGAAGTGCTCGGCAATCTAGTGGCGCAGATTAACAAAATGTGGACTGAAGATAAAAGCCCACTCATTGAGATCAAAGATAAAACAGAAGACCGCTCAAAAGCACAAAATCGCTTAATGCATATGTGGTTCAGAGATATCGCCAAAAGTACCGGGCATGGTGTTATCTACGAAGCAGGACGCTGTAAGTATCAGTATTTCTTACCACTACTTATTCTATCTCAAAAAGAAGAAGCAGTCATAGCTAGCTTTGTAGCGCAAGAAACAGAGAAGAGAGTGGGGTATGAGCGGTTTTTAAAAGTTCTAGGTACAGGCGTTATTGGTACTACTCGCTTTCTAACTACACAAGAATTTGCTGAAGCTCTCACTAATATGCAAATAGGGGAAGTAGAGCATAACCTAAGTGATCCGGTGAAGTTTGGCTTTGAAGTTTGGGGGAACAGATGAACCTTAGAAAACTAGCTAAAGGGCAACGGTGTCAAGTTCGTATTGCTGGCATTTGTAACTTCAATTCTGAAACAACTGTACTTGCTCATCTCAGAATGGCAGGTATTACAGGTGCAGGAATGAAAGCAAATGACTTGTTAGGCGCTTGGTGCTGTTCAGCTTGTCATAGCGCTACAGAGAGTAATCCAAAGTTCAGAAAAGAGTTTTTAGAAGGTGTTGCAAGAACACAGAATGAGCTAGTAAAAATGGGGGTAGTGAAATGGTAGTACTTCCATTCCCAGATCCCAAGTTGATGCCGAATAGAAAAAATGGTCAACATTGGGCAGTAACGAACAAAATTAAAAATAAAGCGATTAATGATGCTTACTACATAACAAAGAGCAGTGACTTGATAAGTGTCGAAAATGGGCTTCAAATTACTTTCTATGCACCAACGAATCATAGACGAGATAACGATAATCTTTTAGCTGCGATGAAGCCATATCTTGACGGATTCGCAAAGGCGTTAGGTATTGATGATACAAATTTTAATCCGCTCGTAATTAAGAGAGTTGATGGTGTAGGGAAGAAGAATGCAAGAGTGGAGATTGAGGGATTATGAGTAGAAGAGATTACAATTACGCAAATTACTGCTTAGAACAATGGGTTATTTGGAATACAGAGCACAATGGCTTTCCTCATAGATCGCCTTTATGTAAATTGGGTGAAATGGCAGCTCATATAGCAGAGTCAAGCATTCCAAGCGGAGTTGAGCCTTTTAATCGAGATGTGGAGCGCGCGAATTTAGTGTTGGCAATGATGAATGATTCTTGCAATAAAGGTGCAGAAAGAAGTCATTTGCTTAAAGTTATTACTAAAAATAGATCGGATAATGAAAGCATAGATGATGTGATTAAAAAGGTTGGGATTAAAAATAAAAGAGATTATTATGAGGCATTGGATGAGTTCACTGTAAGGCTCGAAACAATTATTTATAATAAAAAACAAGGATAGGGTCTTGCGAAGTCCGAACTATTTTGATATATTTTTTATATGATGTGCTATTTGTATCTAAACAATTTTTCAAAGCTCGCTACGGCGGGCTTTTTTGTTGCGTTAATTACTTGGTATAACTAGGTAATTTGACTGTTTTTTATTACGTGAGTACACTGCAATCTACTATTAAGCAAAGTCAGCAGGTAACGTAAAATGTCGTTTGAGTTAAAATGTTTCTCCTTTCATTCTATTTCTGTTAAGAGTAATCTTGTTGAGGAGCGTGCTTTTGATGGGGCAACCAAGGATGATGTTGAGAACTATATTAAACATGTTTTGACGGAAGTAACTACGCCCCCAAAAAATCAAACTAGGATTAGAGGACAGTTTTATAATTTTAGGTCTATGAATGAGCGAGTCGCTGCGAATTTAAAGGCTATGACTGAAGACTTGGGGGCGGATAGCTGGGCGTTAAGAGCAGTGGATAATGCGAAGAAGTTGTTAGACGTTGAAATTGATGTGCAAAGAAGTATAGATCACTTAAAGCATGAAGTTAGGAAGGGGTGCTTATTGCAGGTGGTTTATAGAAACGACAATGAGTTATCAATAGCTGTATTAAAGATTGATGATAATACATTCTTAGATTCTGATGTAATGGCGTTAAAAACAGGATTGCCTTTAAATACAAGAATGCAAAAAGTAGCTCTTGTAACATTTAAAGATGATGGAGAAGTAGCTAGTCTGTTGCTGTCAGATACTAATACAAAAATTTCAGCGTATTGGCGCAATGATTTCTTAGAGGCTGTTGAAATAAGGGAGGCATCAATTAATACTCGTTTAGCTTTTGATGCTATTGATAAGTTGCTGAAAAGAGAGATTAAGAAGGCGTCTATTCAGGATTATTATTTTTTAAGGAATCAGTTAGTCTTAGATTTTAGAAAAGACAGTTTTGATTTTACGGAGCTGGTTGATAAATTTAAAGATTATTCTCCTGTTAATCCTGATTTAGATGATGCTGCTATGAGTACGTTTATTAATAAACTACAAAATTTGCCAAAAACGCCTAATAAAGAATTTGATACGCAGTTTGATATTGCAGAAAATATAATAAAGGCTAGGGTAGTAAATAGTATTATGATTGATGATATATTTGAGCTTAAAGTGAAACAGCCTATCGAGGATTTAGAAAATAAGCTTGATGTAGGTAAAGATGGTGATGGGCGAAAGTATGTGAAACTATATTCAGACCAAGGATATGAAACCTTTAAGAAAAAATAGGTTGATACTATGACGTTTACAAGTAGGTTAATAGAATCTATTGGAAAGCCCGAAGCTATAACGATACAGCAGAGCTTTTCTTATTACAAAGCTGTTGGTTGCTTTCAAGATCTTTCCTTAAATGAAGGGTCGTTTGCGTATTTGAAAGATGTTTTTTCATGTCTGAAGATAATTGACGAATCCTTTACTGTTGAAATAAAAAATGGTGATAATGATACTGTATTATTTAGTAGCAATAACGATGCGGATGCCATTACAGAAAAGTGTAGGAGACTTATAGAGTCATTCGAAGCTGATGAATCGACAAGCTTCAAAGTGGAATGGTCAAAAAAAGAAAGTGAAAACAATAGGATACTTATATTTGACGTAGTCAGTTTTATTGATTTTTTAAGTAGCAAGCCATTGGCATACACTTTAGAAGAAGTGTCCCGCAGATTTAATTATCAAAATATACAATTTTATTGCTTTGAAGATTTAAATGATTTTTCTAATGGTTACTTTAATTTTATTAATGTTGGATCAGATGCTCAGGATCTAAGTAAGTTTAACAATCGCTTGGATCAGCCCAATTTTCAGGTAGATCTTTATAATGAAAAGGTTGAGCTTCGTAATAAAGCCGGACATTTTTTTAATGCTGAGACTCTACGATTTATTCCTGAACATTTCATTTTTGATGCGAAAATTAATGATATTCGTTGGAGAAATATCTTTGAAAGATGGGAGACGATCTTTTATTTGGTGTATTTAAGTGATTACTCCTCTATCAAGGATGATATTGTCAGTTTCAAAATTAAAGGGTACAAAACGTTAAATTGTACTTCTGATGGGAAAGTCCCCAATAATGTCATTGAGGAGTTGAGGCAAATATATCAGTGGGCTTATAGTGAAGGTCCTTTTATTGATAAAATAGGAATAGCCAGAAATGTACTATCTATACATATAGTAAATGATGATATTAGAACCCTAGAGATAGGGACATGCGCTTCAGCTCAATCGGGTTATGATCTTTATTTGAAAGATAATGTTAAACAGTATATAGAGGTTAAAAATAAGATAGCAGATATGTTGCACTCTCAATCTGAAAAATCATCTGCAATTGTAAAAGACATGTTTAATATGTTTAAAACCAGCATGTGGACATTTGTTACTTTTTTTATAACGGTCTTTTTATTTAGATCAAGCTTAAATAGTTCAGGAGATAAAGGGAGTGCTGTATTTGGTATTGGAATAGCACTTATAATATTTTCATTTTTATATATCTTATTTGCCCGCAAAGAAGTTGAGGATGAGCTGCAACGCTTAATTTCTAAGTATAATGAAATATCAAATAGGTATAAAGACTTATTAAATGAAGCCGATTTAGAAAAAATATTGAGGCCATCTAATGGTAGCTCTTCAGAGCAAATAGAGATTGACTATATTAATAAGAAGAAAAAACAATATACTAGATATTGGTCTAGTATTAATGCGTTAATAACTATGGTGTGGTTATGTATATTTTCCTCTGAAATGATAAAAATCACGAATAAGCTATATGATTTTTTCTCACCAATATTTTTTGGTATAAAAAGTTACTTTTTCTGAGTTTAGTATGAATTTTAAGCTCCCCGGTAATACGGGTTTTTTTTGTTGGAGAAAAGAAAATGAATGCAACTATTAAAAACGGTGATTTAATTCTTTCGAAAGTGATCTCAATAGAGGAAGCGCTTATACGTTTAGAAAAACTTAAAATTATTTACCCGAATGCTCGAATCGTTGAGACAGACGAAGAGATCGTGGAGCGAAGAAAGATCAATGTTACACCAGAAGAGATAGAAGATGTCGGTTGTGCCGGCGGAGCTTGTACCCTTTAAATGAAATACGCCCATGCTCCTCTGCGATTAGTCGTACGACATGGCTTTCAAAAGTGGCGTTAATGCGTTAATAATTTCTCGCTTATCTTAGCTTCTCTTAGTATTAAGAGAATCTAAGATAGATTAGTTGAGTAAACACTACGGATAGACGTAGGGCGGAATAACAGCCGTTTATAATGCAATTCACGACAAGCTAACTATTATGATTCGTGCGACTTGCTAGCGTAGCTAGCCCAAAATTCTAATAGTGCCCTCTTAATTGAGGGCTTTTTTATGCGAGAAAGAAAATGAGAGAAATAAACAAAATCATTGTGCATTGTTCAGCAACAAAGCCAGACCAAGATTTCAGTGTTCACGACATTCGATCTTGGCATAAAAATCAAGGCTGGTCAGATGTAGGCTATCACTACATTGTGAGATTAGATGGTTCAATTGAAAAAGGTCGACCGCTTGAGAAAACAGGGGCGCATGTAAAAGGTCATAATGCTGACTCTATTGGCGTTTGCTATATCGGTGGCGTTGACGAAGCAGGAAAACCGAAAGACACACGAACAGAAGCGCAAAAAGAGTCGTTAGATCAATTATTGACGTTTCTTGCTTATCGCTTTAATGCGCCAATTTCAGGTCATAACGATTACACGAATATGAAAGCTTGTCCGAGCTTTAAAGCGAAAGAGCAATACGAATATATCAATTATCGTTTAGTGCATTTAGATGAGTTAATGAAATGAAGAACTAGACAGATTTAAAGGTATTTTATGATTAAAGGGTTATTAAGAGCTACTTACGAAACAGCAAAGTTGCCGGTCGATGTAGTAAAAGATGTTGTTACTTTGGGTGGTATAGCTACAGATGAAGAGTCGAGTGTAAAAAAGAGACTTGAAAAAATTGATAATGAGATACAGGAAACATTAAAGGATTGATTTTATGATTAAACAGCTATTGATGAGTAACGAAAAGTACTCAACCAACAAATTCATATTAGTAAGTGCGTTCATCGTGTCATCAATAGTTGTTCTTTATACGATGGTCGCTAATCCCGATCATCTTACGGGGGTATTGGGGTTCTACCTTTCGATTGCTGGGACATTGACGGTTACTAAAGGCGTGAAAGATCACTCAAAAGAGAAGTTAGATCATGAGTCTTAGCGCAATATAATTTGTTTAAATTTAATATGTTATCCTATCTTTCTGGGTTTTATATAAGGCTAATATTGTGAATAAATTTGGAATAATTATGTTGGTAGTAGTGGTTGCCGTAGTATTGATTATAGCTCTTTTTGGCGGCGCTATAGGTTACGGTTTGTTTTTCTCAGCTTCAGGGTACAAAGGGATGTGATGGAGTTGCATGGATAAACTGAAAAATATTATTTTAACGATAGGCGGGTTAATCCTCGCCTTTTTTTATGCCTTATTGAAATCAAAAGATCGAAAGATTGAGAAACATAAAGATGAAGCAGAACGATATAAATCTAAAGCAGAAACTCAAGAGCGAATCATTGAATCAGAAAAAAACGCTCGGCATGTTAGAGATCGCATCAATAGCGCTTCTGAGTCTGATATTGACCGCATGCTCGATGAGCGCAAAGCATTTCGAGATTGATTATCAGGCGATTAAATGCACAGGGCTAGAAAGAGGCTCTATCAGTAGAGATGATGTTTTAACGTCAGAGACTAAGAAGTGGGTGCTCAGACATATTATTTATTACGATGAAAATTGCAGTCAGTTATCAAGTAAAAATTGACAACTGCTTTGTGTATCGAGAATTGCAAAATACAGTACGCAAAGTAATTAGTGTCTAGCGTACTGTATACAAATCCAACTGCGAGGAAAAACCGCGTAGTTCAACTATTCGGAAATCCAGAACAGTTCAAAATGCCAGCGGCATAAACAAAAAGGAGTGCCGCAATGGCAGATGAAAGAACAACAAGCGAGGAGAGCTATGCTTAAAATCGCAGGAATTATAGAGAAGTTCCCAAAAACATGGAAAGGAGCGGTAATCACAACATGGATTGTGGCACTGCTATCCTTAGCAACATTAATCACAACAAGTCAGCCTGTGCAAAATTCAATAGCACGCTTAATTGATATGAGGGATCTACAATCAAGATTTTGTCCTCAGAAGTTTCTAATTGAGTCACAGAAGCTTGTAGACAGCTTAGAGGCTAAAAGCGTTGTTGTATGGGCAACTGATATAAGCGGTAATCAAGCATCTAAAACAGTCATGTTTGCTTATGATTCAGACGGTGGCGAGCACGTTACAGAATCATGGGTAGGAAAGTCCGCACCACTTTATGCAAGCGAACGAAATAGATTGGATATGACTTATCTGCTAGAGGGAAGTGTTGTTTGTAGTCCGTTCGAATCGCATTCAGAAGTAGAGAGAAGAATCAGAGAATCAGACGATATCTCTTATGTCTGCTCAGTTCCTGTGCCACCAACAAGTAGCAATATGATCGGTGTTATCAGTGTTTACTTCGACAAGGAGCAGACAGCAACAAGTGCCGTTCGTCTAGATATGCGACAAGCTTCAAGGAATATCATCTGTGATGATTGATATAAAAGAATTAAAAGGATAAGTAATGACTAAAGAAATGGGCAGACCCTCTCTTTTTAGCCAAGAGATGGTTAAAAAGGCTCGGGAATATGTTTGGCTCTTTCAACAGTCAAAAACACCGGAAGAAATTGAAAATAATGTTGAGGTGATTCCAAGTGTTGCTGGGCTTGCTTTATATCTCGGAGTAGCTCGTTCAACCTTATATGAATGGGGAAAGCAAAATAAAGACTTTTCGGACACGTTAGCAAGTCTTCAAGATGTACAGGAGGTTTCTTTGCTAAACGGCGGTCTAAGAGGACGATTTAACCCTACAATCTCAAAACTCGCTTTGGCAAATCATGGTTACTCAGATAAGCAAGAGATCGACACTAAATCTAGCGATGGTTCTATGACACCAAAGTCACCAATAACAAATGACCAGATTAAAGAGATTGTGAGAGATTTAAAAGAGGAAATCTAAATGCGATTTACAGACTTGAGCGAAGAAAGGAAAGAAGTCGCTCGAGTTATGGCGCAAGAAGATTTCTATTTTTTTGCTCGGTATATGTTTCTTGCTCGGCGTAATTTCAATTGGCTTCAAAATTGGCATCATAAAGCGATTACGGATGCGTTAGATCGAGTTTATAAGGGTGAGATTAAGCGATTAATCATCAATATACCGCCTCGTTACTCTAAGACTGAATTAGCAGTTATCAATTGGATGGCGTGGTGCTTAGGTAAAAATCCTCAAGCTAAATTCATCCATACAAGCTACTCGGCAATGCTTGCTCATAAAAACTCAGGTGAAACACGAGAGCTAGTAAAGCACGAAGAGTATCGCAATATATTCCCTGATTTTGAATTAAGTCAATCAAGTGACGCTAAAAACGAGTGGGCGACAGCTCAAGGTGGCGGTGTTTACGCTACTGGGTCAGGCGGATCTATTACGGGATTTGGTGCGGGTGGATTTGGCGAGGGCTTTAATGGTGCAATCATCATAGATGACCCGCATAAGCCCGATGAAGTATTCAGTGATGTGATCCGTCAAGGCGTTATCGACTGGTTTCAGAATACATTAGAGAGCCGTACAAATAGCCCTGATACGCCGATTATTTTAATCATGCAGAGGCTTCATGAGGAAGACTTGGCGGGTTGGCTAGAAGAAGGTGGAAACGGCGAAGAGTGGGAATTATTAAGTATTCCCGTTCTCGATGAAAACGAGAATCCGCTGTGGCCAGAGAAACATACTAAAGAGAAATTGCTACAAATGAGAGCCTCAAATAGCTATGTTTTCAGCTCTCAATATATGCAAAGACCGTCACCCAAAGGCGGTGACATTATCAAAAGCGAGTGGTTCAGAAACTACGATGTTTTACCGCGACTTAAACGATTAGCAATCTTCTCTGATACAGCTTCAAAAACAAAAGAGCATAACGACTATTCAGTGTTGTTAGTCGCAGGGCTATCGCATGAAGGCGGGCTTTATGTTCTTGATGTGATTCGTGGCAAATGGGAAGCGCCTGATCTTGAGCAGAAGATGATTGATGTTTGGGGTAAATACAAAGCGATGAATGCGCAAGCGATATTCGTTGAAGATAAAGCAAGTGGAACATCACTCATACAAAACATTCAGCGAAAAAACTCATTTCCAATCAAAGCAGTGCAAGTCGATAAAGACAAGTACACGAGAGTGATGGGTGTGACGGGTTATTTAGAATCGGGCTATGTTTACTTACCCAAAGAAGCAAGCTGGCGATTTGATTTTCTTGATGAGTGTGAAAAATTTACAGCAAATAATGCGCATAAGCACGATGACCAAGTCGACAGCTTAGTGATGGCAATTAACGAATTATTAGGCGGAGAAATCAATTTATGGGACGTATGGGATTAATAGACAGCGTTCAAAGTCTTTATACAGATCTAGGTATAAAGTCTGAGGCAGTGACGTATACAGGTATAACAGTATCAGATCGGCAGTTGATGAATGCTTACGTCAATTCGTGGATTGTTGCAAAGTACGTTGATAAAACCGCTAGAGATATGCTTAAAAAAGAGCGTGAATTTGCGGGTTCTTTTAACCAGTCGGTATTAGAGCGGGTCTTTAAACAAGAGAAAGCGCTCAAGATCAATGATGTATTGAACGATGCTTTAACATGGTCAATTCTGCTTGGCGATTGTCTTGTTGTTGCGATTAATGATGATGAAGATTTGTCGACCAAGATCACTGATTATTCAAACATCAATAAGTTTATCGTTCTAAAGAAAAACGATTACAAGATCGATAAAGATCTTGATGAAGATATTAAGTCTAAAACGTTTGGAATGCCTGAAAGCTACACGATCAAAATGGGCAATATCAAGGTTCATGCTTCACGTTGCCACAGAATACGATTAGGTAAATTCTCGATTAAAGACGGTAAGAAGAATGGCATTTCACCACTTCAAGCGCCGTTCAGGGCAATTAAGCTGTTCGACACTATCGTAACGTGTATCGCTGATATCGTAGAAGAGAGTAATGTTGATGTGCTTTATGTGCCTGATCTTCTGCAAAGGATCGCAGCAGGTCAAGAAGAGAAGATTAAAGAGTATGTAAAGCTCATGAAGCTTGTGAAATCTTCTTCAAACATGATTGTTCTCGATGCCGGCACAAGTGAAGTACAAGGCAGATGGGAACAGAAGCAGGCAAGTTACGGCGGTCTGTCTGACATTCTTGTCAAGATGATGAGCGTATTGGCAGGTGCTTTAGATCGTCCAATCACTGTTCTATTTGGTCAATCAGCAAGCGGTTTTGCAAGCGGTGAAGAAGATAACAGAGCTTATTACGAAACGATCAATAATCTACAAGAGTCGATTTTAAGACCGCTTCAAGAGTTTATTGATCAATTTATTTTGAATCAGATGATTAGTGATGTTGAGTTCACTTATCCAACAATTGATTCATCCAATGAAATAGAAGAATCAACAATCTTTTCAAATATTGCAACGGCAATGACAGGGCTTGTGACAGCACAAGTGATATCAGATGAAGTTGCACAGAAAGAGCTTATCGCTCGCAAATGTCTAATCAACACGAAAGTAGAGGATTTCAATGAGTTCAATGAAACGAAAGAAACCGAAAGTTCGTGGGAAGCGGTTTATTGAGGCAGTAGCGCCGAGCAAAAGGGCAGAAGTCTATTATCGAGAGCAGATCAATAATCTCATTAAGTCGATGCTCGATGAAGTATTGAGTGCGGTTAGAAAGCCAAAACTCAATGACAGCGATGAGATCGGCGATGATGACAGTATTAATCGCTTATTGATAGCTCTTACAAGCATCGCAGATAAAGACATCACTCAGAGTGCTACACGTGTTGCGCTAGGTTTTGTTGGTAGAAGCAACACACAGAACAAAAAGCGCTTTGTTTGGTCAATTGAGAGAGCAAGAGGAATTGATGTAACTAGCATTATCGACAAGATGGATATTGGCGATGTTGTGGCGCAAGCGATCAAAGACAATGTCGATCTGATTAAGTCAATCAAGACGGATTTTATTAAAGATATCGGCTCACAAGTCTTTGAAGACTTTAAGAAAGGTAAGCGTCAATCAGATCTCATCAAGAGCATCTACGAGCGGGGCGAAGTTACAAAAAGTAGAGCGAAGTTTATCGCAAGAGATCAGACAGCAAAGATCAATTCAGCATTTAACGAAGCAAGAGAGCGCAAGCTAGGTGTCGACATCTATCGATGGAGCGGTACAGGCGATGAGCGCGAGCGTCATTCTCATTTTGTGCTGAATGGAATGCTTTGTAAGTATTCAGATCCAACCGTTTATTCAGATGATGAGGGCAAAACGTGGAAGAAAAGATCAAGTATTGGTGCCTATGAGGGTAATCCCGGCACTGATTATCAATGTCGCTGTCTTGGCTTGCCACAGATTAATTTTTAGGAGCTTATATGGCTTGGGAAATAACACCACAGGGATATCTAAAAACTAAAGCCTCGATCACAAAAGGCGCAGTCTTAGAGTATCTCGGTAAAGAGATCGGCTTAACCGGCAGTGATGCAGTTAAAAGAGTCGAAGTTCACAGATCAATAGAAGAGCTTGCAAAGCCTGAAACTTTAAGATCGTTTGAGGGTATGCCATTAACGATGACGCATCCTGAAGATAAAGAGGTTAGAGCTAATGATTGGAAAGAAAAATCAATCGGTCATATTCAAAACGTAAGGCGTGAAGGCAATTACCTCGTTTGTGATGCTTACGTCAAAGACAAGAATGCTATTGAGCTATTAAAAGAGAATAAAAAGATTCGAGAATTATCAGTTGGCTATGAACCGGCAGATATTCAAGAGAGGGGTGGTAAGTTTTATCACGTAAATATCAGAGCTAACCACGTTGCGATCGTTGCAGAGGGTCGTGCTGGTTCTGATTGTCGTTTACAAGACTCAAAGGGAGTTAAAACAATGGGAATCAAAGGTTTACTAGCCTTTTTGAAAGGCAAAAAATTAAACGATGAGGGCGGTGCTGAATTAACCGCTGAAGAGATTCAAGAGTTAATCGCATCTTTGGAATTAGCGCTCGCAGAGAGTGAAGATGAAGAAGCAAAAGAAGATCTTAGAGATCAGATCGAAGCGCTCAAAAAACAGCTAGAAGAAGCGAAAGCGCCTATCAATGATGAAGAGCCTGCAACAGAAGATGTTGGCGCTTTAAAGGCTGAAATCGCAGAGCTTAAAGCGGAAAATGAGGGTTTAAAAGCAGAGAATGAAACGCTTAAAACTGAATTAGAAGCGCTCAAAAACTCACTTGAAACAGATCAAGCTTTAAATGACGCAAAAGCGAAGTTCCCGCGAGTGAAATTGAATGATGCTAAAACAGCGAAAGACGTTCATGTAGCGGTGTTAGTGGATAATGGAATCTACACGAAAGAAGAAGCACAAAAACTTACAGACGCTGAAATTCGTGCGGCTTATGCAGGGCTTAAAGCTTCAACACGAGCGAACAAAATCGGCAAGCGCTTACTGAACGATAGCGCAAAACCAACCAAAACAGCGACCCAGCGCTTAGGAGGTAAATAATGGCTTTTACACAATGGGATAACGATAAAACAATGCGAGCGGGTACGATTCGCCGAGCTTCATCTTCAGATAACAAGGTGTGGGGTGAGCAATCAGATGTTGATCTAGCGTATGGCGTATTTTGCGCAGTATCAGAAAAAGGCGTAACAGCGATTAAGTCTGCAAAAGATGTGATTCATGGGATCGTTGTTCGTGATGTTTATGAAACAGCTCGCAAAGATCGCACAGTTAATGTAGGTCACTTTTCACATGGCGATAGCGTAGTAGCGCAAGGCGTTGAGGGCGTTGAGTTTAAACGTGGTGATAAAGCGTTTGTAATCTGTTCTGGTGCAGATGCGGGTAAAGTAACGAATGAAGCGAGTGCGACAACAGTCGATCTAGGTTATTGGATCGAAACAGTGAGCGGTGATTGTGTAGCGATTACACTCGGCTATCAAGTAACAGCACCAAAGGCAGGAGAATAAGGGAATGATGGAAAATCAAGAGTTTGAATTAGTATTAGAAGAAGCGCTTAATGAGCGTGACGTACAGCTTCAAGAGAAGGTATTACCGGAGATCAATATTGCTGAAGCTTTGCCGGTTGTTGAAGGTTTAGAGTTCGGTGTTGAGACTGAAGATTACGGCGTAACAAGCGTGATCGGTTCTGTTAAAGACGGAATCATTGGCAACAAGACTAACTCACTTGTAACAATCGATTCAGAGATCGAGTGGCGTAAAGCAAATGTCGGCTCTTGGGGTAAAGCAGCAGTATGGACTTTACAAGAGCTTGAGAAGATCGCAAAACTCGGCATTACGCTTGATTCTAAGAAGCAAGATGACTTGTATGCCAACGCACTAGCCACCATTCAGTACGCAGGGTATATCGGTCATCAGGGCGTTGTTGGTCAAGTTGGGCTTTTAAATAGCGATGATGTTGAAGTCGTGAAAGACGCCTCAGGTAAAGCATTGAAAGATATGACTTCTACTGAAGCTGTTGAGATGATCTTGGATGTTTACAATCGTGCATGGGCTAAGTCTGATTATCGTATCCAGCCAACGCATATCGCAATTGACGCGATCGACTTTATGACGCTTGTTCAGAAGTTCGAAGTTGCTTCAACTGTGGTTGGTACTGATATGCTTCCAATCGGTGCAATGGATCGAATCATGGCAGCGCTTCGTAAAGCGACAAACGATAGTACATTCACAGTTAACTTCGTGAAAGTGCCTTCACGTTATGCGCAGGGAATCAATAAAGGCTTCAATCGCTTAGTTTGCTACGTCTACGATGAGCAATATGTTGCGATGAAAGTCCACATGCCTGAATTGTTGCCAACCCGTCAACGTGATTTGTTAACGTTCGAGTGCGGTTATCGTGCATCATTCACCGGCGCACTGTGGAAAGAACCTGATTCAGCGACTTACTTAGACTATAAAGCTTAAAAAGGATGGGTGTTATGAACTTTTTAACATATCACCCTGAATTTTCTAAGGTTGATCCTGTAGTAATCGATAACTTCATTAAGATCAGCAAGCAAGTTGTGAAAGAAAAGCCTTTTGGTGAGTTGTATGAGCAGGCGCTTTATGCGTATACAGCTCATAAACTAGCGCTGAAAGGTTTTCTCAATACTGATTTGAACGGCAATCCAATCTTCAGTAATGGCGAGGGCTTTAAGTCTGTAGCGAGTAAGACCGCAGGCGGTTTGTCGATCTCTTATAGTCAGCAGGGAAGTTCAGGAAGTGGTAGAGCAAGTGATGGTGATTTAGATTCAACAAGCTACGGTCGTGAATACTTGAGCTTGCGCAATCTCGCAAGTCCGTTTGGGGTAGTTGTATGAGTAAATTAAAAGTAGTTGAACGATTGAAGATGATTCAAAAGCGCATTGAAGAGCTGTCAAATAAGCAGGTAGTTGTCGGTGCAATCGATGGCGGTGTTCGTGAAAATGGAATGACCAATGCTGAGCTTTTGGCAATTCATGAATTTGGTGCTGTTATTAGTCATCCTGGCGGAACAAGTTATGGGTATCGAACAGAAAGGCAAGCCAAGCAAGGTAAAGTTAGATTTCTAGGAAAAGGGCAGGGGTATATGGAGCTTGGTAAAACAGGTGCTCATACAATTGTCATTCCGGAGCGACCACTGATGCGGACATCACTCAAAAAAGCAAAAAAAGGCGCTCAAAAGCTATTAAGTAAGAGTGTTGCTGAGTGCTTAAATGGTGATATCTCAGCAGATCAGGCTTATGAAGAGGTGGGTAGGTTCTTAAAGACTACGGTCGTTAATACGTTCATAGAAAATGACTTTGCACCTCTAAGCTCGGCCACAATCAAGCGCAAGAAATCAAGCGGAACGCTGATCGACGAAGGAAAATTGCGGAATTCAATCAACTACGAGGTGCGAGATCGTGAATAGAGAGTTTATCAGTGAGTTTTTAAGTGATCCTTTCTTTGCAACTAAAGTCGATTTTGAAAAACAGGGCGAGATCGTTTGCGTGATTCAACCCGCTTCTAGTGATGATTTGCAGATATTACCGGAGGGTAACAGGTTCAATCCAACGGTAAGCATCTTCTCAAAAGAAGCAATTGAAAACACTGATCTATTTAATCACAACGGAATGAGATACCGCGTTATCTCTAATGCAATATGGAGCGATTATGGCTATTACCACTGTCTTGCGACTAGATATGAAGGAAGTCAGACAAATGATAGCGACGGTTTTGTCGTTACCTAGTGATCGAGTGATTGACGGTAATGAAGAAGTTGATGTTTCAAAGCTTGGTTTCTTCATTACAGTATTACCGATAATGCAAGATGATCTCGGCACAGAAGTGATCTTTAACGGCGTAGAAGAAGTCGAGAAATTAAGCAATCTTAGCGAGATGACAGTATCAGTCAATGCTTATGGCAAAAACGCTTATGAGGTTATCAATAAGCTAGTAATGTCTATGCGCTTAGATTTTGCTTATAGAGAGCTTAAACGGATTGGTATAGGGTTTCTTAGGGCTTCACAAATAAGAAGCTTACCAACGGCTATTTCAGGTGGCAAAGAGCAACGAGCGCAAGTAGATCTAATCTTCTCAATCAATAACAGACTAATCGCTGATGTGAATCGTGGCGATAGCGTAGAAATCTCAATAGAGGGAAATTAATATGAGTTTATCAATGAATGATGTTGTAAATGTTCGGATTTTACAGCAGGGGCAAGGTGCTAAAAAACGTGATTTTAGCATTGCAGCGATTTTCACAAGTGATATGTGTGAAGAGTTCGCGAATCCTAATTCACGTTATGTAACGGTATCAAGCGCCGATGATGTTGCAAATCTTTTTGGCAGTAATTCAGAGGCCTATAAGGCTTCAAGATCGCTCTTTTCGGCGAATCCCAAGCCAAGACAAGCGCTAATCGCAAAATACGTTAAAGACGGCTTTAAAACAGAAGCGACAGCCTCAAAAATTGTCGGGGCAACTGCTAGTACGCCGTATATTAAATTTAAAGAGATCGAGAACGGTTATTTCTCTTTCGTGCTAGATGGCAAACCTATCACCACTGAAGATCTTGATTTTACGTTAGTTTCATCACTCGATGATGTTGCGACAATTATCAATACAGCGATTAATGAAGAGCTTGGCATTGAGATGATTTTCGATGAGGTCGGTAATCGCTTTATCCTCACTCGAAAAGAAGCAGGTGCAGGCGCTAACTTTGGTTATGTGTTTGATGATGGCTTAGATGGCGCATATATCGGTACAGCTTTGAATCTTACAGATGGGTATGCAACGATCATTAATGGCCAAGATTCTCAAGAGTTTAAGAAAGAGAGTCCGTCAGAAGCATTAACTGCTTTAAACAATGCAAACACAGGCTTTTACGGTGTTTACTTTGCTGATCGTTTAACAGATGGTGAATTAGAAGAGGCTCATGATTGGGTTGCTTCTGCTGATAAAAAGGTAATGGCTGTTACAGCAGTCCGACCGGCAGATATTGAATACACTGATTCAAATATCTATAAGCGACTAGCGAAAAAGAACAGTAAACGCTTGATGGTGCAATACAACAATACAGGCGATGTTCATGCAGGTGCAGAGCTTCTCGGTATTGCAATAACGACTATTTGGAATGGCGTAAACACTGCTAAAACAGTGAAATTCAAAGAGCAAACAAGCGTTCAATCAGATGATCGTATTACGCTTAATGAAGCAACAAAATGTCGCAAGTTAGGTATTAACTTCTACACCGATTATGCAAGTGTGAACATGTTGGCAGAGGGTACGATGTTGGGCGGTCAATTCATTGATGAAACAACCGGCACAGATGCTTTTGCAGATGCGCTTCAAGTTCAAGCATTCAATCGACTCAAGAAAGCAGAGAAGATCCCGCAAACAGATCGCGGACAACAAATTCTCATTGATTCTCTTAAAGTTGTGGGCGAGCAGTTCAAGACTAACGGTTTCTTAGGTGAAGGTCGTTGGATGAACGGCGATATTGGCGAATTAAAAGACGGCGATACGTTAGATGGCTACTACTTCTATTCAGAATCTTTTGATATGCAAGATCAATCAGATCGTGAATCAAGAAAGATGATGCCAATAATGGTGTGCGCAAAGCTTGCAGGCGCTGGTCACTTTGCAGATATCGTATTAATGATGGATAGATAGGGGGAATTATGAGTCATGCTTTTTCTTTAGATGATTGCGTTTTGACAATTAATGGAATCGAATTACGAGGTTTTGAGAATGCTCAAGATGCAGTAGTCATTACGCCGGTGGGTGATGATGGCGACATTACTTACGGTATCAATGGCGATGGCGTATTTGTAAGCTCTTGTAACAAGGGAGCAACAATCGCAATTAAAGGACTTCAACACTCTGAAATGAATCGCATTTTAAACGATTTACGTTCACGTCAAATCAACAATATGCGCACAGCTTCGGGCAATATTATCTCATTCAAAGACTTACGAAATGGCGATGAGTTTACATTGACAGGTTGCTGGTTCACAACACCACCAACACACGGTCGAGGCACTGCGCATAACGGCAACACATGGACGCTTAAAGCGGTGAAAGCAGAGATTAAACTTACAGAGGGCTATATTTAATGGAAATCAGAATTGACGATATTACTTACGAGTTTCAGCAATCAAGTTTCTTTGAAGCGAACAGACAACTCAAAACATTAACAGCCCTCATGAAGGGCTGTTTTACTATGCAAGACGGCAAAACAGGCTTTGATGTAGGTGAGTTGATCTCAAACATCGGCTCTGAATCGTTTGCAAATGTTGAGAAGTTTATTCTTCATCACTTAACAGCTACAGATGAAAACGGTGAAAAGGTGCTATTTAACAAGCCTGAAGAGATCAATAAATTCTTCAATAAGCACCGCTCTCATTATTATCAAGTGATTTTCGAGGGCTTGAAATTCCATTTTTTGGGTTTTTTACCGAGTGGCCTCGAATCCAAGATAAGTACTTTGAACTTGGAGGAAGTGGCGGGCAAAGTGATGTAGATTGGTTTGTTTGGTCGCCGATTTCTAGAGGGTTAACGAGTCTTAATGAATTAAAAACTGTCTACTCGCTTGATGATGTGATTGGTATGCACGAGATGATAGCAGAGCAGTTATTAGCAGAAAAACGAGATAGAGAGAAATGATTACATTAGATGAATTACTAATAAAAATCGGCGTAGATGGTGCGCAAGCGCAGAAAATCAGCGGTTATGTTGACTTGCTTCAAACTGGTGCTGATAAGATCGGCGAGAGCGCAAGTGCTATCAATGAGAAGCTTGATGGATTGTTAAATGAAGTCAGTGGCTCACTTGATGGCGCTTCTAAAACCGCAGATAAAGCCTCTAAAGACATCACGAAAACAGGCGATTCAGCAGAAAAAGCAGGCGGTAAGTTTAGTAAATTAAAGCTTGCTGTCGTGGCTTCTGTAGGTGCTTTAATGCTCTTTGGTAACAAGATCGCTTCTGCTTTTAATAATGCTATTGATAATGCAAAATCGCTCTTTCAGTCTAAAAATGCACTTTATCAGATATCAGAAGATGAGATATCGCAAGTAGATCGCTACAAGCAGTCGTTAGAGCGCACATCGCTTTCAATTGATAGCGTCAAAACAAAGATTGCAATCAACCTTATACCTACATTAACTGCTGTTAGTGAGAAGTTTAATGGTTGGCTAATGGTCAATAAAGACTTCATCACCAACGGCATTACAAAAACTGTAGAATGGATCGGCAAAGGCATTCAAGTCGTTACAAACTTCATTAAATTCATTGATAAAGTTATAAGTTCGACAATCGGGTGGAAAAACGCATTTATTGCGCTTGGTGTGGCTTGGGCAGTACTGAATCGTGCTTTTCTGTTTAGCCCGGTGGGCATGATAATCACAGCTTTCGGCGTTCTATTGCTTCTCATTGATGATCTAATGGTTTACATGAGAGGCGGTAAGAGCCTTTTCGGAACATACTGGGACTCATTGATTAAAGGCGGTAAAGCAGTTATTAAGTTCTTTCAAGAGGGCGAGGCGATATGGAAACCGATCTTAGTAGGGTTAGTGACTTACTTTACATTGCTTGGCAGTAAAGGCTTATTCTCAGCGATAGTCAAAAATATCAAATCAATCGGCACGGCATTTAAAGCGCTAAGAGCGATAATGATGGCGAACCCTATTATTGCGATATTGACAGCAATTGCCGTTGTTGCTTATCTAATCTATGACAACTGGGATTGGCTGTGCGAGCAGTTCAAGAACATTTGGGGTAATATCTCAAAGTGGGCTGAGGAAGCATGGAATGCGGTTACAGGCTACGTTAGAGATGCTATCAAAGATGTGCTTATGTGGTTCGGCATGTCTGAAGAGGGAGCTGAAGATACTGTTAATGCAATAGCAGGATTCTTTTCGCTTATCACAGACTTTATCTTTGCGCCATTTAAAGCTGCATTTGACCTCGTAAAGGATCTATTTGAGATCTGGGGCGATGATAGCAAGACTGTACCAGAGAAGATTAAAGAGAGCTTTGTTGCGGTGTTTGATTATCTGATTAGTCCATTCAAAAAGGCAATGAAGTGGATTAAAGAGACGTTCGGTGGCTTTATTGACACTATAGTTGGTAATGCAATAAAAGCATTGAATTACATACCCGGCGTAAATATTGAATACACACCAATTAATGGGGCAGATGAAAACGATATGCCGGCAAGCCCTAGTTTAGCTATGTCGACAATGAATGCGATTGCTGATTCTAAGGGTGAAGGAGTTAGTCCTATTTATGATTACGACAATAGTTCAAACGATAACGGTAGTTACGATTACAGTAATAATGTAACCAACAATTATCAAAGCAAAAATGATGATTTTCTTGCGATGTATGGTTCAATTGCTTCAATTGCAAACGGCATTAATGTACCAAGCCCGGTGACTAACCAAAACACAACGGTTAGAAACGATGTTAAAGTCGATTCTAAAATCGAGATTCACGCCACAGATTCGCTAGACGGCGCTAAACGAGCGGGAAACTACTTAGCAGATCAAATAGGCAAGGCTAGTGACTTCAACAAATCAGCAGTGAGGGGATAATGTTCGAGAGTATTTTAAATTTAAATAACAGTTTCGGCATGATTTCAGGCGATAGCGGTTCTTTCAGTTTTGATGTTGTGACAATGGAAAGTCACACTTCATCATTGAGAGTGACAGAAAATCCAATCGAGACCGGTTCTAATATTTCAGATCATGCAGTATTAGAGCCTAAAGAGATCACGATAAATGGCGTAATGGTGGCTTATAACAAGCCTCCTAGCTTCTCTAGCGGGTCACTTGGGTTAAGCTTCCCTGAATTTTCCTTGCCGTTCGATGTGTCACCGGTATTTGATAAGGCTTTAGATGTCGCTAATGATTTTACCGGTAGTTTGATGAGTGGTGCGAGCGGTCAAGCGATTAATATTGCAGCAGAGTTTTTACCAAACTTTCAAACACCATTAGCGGACTTTTCAGGCGGTGATCGGGTAAAGAATGCTTTTGATAATCTCTTATCACTGCAAAGAAGCGGTACGCCGGTAACCCTAACGACTTACTCAAAACAATATGAAAATATGATGATTACATCAATCTCATTCGATCAAGATAAAGAGTTTTCAGGTGAATTTTCTATCACATTGAGAGAGATTTTTATTGTTGAGAGTAAGATCGGATCTGGCTTAATTGTTCCTGATACGGATATGCCAAGTCAGGTATCGAAAGTTAATTTGGGGAATACTACGCTAAAGCCTGTACAGGAAGAGAGCGTACTAAAAGTATTAAGGGGTTAGGCTTTGCAGGGTTAAGTTTTATTTATAGATTAATTCAGTTATTATATTAAAATTAAATTAACTGAATAGGAATCAATATGAAGCGATTATTTTTAATTATATTAACATCTATTCCCTTTGCTTTTGCGTGCGAAGCGTCTTATGAAGAAATACAGGGGATCAAAATTGGTTGTGAGTTTACAGGTGGTGACGGGGTTGTAAAAAAAGACATCAAGTCTTTAGGTGAAAACTATTATGTGCTGTCTGAAAACGTAAAATTTTTTGACAAGATGGAGGTTGAGACAGATAAGGACAATAAGGTTATTGGTATAGCTTTCTTGAAAAACTATCCAATAACGCTATCCAATATGAAACTACAGGAAGATAAGGTTATTGCTGATTACAAACAGTTTGTCGATAGTTTAGAGAAGAGATGGGGATCATTTGATAAATCTAAAGCAAAAGGTATCTATTCAAGTCTTGGACTAACAGGAACTCTATTTATGAGAGATATTAAAGAGGTTTCTGCTAATAATAGCCCAAAATCAGATGCTGTTGGTCAAATAAAGGTTTTTCTAAATTTTAATGTTAATGATGAAGGGATGATGTTAGGCGAACCACAAGATGCAACTTTTGCGATAGCTTACTTTGGAAAATCCACAGCAGAAGAAATTCAAAAAGAGAAAGAATCTATTACTGATGGGTTTTAAGAATTATGTAATATAATATTTAAATGCAACTTACTAACAACAAAGGTTATTATAATGGCTAAATACACATACAAAATGGTTCAAATTGCCCCAATGTTATCTATTAATGAAAAAGATCGTAAAGGGAATGAATTGGCTCAGTATCTTGAAAGGGTTGTCAATGAACACGCCGTTGAAGGATGGGAGTTTGATCGAGTAGATACCTTTACAGAAGAAATAATAGCTAAGCCGGGGTGTTTTGGTGGGAAAAGTGAGGATCTAAAAAAACAACGATCTAGCTATGTTGCCTCATTTCGGAAAGAAATTGAATGATTAAGAGAATATTAATCAGCTTGATATATTTTTACCGTAAACACAAGAAGAGAGTTAATGTATGTAGATTTACACCAAGCTGTTCAGAATATGCCATATTAGCTATTGAAAAATATGGAACCGTAAAGGGGGCGACGCTCGCCGTTAAACGTATTTGTCGATGCAAGTATCCAAATGGTGGAGAGGATTATCCTTAGTGCAAAAAAAATCTATTATAAGACTACCTGAGCATGAAGAATAATTTGCAATCAAGCATTTCATTAGCTTGGTGGAATACAAGCATGTCGTATAGAGATCAAACCAATCTAGAAGAAGAGGGTAGGGAGCTTGTTTTTCAAGTCATTAATCGGCTAATTAATAACCAAATTGTAGATATTATCGCTCTATGTGAGGTATCCGAGGGTGATATTTCTGAAATAAAGAAAAGGTGTAATTTATTTGGTTACGAAATATTATCAGCATGTAGAGAAGTAGGAAGAACTCAGTTTGATTTTTGTATTATCTATAAAAGAGACAGTATACACATTGCCAACGAACAATATTTATCAACTACTCGTAACAAGAAAACCTACAAAATCGGATTTAGATTAGATTTTGTTTTTAAAGTCACAGGGTGTATATTTCATTTATTTTTATCACACTGGCCATCTAGACTTCAGTCTGAAGCATCAGAAAAAAGGGAGTATCTTGCAGATAGGCTTAGAGAATATATTTGTGATATTGAAGATGGTTATCAAGATGTCGGCAATCACCCCAATATCATTTTAATGGGGGATTATAATGACGAGCCATTTGATGTTAGCTTATCTAAAAAGATCATGGCAACTAGAGATAGAAATATAGTTTTAACAAGAGAAGAGTTATTTTTTAACCCATTTTGGGGAGAGATGTCAGAAAGCGATAACTCTGAACATATAGGAACTTATTTCCATCGTGCCGGCGATACTACAAAGTGGAGGACATTTGATCAAATCATGTATTCTCATTCATTTGTTGTGGCCGATAGCTGGAAAATAAAGAATATAAAAAATAGAGTTTTGGCTGATTCGGATATATTAGAATTAGTAACTAGTAATAAATCAAAATTGGATCATCTGCCGATCATGGGCGTGATTGAAAAGGGAGATTAATATGTCGTTATTTACAGAATCTTTTCAAAAAGGTATTGAAAATGCGAATAAGGTAGAAAAGCAAAAGAGAGAAATTGAAGAAGTTTTTAAAGAGCTTGACAGAGAAATCTTAAATGCAACGGAAGGAATTATTAGTATTGAGATAAAAGAAAATACTAGGGTTAATATCTGGGGTACCCAAAAGCGCGATGAAAATTTTTTGAAACAATATACTGCGCTAATCGCAATTGTTTTAAAACAAGACTCTAAACAAAAAAGCTACGAATTAGCAGAGATTAAAACGGCAGATAACGGTGGTTATCCTTGTAGGGTTATTTTTGATAACCAATCTAATGAAGCTTTAGATAAACAGTCTTTAAGGTTAATTATTAGCGATATGTTAAGTTCACCTAAAATAGGGATGATTTTTAATGAGTTATTAAAGCATTACCAAAAAGTTCGTAATGAGGAAGAGGAATTAGAGAAATTACTCGAATATTAATTTAATTCAACCTATTATCTTTTAATAGCCACCTTCGGGTGGTTTTTTAATGTCTGAATTTCCAACTTGCAAAGAATCCTTGCAGGCTCAAAACACAGATAGCGCAATGCTTTAGACGCTATCAAATGCTTTTTGTGAGATAGCTACTCGCAAAAAATAACCCCTTTCCAGATGGGCTGGTCAGGGGTTTTTTATTAACTACACAAAGGTAATTATAAATGAATTTTAAATATTTAGCTAGAGAAGTTAATTCAATCGCAATAGATCAGCGTATTAGTGACGGTTATATCAATGCGAAGATGCGAATCTTATTTAGAGGCGATCTATATGAGATCCAGGGCGTAACTCCCGACAATAAAAGTGGATTACAGTGGCTGACAATTTTTGTTGCACAAGGTATGACGACTTATTAACCCAGCTAAGTACCGAGATAGGATTATGGTGCGTACTAATATAGTGTGGTATTAATTTTATATTATCAATAATATATTGTAATATCTAATGCGGTATAAATTATTAGAGGATATTGGAGAAAATGAGTGTAACAAAAATAAAATTTGAATTATTTAGATATCAACTATTAACTTCTGATCAGAAAATGGTTCAATTTTTTTCAGATATGAAGCCGGCTGAAGATGTAAGAGAAAAAAAGAACGAGTATTTTTTTGAGGCTCTGAGGAGTATTAATGAGTGGAAGGACCCTGCAAAAAAACTAGAGATAATATCAGAAACGATATACAGTGATGACGATTTTTATGTTTGTAAGATTGGGGCAAGAAAAACATTAAAATATACTGATGAAAACTTTCAGGAAAATACTACCGACGATTGGCCACATGTAACAGTTGTAGTGAACAACAAGCCAAATGTACAAATAATAGCTGTATCTCCCAATACTAAAGCATTTTCTTCATCAAATAGGGTGGTGGGTGTAATGATAGAGACTCTTCAGGATATTTTGAAAAGTTATGGGTTAGTTGTATATGCGGACCCGCTTTTTGATAAAAAAAGGTTCTGGGAGATAGTTGAAAAGCATAAAGGAAAAATTTACTCAGTTAAGTTTGAGATGATTTCCCCGAATATTAGCAATATAAGAAAAACCCTTGATAAGCAAGTTCTCTTGGCTAGAGATGAATGCAATGCTAAAAAAACACTGGTAGAGCTAGAGGCCGATAAAGGAGCTGCTTTGACGTTAAATGAAGATAATGAGTATATTTCTGGTATGGTGGATTACTCATCTGAAGGTGGTGGAGAAATTAAAATTAGAGCCAGAGGGGAAAGGGTGATTACCACAAAGAAGCAACCAAGATCAGTAACTGTTTCAGTGAGGGACGAGGATACCCAAGGCGATTTTTTTAAAGAAACTGCTACAAAGTTGTTTGATAAACTTAAAAAGATTATAAAATAAGCGAAACTGTGAGGCTAAGAGATTATATGCGAATAAAAGAGCGCCGGCTTAAGCTAAAGAAGTTAATGTATGCTTTTCTGAAGGAGAGTGCTTTTTTGCATAAGATTAAAAGTTATGGACAACAGCATACAAAATCCATCTCTATCTTAATAGCATTAAGTTTTTTATATGCTGTTATTTCTTTACAGATACAAAATAATTATTTATCTATATTTTTAAGAGAAGATTTGCTTATCGCTTTAATCACTTTATTAGCTATATGTATTCCAACTATAATCTTAATGGTTAATCGATTAAAGGAATTAAAAAAAGAATTCGATGGAGAGTTCGACCCCAATCCTGTGATACTAGAGGTTAAATTTATTGCAACCTTATTGTTCATTAATATAACTGTGACAGTGATGATGCTTATCTTTATTTCAAAAGACGTAGGGAGTATATTCAATTTTTTAGCTGACATGGTTTTATTCTATATTCTTTTTTCTAGCCTATACGGTATGTATGATTTATGCATTAGTTTAGTAGACACATATAATATAAGTGTTGATGAATAGCATTGTATTTATTATGAGGCCCTTAACTGGGCTTTTTTATTACCCAAAATTTGCAACTTCGCAGTAATTTGAGTATTCTATTAGTACAGGCGTAAGAACCTAACAACAAGCGGACAACCGCTATCCCGTTAAAAGCGGTATTTTTGTGCATATCTTATATCTCTTTCCTTGATATGTGTACAAACGATTACCTTTGCGATCGGGAGGGCGACTAATAAAAGACCCTTCGGGGAAATACGTCCGACAGACTTGTTGCTGTTTCTTAACCTCCTGATCACCCTAATGGGTTTTATTAATTTAAACAGAGGTAACAGCACATGAATATTCAAACAGTACAATTCCATAACCAAGAAATCCAAGTTTTAAACTACGAAGGTAAGCCTTATGTAGCGATGCGCTCTATCTGTGAAAATATCGGCTTAGATTGGGCTTCTCAATACAGAAGAATCAAGAATAACAAAGTGTTAAGCAGTTCCGTTGTCATCATGACAACGGAGAATAAAGCTAATTTTGAGCGCGAAGTTATCTGTTTACCGCTTGGTTATTTGAACGGATGGCTATTAGGTGTTGATATTAAGAGAGTTAAACCGGAAATCAAAGAAACTCTATATTTGTATCAATTGGAATGCTATGACGCACTTTATAAACACTTCTTACCGACAGTTGCTAATGAACACCCTAATACAATTAATGTTGAACAACAGCAAGAAGTTAAAGCATTGGTAAACGAAGTAAGTAGAAAGACCGGAAAACATTACCAATACATTTACACCAAAATGTATCAAACTTTCAAAGTTCCACGCTATCAAGAATTGAAAGCAAGCGATTACAAGAATGTGATTAATTTCTTAATCAAGATGGCAGGCGGTAAAGCTGAAATCACTGATAAAGAGAAGCATCAAATATTTGCAGTAAGTCTAATGAAATTAGCATTAAAAAAACATTTAGATAATGATGTGATATATGAGTCACTTCAAAATGAAGTATTTGAGATAGCTGAGAGACTAAAAGGAATCGGCAGGGCAATCAATGAAGTTCGTAGAAATGATGGAATCATCTATGATGGGCTTGCTGAATCTCAAATATACTTAATGCTAGATAAAAACATCTACGCAGAAGCTACTAAACAGGCTAAAGAGCTATCAGAGAAGCTACTTAAGTAACAGTATAACCAATATAACGTAAATAAAAATAGCCCCTTAATTGGGGTTATTTTCGTGGGGAAAATAAAAGTGGAATCAAAACCAATCGGTGAGGCATCGCAAGCAGATGCAGGAAAGGCGTTAATACGGTTTTACACATTGCTTGGTCTGGCTATTTTGCTATTTCTCGGCAGTGTTGGTGTTGGTTTAATGTTTTGGCTTATGAAATAACGATCTCAAAAAGACAAGGAAAGTGAAATGTATGAAATTCTAGTTTTAAATCAAGACATTCAAGAGCAGACTTTTACGCTTTTAGGTATGCGATTAAAGCTCACATTGCGCTATAACAGAGTGTTAAAGGGGTTTCAGTTTGATCTTTTTGATGTATCGAAAAGCGAATATATCGTAAGAAATAAAGGTATAGCAATCGGCGGTAAATCACTGATAGAGCAAGGATTACCGTTCTATTTCACGTTAGTTGATCGTTCAGGTAACAAGCTCAATTCAGTCAGTAAAGATGATTTTCGTAATCGTATCAGATTGTTAGCGGTGGCAGTATGAAGCAGTTCGGACGTGTTATTAGTCTTAAAGTTGGCAATGAAGAAGAAAGTATCGAGATTAATGGTTTAAGAATCGCTTTTGATGTTGAGAAGACAAAGAAAGCAGAGCCTAATAGCACAACAATCTCAATCTATAACTTAAACGATTCTAATCGGGATCTATTGACCTCGAAAGAATACGATCAAGTTGAGTTATCTGTGGGTTACGTTGCTGATTCACCAAAACTGATATTTAAGGGCGATATTATCAAGGTTATTAATGAGAAAGATGATCTCGATATCATCACGACTTTAAAGTGCGCAGATGGCTACAAAGCTTACACAGAAGCGAAAACAGTTAGAACAATGAGCGCAGGGCAGACAGATAATGACTTTGTCAATGAAGCGATTAAAGACTTTGAAGCTGTAAGGGGTTATGTTGAATTGCCTAATGATAGAGCTTTACCAAGAGGCAAGGTCTTCATCTGTAACACTCGTGAATTGATGAATGATGTTGCGCAGAACAACAATGCTGATTGGTCAATTCAAGACGGTGAATTGATCGTTTTGCCAAAAGATAAAGCATTAGATGAGGGTTACATCATCTCAAGTGACACAGGCATGATCGCTAGCCCTCGCAAGACAGATAAAGGCATTGAAGTTACAACACTATGTAATCCCGAATACAAAATCGGTGGTTTGGTGCGTATTCAATCACGATTCAAGGAATACAGCGGTGACTTCAAGATCGAATCAATCAAGCATTCCGGCGATACTCTCGCTGATGATTGGTTTAGTCATTTAGTTTGCATTAATGGAGATTTCAAAAATGAATGATTCTCTATACGACTTATTAATAAACACGATCAGATCAGAACAAGCTGATTTTTACACTGCTTTGCCGGCGAAAGTGATCTCATTTAATGGTCATACGGTTACTTGTGAAGTAATGATTAATCGCATTGATGAAAACGGTAAAGACTTGGTTATTCCACCTCTTGTCGATGTGCCGGTGCAATTTCCGCGAGCTGGTGGTTTTTGCATGACAGTACCAATTTCTAGTGGTGATGAGGGACTTGTTATCTTTGCAAGTCGTTGCATTGACGGATGGTATCAATCAGGTGGTAAGGGTAAACCGCTGGATAATCGAGTTAATGATTTAAGTGATGGATTCTTTATTCCCGGTGTTAATAGTGTACCCAACAAGATCCCGGAATTCTTTAGTGGTGGCGCTTCAATTCAAACAGACGATGGCAGTACTTATTTGCGAGTCACAAATGGCAAGATTCTCATTAAGGGCGATATTGAGCACGAAGGTAACAGTAAGCAAGAGGGTAATAGCGAACAGATCGGCAATCAGGATGTACTTGGCAGTTTCACTCAAAGCGGTGGTGACGGCGCAACATTCGGCGGATCGGTGAGCGCTCAAAAAGTTACAGCGAACGGCGTAGACCTTGAAACACACATTCACACAGACAGCATCGGTGGCGACACTACACCGCCAAAGTAGGTACTTATGAGAGTTAGAGAATTAGATAAAAACCATGATTGGACGTTCGGCAGAGGTAAATCGAACTATCTTGAGAAGTCAGAAGCAATAGCGCAATCAGTCAAAACAAAGCTCTTATCACTCAAGAATGATTGGTTTTTGAATAGAGATGACGGCATTGCTTGGTTCGACTATTTAGAGAAAAACCCAAATACGCAAGCACTTGAGGTCGATTGCAAGAGAGCGATTTTGAGTGTTGATGGTGTTGAAGAGATTACTTTTTTTGATATCAAGCTTAATCGAGAAACAAGAGAGCTACTGATACAAGTCGAGTACAACGATAAATACAACAAAGAGAGAGGTATAAATTTCAATGTTGAGAATGACAGATAAAGGCATTGCGATTGATGACTTTGACACGATCTATAAGCGACTTGTTGAGAAGTTTAGAGCGATTTACGGTCAAGACGTAAACCTAGACAGCGATACGCCTGATGGTCAATTGCTTGGTTTATTTACGCAAGAATTAAGCGATATTCATCAAGCAGTCACATTTATTGTTCAAATGCTCGATCCATATCAAGCGCAAGGCACATGGTTAGAACAGCGAGCAATGTACGCAGGGCTATTGCGAAGACGATCATCATATTCATACGTTGATGACGTGATTTTAACAGGAACACCAAAGACCAATATTCCCGTAGATTCCATTTTCATCGATCAAAACAAGAATAAATGGGTCACGCTTGATCGAGTTGAATTGAATGATCTAGGTAGCGCAAGAGTCAAGATCAGATCAGAGCAGGCAGGCGCATTTAATCTCAAAAAATCAGATGAATTACAGCAGAGCACAGTAATCATTGGATTAGAAAAGATTACTGCAAACTCAAATAGCTATGGCGGTGCAGATGAAGAGAGTGATGCTGATTTTGTTGCTCGTTTTATGAAATCTCATGCAATTAATAATTCAGAAGATCAGGCGGGCATTCAAGCGAAATTATCGAACCTTAAAGGCGTTGAAAAGTGCATTATTTACGAGAATTACACAAGCGAAACAGATGATAAGGGTATTCCGCCACACTCAATGAATGCAGTTGTGTTAGGTGGCGATCATCAAGAGATTATCGAAACACTCACAAAAGCAAAACGAGGTGGCTGTGGTTTCTTTGGTCAAATCGAAGGCGAAATCTACTACAGAGAAGCACTAAGAAAAGCGAAATATGATCGACCTGAAAAACGAAATGTCACTGTGTCACTCACAATCACACGTTATAAAACGTTTGAAGATATTGATATTGAATCAATTAAAGAGAACCTTAAAGCGCTTGATTTTGAGATCGGTGAGAACGTTTACGCAACAAGAATCATCTCATCAATCAATCTAACGAATGGCTTTTACATAACAAATCTTACTGTAAATAACGGTGCAATCGTTGAAACGGGTGATCGTGAATATGCAGTAATTAACAAGGTCGAGGTGCTTTTCAGTGATGAATAAAGAAGATTTTTTGATATGGCAATATCGCAAGAAGCCTAAAGCAACAGCGACAATTCGAGAGATAACTGATGAGACAAAAAACACATTTCAATCAGTTATTGACCTAGCGAAAGTCTTAAATATTGACGAAGCAGAGGGTTATGCACTTGATCTGATCGGTCGTCATGTCGGCATTAGTCGAGTGATGAATCAAGCAATCGCAAAGGAATACTTTGGCTTTGTCGATTCATTAGGTTCGCTTGGCTTTAACCAAGGTGAGTTCTACCGATTCGGCGATTCATTGACCGGCACTGTTCGATTAACTGATTCAGATTACAGGTTTTTCATTAAAGCGAAAATCCTGAAGAATTATCAAGACGGAACAATTGCAAACATTGTCGATTCGGTGCGGTTTTTGTTCGGTGAGAGCAGTAATGTTGTCGATTTACAGAATATGACAATGAATATTTTGATCAATAAAAAGAAACTGAACTCATTGATTTTATATGCAGTATCTAAGCTTGATATTTGCGTGAGGCCGATCGGCGTTATGTACAACTACATAGTTTTAACAACCGATAAACCGTTCGGTTTTAGCGGAGATCCGGCATCTTACGGGTTTGGAATTGGTTCATTTGTGAGATTACAAGAGGTAAAAATTAATGGAAATAGTAAAACAGCCTGATTTTCAGGTATTTGCAAGCGAAGCAAAAACGGGTGAAGTGCTCAAATTTCCCGATATTTTGCGGGGGTGGGGTGTAACGTTAGAGCAAACACAAGGTAAACCACCGCTTGAATGGATGAATGATGCATTTAAGCGTATTGATGTAAACAATCTCTATCATCTACAACAAGGAATTCCTGAATGGCATAAATCTGTTAGATATCCTGAAAGTGCTGTTGTTAAAAATAACGGTAAAATCTATATCTGTCTTGCTGAAAATGAGAATAATGAACCTCATTTAAACTCTGAAAAATGGTCTTTATTGATCACAAAAGCTACAACATCGCAACAAGGCATCGTGCAACTTACAAGTGCTTTGACTGATAGAGAAGATTTGGCTGTAACACCAAAAATGGTGAACGATATCAGTAAACTAGCAAACAATAACGCAAATACTCGACTTGAAAAGTCCAAGAATTTGAGTGATCTCACGAACGTAACAGTAGCTAGAAATAATCTCGGTCTTGGCACATCAGCAACATTAAACTCAACAAGTTCATTGAGCGATCGAACAGATCAAGCCGCAACGATAAAAGTTGTGAATGATGTGAATCGAACTGCAAACAATGCTCAAACGAGTGCAAACACAGCGAATGATAAAGCGAATGCAGCTCAAACTACTGCAAATCAAGCAAAAAGTGCGGCAGCAACAGCAGATTCAAAAGCAGTGAAGGCGCAATCAACAGCAGATACTGCGAATACAAATGCAACAAATGCAAAAAAAAGAGCAGATTCTGCATACACACTTGCAGAACAAGCTTTACCACAAAAAGGGAATCTAAGCACAACAAATTTAGACACATTAAATAACAGTGTACATGTCGGTGTCTATTTTCAAACAGCAAACGCAAATGCAACAATAGCGCGAAATTATCCGACTACCCGTGCAGGAACACTTTTTGTTTTGGATTCAGCGGGCGTAACGCAGATCTATATCGCATACAACGGTATTAATGAAATATATACCCGTAACAATTACGGCAACAAATGGTCAGCTTGGGCGAGTTCTTTAAAAGATGCACACATAACAAATGTTCTGGGAAATTCTAAGTCGCTTGTTGCGAGTCAAGCGCTGGTGAAGAGTGTGGACTCAAAAACCAAGCCGATTACAGAGGGTGGAACTGGAGCCACTACTGCCGCAAATGCGAGAAAGAATTTGGGGATAGATGATCTTGCAGGAACAATGCGGTATGCATTGTTAGACTTTGGTGAAATGAAAGGAGGGCAGACAAAAACTATTTCAAGCCCATATGGAACAGCTCCTATCTTAACTGTTACTGAAATCTATACTGAAAATAAGTGGATGTTAGCTGGCTGGACAGTTATCAGTAATAACTATGGAGGTTACGCTTACGGCGCAGATGCATATTTAGATGGGAATATGGTGAGGGTGGTAACGGGTACAAATGGTTTAAGTTGGACAAAAAATTACTCTCCCAATCAAGCGGCCGGTTTTGTTTCTTCTGCAAAAGTTCGAGTCAAAATTTGGTCTGTGAGGTAAAAAAGTGAAAAAAATTTATTTAAATAAAGAAGATATGCGTTCATATGCTTTATCTTCGGACGTTGCATGGGAAACTATTGAATTAGAAGTGCCTGCTGATTTTGAAGGGGGAGATAAATATTATGATTTAGTTTTACAAAAATGGGTTGATGACGATGTTCAAAAAATTTCTCAAGATGAAAAAATAGCTTTTGAAAAAAAGCTAAGAGTCTTAAATAAACAGAGAAAACTTGAATTTATTGAACTTCAAATTACACGTCTTGAACGTATAAAACAACGTACAGAATTAGAAGAGCAAGAGCTTGATCAGTTGATTGATGAATCAACCCATCTGTACAGAGCAATCAAAAATCTTGAGGAGGTGAACATGGTTGATGAAGGAGTCGAAAACTAGGGAATTCAGATGTCTCAAATGTAGTAAAAAATTGGCAGTTGGGTCTATTATTCGTCTAGAGATCAAATGCCCGCGCTGTAAGACAATGTGCGCATATAATTAATAAAAATATTATTTGAAAGCCATGCGAGCTTCTTAACGAGAGCACCAAGGGTGCCATATAAGGAACTTGCATGGCACTTTTATTTAAAAAAGCACCGCTACCTTTTCAAGGTCAAAAGCGTAATTGGATTAAAGAAATCATCTCTAGATCTGAGACATTTAATGGGCAAACAGTGGTTGATTTATTCGGAGGAAGTGGTCTACTGTCACATACAGTTAAATGCTGTAGTACTGCAAAAGAAGTCATCTGGAATGATTTCGATAATTATGAAGCTAGGCTAAAGATAATCTCTGAAACCGAAGCTTTGCGTATAAATCTAAGTAAATATCAACGCTCTATGAAAAGAGCTGATAGCGATATTAAGATACAAATTATTAAAGAGATCGATCTTCATTTAGCAAAATACAATCAGGCTGACTGGATAACAATTAGTAGTTGGTTATTGTTTAGTGGGAACTATGCTCATAGCTATGAAGACCTCATTTCAAGAACGTTTTATGTCCGAGTCACCCAAAATTCATTAGATGCAACTGATTATCTATCAGGAGTAACAAGGGTTCAAAAAGACTTCAGGGAGTTACTTGAACAATGTCAAACGAGAGAGGACACTGTTTACTTATGTGATCCTCCTTACATCATGACAGATCAACAAGGTTATTCTCGAAAGAATGAGCCTTTTAAACTAAAGGAGATGTTGCAACTGTTATCCTCTTTGGAGGGTAAAAAAGCATTGTTATTTTCAAGTACTAAGTCAGAAACTGATGACTTGATAAATCTCTACTTTGACTATAAGAATGTGAAGCGAATTGAGTATGAGACAAGTAGTGGAGCCGGAAGAAAGTACACTGAACTTTTATACTTGCTTAACATCTAAAAAGAACCGCTATTGGATTAAATTTCAACAGCGTTGTTGTAATTGTAACGTTAAATTAGTCTAATTATCATGAACCGATTCGGCGACTTGTCGCGTCCAGTATCGAATATAGTTCATGAAGAAACTTAAACATAGAGGATTAAAAATAAAGGGATAACATTAAAAATCTATTGAATACTATTTTAGTAGCCTTGATAATTAAGGGAGGGTAATTTTATTAAAATTAATAGGTTTAAACCATCGTTGAAATAGTCTTTGAAGTTTGCAATCTAGAGGGTTATACACATTGGTTTGAGTAAAAAAATCTGATCCAGTTAGGATAGGTTTATACTGTATATTTAATACATCTGTGAAAAAACCAGCATATCCTACTGGGAAATAAATATCCTGAGGGTATTGAAATCTCGCCCAAAGTCTTTCGGGGAGAGCAAAGTCTATAATAATATCGCCATTTAACCCGACCCATGCATGAAGATCTTGTTCACCTTCTTTTTTTTGGGCTTTGTACTCTTGGCTTAAGTATTCCTTTGAGGTATTCCATTCATCTGTAATCCTCCCTAAAAATAATACCGACTATAAGTAGAATTTTCTCGTATTATTTACTTAGGAGAAATTAACTATGAAAAAATCAAAATTCACAGACACACAAATCATGTCAATCTTAAAGCAGAATGAATCAGGCGTGAAAGTGACCGATTTATGTCGAGAGCATGGGATTAGTTCGGCGACATTTTATAAGTGGCGTTCAAAATATGGTGGTATGGATGCCTCGATGATTACTCGCTTAAAAGAGCTAGAAGCTGAGAATGCAAGGCTCAAAAAAATGTATGCTGAAGAATGTTTAAAGTCCCGTATCCGCCAAGAAGCTTTAGAGGGAAAGTGGTAAAGCCATCTCAACGAAAAGAGATGGCTAAAGCTGTTTTAAAGACTCAAGATATCTCCATTCGTTTGGTTTGTGAGATATTTGGGATTAGCAAAACGGCTTTTCACTATCAGGCCAAAGCCTCTTCCGAAAACAGACTCATTGAAACTTGGTTACTGAAGTTAACTAAAGCTCATAAGCGTTGGGGTTTTGGTTTATGTTTTGATTATTTGAGAAATATTCAAAAGTTCCGATGGAATCATAAACGAGTTTTAAGAGTTTATCGGGAATTAGAGCTTAATCTCAGAATTAAACCTAAAAAACGAATCATCAGAAATTGCCCCGAAGCATTGGGATTAGCGACAGATATTAATCAAATATGGTCGATGGATTTTATGTCTGACAGCTTGCAAAATGGACGTTATTTCCGAACTTTTAATGTGATTGATGATTATAATCGAGAAGGTCTTTGCGTGGATATTGATTTTAGTTTACCGACAGAAAAAGTGATTCGCTCCTTAGAGAGAATTATTGAATGGAGAGGAAAGCCTGCAGCGATTCGATGTGATAATGGCCCTGAATATATTAGCCAGAAATTAATTGATTGGGCTAATTCAAAGAAGATCACTCTGATCTATACTCAACCGGGGAAACCCACACAAAATGCTTATATTGAGCGATTTAACCGCACCGTAAGAGAGGAGTTACTATCGAATTATCTGTTTGGAACAATCAATGAAGCACAAATTTACTCCACTAAATGGCTATGGAGTTATAATAATGAAAGACCCCATTCAGCCATTGGATCTGTGCCACCGTGTCAACTTTAATAAACCAAGAGAAACCTTCTACTTTTAAATAGCCCTAAAAAGGGGAGGATTACATGTGATTTTCCGATTTGGGTCGCTTAAATGCATCACGAGTCACCATCATGACTGGATTTAGTTCACAGATACCCCTCGCTAAAGCAAAAGAGAACATTTGGTTGAGTGCAGATCTAGTTCTATGTAGGTATTCTAAAACACCCCTATCTTCAAAGGGTTGTAGGGCAGAAGCTATATGCGATGGCTTTATCTCAGTCATTTCAAGCTTGCCTAATATCGGCATACAGTTTTTTTCAATAGCATTCTTGACTTGTACAGAGTATCGTTTTGTTTTTGTTTCAGACCACCGAAGCCACCAAATTTCAAATACATGTTTAAACGTTGTTTCACTAGATCTTTGTTTGGGGTTTATACCATTTTCAATTTGCACTCTTAAATCTTGATGCATCTCTCTAGCTTGAGATAATGATATGTATGGATACTCTCCTATTATTATAGTATCATCCTTAAGTGTTTCAGGATTTTTAAAACGAAATTCCCAGTGCTTTGATCCTGTTTTCATGATTCTAAGACATAAACCCTTACCATCATAAAGACGATATGTTTTTTCTTTTGGTTTTGCGTTTTTGATCTCAGTATCACTAAGCGGTTTTATTCGAGAAGCTCTTGGCATATTATTTACCCTTAAACGAGTTGTAATTTTAGCGTTACCCTCTAATTTACCCTCAAAGATAGATGATGTAATATTACGGACAAATATTTAATGCTATTTAAATCAGTAAAATAGAAGTGTTTGAGAGATAAATAATACACATAAATATAAGCTGTGACAAAGCTTGACGGACTCCTTTTCCGCCATATTTATCAAAAACCCTTGTTTAATTCATTGAATTACAAGGATTTTTTGTTATCTGCAAAAAGACGTACCCTCTACGGTACCCTGTACCTCAATTAGTCAATGAATAAAAGATAAGTAGAGGTAATAATAAATAAACCTTAATTTCTGGTATATGGTGATGCGACAAATGAAAGAATAATTAATAAAGAAAATTAGAAAAGGTTTTAGGGAATTTTTTAAAAACTTCAATTGAATTAATTGCTTTTTACTTAGACATATTAAATCGCTACAGCTATTCCTTTAAAATTAAAAAACTGCTAAAAGAGAGCAATTCCTTTGACGCAATGCATTGATCTTTGTAATTAATATCAATATATGTAAAATATGCTCTATATTTATAAATTAATAATATGAAATATAGGATGAAATGATTTTGCTAACACAACAAAAGCGTATTACATATATAACGGTTTTTCTACTTGGGACACTGTTATCTCTACTCTCTCCTGGGTTTTCTCAGGAGATGAAGGCGGGGAATAGTGCTGCTGCTAATAATGTTGCTATTGAGGAGACGACCTTATCTTTGAATCAGATTCGAGGGAATCTCGATGGTGTCAATCAGAAGCGGGCAGAGGTAATTGAAGAGCTTAAAGTAGTGGATGATCCTGAGCAGAAAGAGAGCCTTGAATTTACGTTATCGCAACTCGATCAGCAGAAGCGTAATTTTGAGCGGATGTTTGAAAAAACAGCTTTAGGTGGGCTCGAGGTTGAACTCTATGATGTCTCTGATAATGAAGAGGAGGAGATTCTTCATTATGATTGGCAAAAAGAGTTGATTAAGATTGTTCAACCGGTATTCAGTTCTCTACAAAATTTGACAGAATCACAACGAAAGCGGGATTTTATCCGTACAACTCGTTCAGAGTTACAGCAAAATCTTGTGGCCATTGATGATGCGCTTGAACATCTGAACGAGATTGATGAATCCCAACTCTCAGAAGCGTCTATCAAACAGCTTGATAAGATTAAAAATAGTTGGGAGTTAAAACGTACCTATTATGCTAATCAGCTAGATTTGATTAATTTACAATATCGGGAGCTTGAGAAAGAGGGAACCTTTGCGGAACGTGTATCCCAAGGCGCGTGGAATTTTATTAGTAATCAAGGGAAGACCTTACTCTTTAGCTTGGGGGCTTTCTTCGGCTTACTCTATATCTTCTCTTGGATCTTGCGTAAGTTAGTACAGCGTCACGAGAAGAAACTACAAGCACACAGACAACATCGTAAAACAAGCCTGGCGTGGCGTTTGATGTTGCTACTTTATGAGATCTTTTCATTTATTATTGCCTTTACGGCGATGCTCGTAATTTTGCATTCATCGGGCGATATGGTGCTTTTCGGCTTTGCCATTTTGATTATCTTAGCGATGATTATCAGCTTTAGAAACTCTGTACCGGCCTATTTTAAACGGCTGAGAACGTTTCTCAATATGGGGCTTGCACGAGAAGGGGAGCGGGTGATTTATCAAGGGATTCCTTGGGAAATTGAGCATATTAATCTCTATTCCGTCTATTTAATCAATCCTCTTTTAGATAATGGTCGTATCCGTCTAACGATCGATTGTTTAGAAAATATGATTTCTCGGGAAGTGGCGCATAGTGAAGCCTTTTATCCGACAATGGCCGGCGATACCGTCATTATTGATGGCGTCTATGCCAAAATTGTACGGCAAACGCCAGAAACGATTTATTTAGATAATTATGGTTCTGCGATTGAGTATGATACTGCTGATTTTGTGAATCGAAAGCCTAAGAATATCTCTGTGGGATATCTTGCGAGCACTAAATTTATTCTTGATTATAGCCACTATGGAGATGATATTGATCAGATTATCGAGATTTTGAAATCGGCAGCAGAAGCGGAAGTGACTAAAGATTCAGAGCTTGCAGATAAAGTCACTTCTATTGGCGCTAATTATCAAGGTTTTAATATCTATGGAGATTTGGTCTTTGGGATGAGTATGGGAATGAGTGCTGGCGCTGAGGGTTCTTATTATGCTGTTCCTCGATTATTACAGAGAGCGGCTCTAACCGTAGCACGAGAAAAAGGCTGGCGTTTACCTCGAAAAAATGTGGCGCTAGAGAATGATTAAAGAGTAAAAAGTAGAGAATGGGTCCAATGAGCTGATCTTACTATCTATTTCCTGAAGATCTACTCTTTAATGATGATCTAGGTATGAGTGCATAAGATAGTCAAAACATTTGAAACCTTGAAAGGAATCTTACGAGATTCCTTTTTTATTAAATTTCTGAGTGAATAGCTGTGAATTGATAGATTATTTTTTATAATTAAAATTATAAAATTAAAACAATTGAAAAAAATATTTAATTATTATAAATTTAATTATGTTTTAAATAGTCTTAATTTTAGTTATTAGATATTTAAGTATAACTTATTAATATTTTTGATATTTAGTTGCTAATTAAAGGGATTCAATGGCCAATCAAAATCATAACAATTTTAATAAACAGAGCATTGATAGTGAAATGCAGAGATCGGAGCCGATTAAAGTTGCTGCGGTTGATTTTATTCCCGCTTGGGGAGATTTATCGGGAAATATTACGCGTTTAGTGACTGCGGTGGAGCAAGTTGCGAAAGAGGATGTTGATTATGCCGTCTTTCCTGAAACAGCCCTTTGTGGTTATCTCTTTTCAGATTATGAAGAGATTTATCCTTATCTAGATACGATTCCAGGTAAGACAACTGAGGCGATCTTACCCTTATTAAAGACTTATAATCTCTATATCAGTATTGGAATTGCCGAGTTAGATGTTGCCACAGGTGTTGCTTATAACAGTGCTGTTTTAATGGGGCCTGAAGGGATTATTGGGAAATATCGTAAGATTGGGCTGAATTCTCAAGATCAAAAATTATTTGCACCGGGTAATTGCGATGTTGAAGTCTTTGATACGCCGATTGGCCGCATTGGGCTTCTGATCTGCTATGACGATACTTATTGGCAATATCCCCGCATTGCGATGTTGAAAGGGGCGCAGATTATTGGTTGGCACTCTGTGTCCGATCGTGTAATGCCAACAGCGAGTCCAATCGAGAAATTGGGGGATCATTCAACTGTTGCGCATGTACAGCATTTGAGTGCGATGAATGGTGTCTGGGCAGTTTGTGCAACCCGTAGTGGCATTGAACGTAATCCTCTAACCAAAGAGGCACTCTATTACAATGGTGGTTCAAGTATTTGGTCGCCGGAAGGGCATAAAGTGACACAAGCGCCGGTTATCCCGCCTGTTGAGATTACGCCCGGTTTGAATGGGATCTATACTGCGATTATTGATTTAAAAGATGCTGATAATGCCCGTATGGCGATTTTACAAAGACGTCGCCCTGAGCTCTATCGACCCTTATTAGCTTTGCACCGAGCGCCAACGGATAGCAATCGCTCGGCAGTGTGGGAGACTCCTGCTCAAATTACGATGATCAGCGCTCAGTGGCAACCACAAGATAAGCTACAAGATCTAGTTGATCGGGGTGAAATTAGTGTTGGGAAGGATCAGTTATTAGTATTGCCGGAGTTTTCCGCAATAGCGCTGTCAGAGAGTCAAGGGGATATTTTAGAAGCGAGTGATCATCCTAATGGCCTATTTGAACAGCAACTCATGGCGATTGCAGGTAAAGGACAAGGTTATGTGGTGGGGAGTTATCCTGAAATCGAGGAGGATCATCTCTATCATACTGTAGTATTAGTAGGTCCTGAGGGAACTGTTCTTGCAAGACATCGTGTCACGCATCTTAATGAGCGGGATCAAGGATGGGCAAAAGCCGGTCATCAACCAACGGTTGTTGAGACGGCGATTGGTAGAATTGCCTTAGCCGCCTCTTATGAGCTAGAAATTGTGGATTTTTCTGGGCTATATAGCGCTTTAAGAGCGGATATTGTAGCTGTTCCATCAGGCGCACCTAATACCCTAAAAGTAGAGGCGGATGCAAGGCTTTATGCAGTATCGCCCGCACCGACAGGGGTTGCGGAATATTATCCTTATGCAACAGCAACATTACAACAGCTTTGGGTTGTTTGTGGTGGTCGTGAAGTAGGAGCTTTTACTTCAAGTGGCATTTATGGGCCAGAGCCGATTGTATTGAACCCGACTCTACTAGCTGCACCGGGTGATAAGCGCGTTTCATTAGAGAGTCGTGTGCCGGCCCCTTTTACTTGGATTAATCAGGAACGACTGATTCATGGGCAAGAAGCGATTTGGTTTCCTCCACTTGTGAGTGATCAGTTTAATCAACATTGATAATGATGAAGGAGAGATGATGAAGGAGAAAAAGTCTGTAAGTGCTTTAGTAGGCGCATTGCCATTAATGGAGCGCCCTTATATCGCCTTTATTTTGGCGATTATTGCCGGCATGATGAATGGTTATACCTACCATGTTTCACATGTATTTAGTACCGTTCAGTCAGGTAATATTATTCTGCTAGGGGAAACGATAGCTACGCAAGATTGGGAGCGATTGCGAACCATTGCGATGACAGTTTTGGCTTTCGGTTTAGGTTCGATGTTTACGATGTTAGTGGAGATTTTAATCAATATTAAGAGTCGTCATACTTGGACTTATATCATTCTATTAATTGAAGCTGCGATTTTAGGAGTGATTGCATTAGGTTTATTAAATGAGGCTCTAACAATTGTTCAGATCTGTATGGTGATCTCATTTATCGCAGGAATGCAGGGGAATGGTTTCCATAAGATTAAAGGAATGCTTTACGGCAATGTGGCTGTTACTTTAGTGGTGCAACTAGCGTTCAATTATCTTATGCAATTTATCGGAGGACAGCGAGCAGCTCTAAAAACGGCAGCCCTCTTTTTCTTAGTATTATTGGGGTTTGCAGCGGGTGGATTAATTGGGACATTAACAACACTCAAATATAATGAGTTATCGCTATTATTGCCGGCAGGGATGTTAGTGTTATTGGCCATTTATACTTTCTTTATGAAAGTAGAGAAAGCAGAAGCTGTAGATCCCACTTAATGATTGAATATTGGTGCGTTAATTATATAGCCATTGTAGCGTCGTAGTGTCACTGAAAAATGATAAGCAGGGAAGCGGTTATTTTTCACTCAATTTCACATAGATTCAAACGGATATTTTCTGTGTATTTTAATTGATAAGGAGAAATAAATATGTCGAAAGATACAAATATTCCACAGCCCTTTAGAGAATCTGATGGTAAAGGTTGGATTGATCATGGTCCTCGTAACTTAACGCGTGATCGAGAGAATCCAGATCTTATGGTGCCACCCAAAACGGATCATGGCACAATTCCAAATCTTCGTTTTAGTTTTTCAGATGCACATATGCGGCTTGAAGAGGGCGGTTGGACTCGGGAAGTGACGAATCGTGAATTGCCGGCATCCTTAGATGTAGCCGGTGTGAATATGTCACTTGAGCCCGGTGCGTATCGGGAGTTACATTGGCACAAAGAAGCTGAATGGGGGTATATGCTCTATGGGAGTGCGCGTGTGACAGCGATTGATGAAGATGGTCGTATCTTTATTGATGATGTAAAAGCCGGGGATATTTGGAACTTTGAAGCAGGGATTCCCCATTCAATTCAAGGGTTAGAAGAGGGTTGTGAGTTTTTATTAGTCTTTAGTGAAGCCGATTTCTCTGAAAATAATACTTTCCTTTTAACAGAGCTTGTCGCACATATTCCCCAAGATGTTTTAGCTGCAAACTTTAAGAGCGATTTAGAGACAATCAAAAAGTTACCACAAGTTGAGAAGTATATCTTTAAAGGGGAAGTGCCGGGACCGATTAATGTGGTGCGTAAGCATAATCAACATGGCGATGTACCTTCGCCCTTTACTTTCCATAGAGATAGTGTCACTCCTTATAAGAGCGAAGCAGGTAGCGTCTATTTTGTCGATGAGCGTAATTTCCCGGCGGCGAAAACTATTTCAGCTGCTTTTGTTGAGATTGAACCAGGGGGAATGCGTGAGATCCATTGGCACCCAAGAGCTTCTGAATGGCTCTATTTCTTAGAGGGTAAGGCACGTATGACTGTTTTTAACTCTCAAGGAACCGCAAGAACCTTTAACTATCAAGCAGGGGATGTCGGTGTTGTACCGATTGTAGCGGGTCACTATATCCAAAATATTGGGGATGAACCTGTACGCTTCATTGAAGTATTTAAACGCCCGGATGCTTATCCTATCTCACGTTATTCAGATATCTCTTTGAATGCTTGGCTTGCAAGTACGCCGACACAAATTGTGGCAGATCATCTGAACTTAACTTTAGAAGAAGCTGAAGCACTTCCCCATACAGATCGTTCTGAACCTGTGATTTGGTATCAAAAACCAGAAAAATAATTCGTACCATAATTGTAAATATTGTTTAGATAAAATTTTATATTTATAAATATATATTTATAAAATCTGATGATTACGGTAAAATATCAGCTATTCGGCGAAGTAGCTGATATTTTTATATTTATAAAATCAATTAATTGGTTAACGATTCTCACACTATTGAGAAGAGGGGATATAGATGAGCTTACAGATATCACGTCGGGGCTTTATTAAATTGGGTGTATTTGCCGGGATTACCGTTATGGTAGGGAAGTTACCTATGACTTATGCAACAGAAATGAATTCTGGCGCAACCTCTACTAATTGGATTGGCCGGGATGGAAAGGTGAAGTATCGATGGGATGCGATTCGCAAAGTCACAGGGCAGAAGAACTTTGCTAGAGATTATCGTGCTAAAGATATCCCCGGTTGGCCACAGGAACAAGCGTATGCTTTTATGTTAAAAAGTACTCAAGCTGATCGGACTTTTGAGGGAATTAATCTCTCTCTTTTAGGGGATGAGTTACAACCAGATCGATTAGTTTTACAGGAAGATCTTATTCAAGATGGTCTTAATATTCCACGAGATACCGGAATGGGATCTGAGTTCTACGGGGAGAATATTTTAGTGCCTAAAGGGGAAACGCCCCCTATTTATGGTCATCCTGTTGCAATTTTAATCTATAAAGATTTTGATCGTTATAGTGCTGCTTATCGTCGGTTACAATTTCGAGATGATGTCGTGCTGTATGGCGAAGAAACAGGGATTAAACCTCCTAAAAATTATGGTGCTGCACGATATGTCCGTGTTGGTGGTGAAACACCAACCTCACCTTCTGTTTTCTCACCTTATCAAGATTCGGCGATTAAAGGGGTATTTGATGGGAATAGTGTAGTTTGGCCTCCTGAAGCTATTGCGGCTCCAATGTTAGTACCGAGTTTATTGCATAAAGAGCGTAGCGGTGGGTTTATTCGTGCCCTCAAAAAAGCAGATGAAAAACCTGAGATTCAACGTGTTGCGATGGAGCATGCCGAGGCGATTAGTCAGGAGTTAGAAGCAGCGACTCATAATCCTGATAAATTTGTATTACAGCGCCAAGGTTTTTCGCAATCAATTGACCCATCGGCGATGGAACCAGATAACTGTAATAGTTGGTATGATGCTTCAACTCAAACGCTTCATATTTTAACCGCCACTCAATCACCGGCGGGTGTTGCTACTATGGCCGCTGATCTAGTTAAGAATAGTCATTTTCATTCAGATGTAAAAAATATCGTGCTATTAACTGGCTCGACGGTGGGCTATGGTTCTAAAGATTACTCTGTCTATCCGATTTACGCGATGGCCGCGAGTTTCTATAGCGATGGATTGCCTGTCAGAATGGCCAATAATCGTTATGAACAGTTCCAAATGGGAATGAAGCGTCATGCTGTTGAGATGGATGTAGCGATGAGTGTCGATCGTAAAAGCGGGCAATTTGAGATCTTAAAAGGAACCTACAGTTGTAATGGGGGTGGTCGAGAGAATTTGTCTGTTGCTGTCTCTCATGTAGCGGTTCGTGGTGCGCAATCCATCTACTATTTCCCAAAATCCGATCTTACCGCACTAGCAATGGCAACGCCGGCAGTTGAAGCGGGCTCAATGCGAGGTTTTGGTTCCTTGCAATCGATGGCCATTACAGAGTTGATGGTAGATGAAATTGCTCATGAGTTAAAAATAGATCCCATTGAGCTTCGACGTCGAAATGCGGTAAAAACTGGGTATGTGAATACGCAAGGCGGTGTTTTTGCCGGCGATCCTCGTAATATTGAAATGCTTGATATGGCGGCTCAATATCCCTTATGGCAGAATCGAGAATCTGATAAAAGGGCTTATGAAGCAAAATATCCGGGTCATCTATATGGCGTTGGTTTTGCCCATGTTCAGCAGGTTTATGGTTCAAGTGGGGTACCGACTATTCTCTCTTTAGAGTTTGATGCTAATGGACACCTCGCTATGCGTCATTGTGTGCAAGAGATAGGAACGGGGGGAACGACTTCGCAACAAGTGATGGTATGGCAAGCATTAGGAAAAGCACCAGATTATGTGGAGTTTGGTGTTACAGAATTTGAGGAATTGCCGCTTCATACAAGTTGGGCAGATCAGCAACAACAAGATAAGCTTGCAAAAACAGATCCTTATTGGACTCCAGGCCTAATTCCGGATATGAGCTCTTCGAGTGGTGTTTACTATATTGGATTTGGTACACGACAAGCGGGTAAGTTTTTGCTTGAAAATAGCCTCTGGCCTGCGGCAAAAGCTATTTGGAGTGAGGGGTATGGTGGCGGTGTGATGAATAGTCTACATGTCACACTTGAAGATCTACGAGTCACAGAAGAGGGGCTAACGGGAGGGGGAATGCCTCCGATTCCATTTGAAATTTTAGCGAAAAAAGCACACGAGATGGGACTTATTACCGGCGTTGCTGTACATGCTTATTCAAGCTGGCAATGGGCTGAGGCGGAATTTGAGATTCCAACAGTCGGTAATAGACGATTACCCTTAGATGCGCTTGCTGTTAAATATGGAGATGGTGCACCACAAAAATTGAAAGATCGAATGACAACGGGTGGCTATGATTTTATTAAGCGTACAGAAGCATTCTTCCCGCCGACAGATCGTTCAGGTGCTGATCCTACGACAGTAACCCCGGCATCTTGTATCGTAGCGTTAGATGTAGATCGTGCCTCAGGAGAGGTGAAAATTTTACACCACCATATGATGATGAATCCTGGGAAAATGATTGTGCCAGAGTTGGTGTCAGGACAGGTACAAGGAGGAACAGCGATGGGTATTGGACATGCGCTTTACGAAGAACTTCCTCTATATGCAGATGGACCTGGTGATGGGACTTGGAATTTTAACCGTTATCATTTACCACGAGCAAGTGAAGTCGCCGTTTGGAGCCAAAGTGCAGATTATCTCCCGCCTTTATCAGAAACCTCTCCGCCCAAAGGAATGGCTGAATTAGGGATGATTCCTATTTTACCGGCAGTAGGAAATGCGTTGACGCATGCAACAGGTAAACGGTTCTACCAGTTCCCTGTGACAGCAGAGAAGGTTTTAGCGGCTTTAGCAGAAGAGGATAACGCATAATGAAAGAGATAACATCAACATCTGTGTCACAAATTACGGATTTAACAGCGAAAGATCGTGAGCAGGTCAATCAAGAGATCTCGGCATTATTAGTGAAAAAGCCCTTAAGCTTAACGATTAATGGTAAATTGCCCTTAAGCTTAACGATTAATGGTAAATTGATCGGGCCGATGGATGTTCCTGAAAATATGTTAATGATCGATTTTCTACATGAGTATCTAGATTTAACGGGAACCCACTTTGGTTGCGGGCAGGGGGTTTGTCATGCTTGTACCGTTGTCGAGATTCTACCTGATGGCAGTAAAGAAGAGTTACGAACTTGCATTTATGGTGCTCATTTTTTTGCGGGTAAAAATATTGTGACAATTGAAGGGCAAGCAATAGAGGATAAGAATGGTGAGTTGCAATTAACGCCTATTCAGCAAGCCTTTATTGATAATTTTGCTTTCCAATGTGGTTATTGTGCGCCGGGGTTTGTGGCTGGTGCGACAGTATTTTTAGATAAATTGAATAGAGAGCCTATTAAGCGAGCTCATTTAGAGCAGGCTATTGAGGAGGCATTAGATCCTCATATCTGCCGTTGTACGGGATATGTCCGATATTATGAAGCAATTCGGGATGTTGCTTTAGCAACGCCTGGCTGCGTAATCGAAGAGTAATATAACTATACTAATGATCGCTATTCTAGAAGCGATAGTATAGCGATATCAATATGTGCAATTATTTTTTGATTCATAGCACAATGATAAACTGATAGTTATTATTGTTTATATGAGAGGGTTATATAATTAACTTAACTTAACTTAACTTGTTGAAATATCAATAAGATAGCCTCTTAAATTTTATATGTATAGTTGAAAATTTATCTAGGAGATAAAAAAGATGGCCAATAGTGTATTTTTTTATAAAAATGTAGAACCATTATCAAAAGAAATTCATGTTGATTTAAAATTACAACCTACCAAACAATATAATTTTGCACTCAAAAATCATTGTGTGCCATTAGCAGGAATTGAGTTTTTTAGCGCATCGACTAAATATCCGGTCATCTTTTTAAAAGAAGGCGAGAGCTATATTCCTGTTGCATTAACAGGCTTAGAAGAAGATAAAAACCTCTTTATTGATGCAACAGGTAAATGGGAAGAAGATGCATATATTCCTGCATTTATCCGTCGTTATCCATTCATTTTAGCTGAAACGGGTGATGATGAGAATCAGCTAACAGTTTGTATCGATGTTGACTATGAAGGTTGGGATAAGAAAAAAGGGGAAGCACTTTTCACAAAAGAGGGTGAGAATACCCCGTTTTTAGAAAATGCTTTAGCATTACTCTCTAGCTATAATATTGACATGAAACGTACACAAGAATTTGTGAAAATATTAGCCGAGAAAAATTTGTTCGAGAGTAAAAATGTGACTATTCAAAGTCCAGATGGTGAAACATTCGCAGTACAGAATGTGTATATCGTTGATGAAGCTAAATTTATGGAATTAGATGGTGAGACACTTCACACATTGAATAAACAAGGTATGTTGGGGTGGATATTTGCCCATTTAGTGTCTTTAAATAATTTCCCGGCACTTTTTGAACGTTTCCGTAATGCGCGTGAGAAAAAGAGTAAAGCGAATTAATATAAGTGAAGTTTGAATAGTTGCTCTTATAGAGCACAGAGATAGAGGTCATTCTAATCAAATAGAGTGGCCTTTTATTATGGTTAACTGTAGGTATTAGATTTAAAGATCTAGACAGTTAGAGAATAAACTCCTCGATAATAAAAAACCACTGAGCGTATCAGTGGTTTTTGTTGATTCATTGTCTTAGGATGAATTTTTATTAATTTTTAAGTTTGAATGATTGTACCTTACCGTATGAAGAGTAGGGCACAATTTCAATAATTTATTCTGCGATAACGTTTACAGTGATCTCTACATTCACATCTGCATGGAGGTGAAGTGTAACGATATGCTCACCTAAATGACGGATAGCACCATCATTGATACGCACTTCTTTACGGTCAACAGGAACGCCTGCTTCAGTGATATGAGTTGCAATATCTTGTGCAGTTACTGAACCGAATAAACGGCCTTCAGAACCCGCATTTGCAGCAACAGTCATCACTAAACCAGATAATTTCTCGCCACGAGCAGTTGCTGATGCAAGAAGATCTGATTGTCTCATTTCAAGCTCAGCACGACGAGCTTCAAAGCGCTCAATATTTGCAGGTGTTGCTTCAGTTGCTTTGCCTTGTGGTAAAAGATAGTTACGCGCATATCCTGGTTTTACATCGACAGTATCACCAAGAGAACCTAAATTTTCAATTTTTTCTAAAAGAATAACTTTCATTGATATCTCCCTTTGGACGATTAGTGTTGATCAGTATATGGGAGCAATGCAATGTAGCGTGCGCGTTTGATTGCAGTTGCAAGTTGACGCTGATAACGTGCGCTTGTACCAGTTACGCGGCTTGGTACAATTTTACCAGTTTCTGTGATGTAGTTTTTTAAGAGGTTAACATCTTTGTAATCAATCTCTTTAACGCCTTCAGCGGTAAAACGACAATATTTTCTACGACGAACAAAACGTGACATAATTTATTTACCTTTTGTAATAGATTTAAGAAATAGTGAAGAAATATTAAGCTTCAGTGCTGTCATCAGCATCTTTTGCTTCTTCACTACCTTCTTCAACTTCGATCTCTTCGCGAACTTCAGTAGTACGCTCAGGTTTTGCTGAGATTGCAGAAACTTCAGTGATCGCTTCTTCTTTGTTGATGATTAAGTCACGGATGACCGCATCATTGAAACGGAACGCGCTTTGAAGTTCAGCCAAAGCTTCTTTGCCACACTCAATGTTCATTAGAATATAATGAGCTTTATGAATTTTTTGGATAGGGTAAGCAAGTTGACGACGACCCCAATCTTCTAAACGATGGATAGCACCACCATTGTCAGTCACAATGGCTTTGTAACGCTCAACCATTGCAGGAACTTGTTCACTTTGATCTGGATGAACCAGGAAAACTACTTCGTAATGACGCATTATTCATGCTCCTTATGGATTTAAAAATATTTAAAGTCTTTTGCACCAAACAAAAGACAAGGAGACCAAGCCCTTTTATAGAACGAACATGATTTAATCATGTTTATGCGTATCTATAAAAGGTCAAAATCAAGCTCGGCATTATATCGCTTCTTTCCTTGAAAGGGAAGTGTGATTAGTGAAATGAGTAAGGATTGTTTATTTCTATTCAGGTGTTATTACGTTATTTGAATTCATTGCAGAATCTAACAACCCTTCACCTAATCGAATGACGGCACCTTCTTGGATATTTGTAAGGAGAGATAACCCTTCTTTCTCGGTTATTACAATAGCAGTAGAACCCATATTAAAGCGGCCCATCTCTTGTCCTTTTTCGATGATGATATTTTCATGTTGGTAATCGCTATATTGCAGTACTTTACCGTAAGGTGGCGTGATTGTACCGGCCCAAATAGTTTCAATGCTTGAAACATTAATCGCGCCCACTAGAATGACCATCACTTTGCCATATTCTGTCTCAAAAAGGGATACAAGACGTTCATTTTCAGCAAAAAGTGTCGGGATTTTATCCGCCATCTTCATGGAAACACTGTAGAGCTTTCCGGGAATATGGATTGTTTTTAATAGCTTGCCAGTGACAGGCATATGAATGCGATGGTAATCACGAGGTGAGAGATAAACGGTGGCAAAATGACCATCCCGAAAGCGTTCTGCAAGAGATGGATCCGCAATGAGCGCTTCTAATGTAAAATCATGACCTTTGGCTCTGACAAAACGCGTGTTAGAGAGAGATCCTGCTGCCGCAATTCGGCCATCTGCTGGAGAAACAATGGCATTGTCAGCAATAGGGCGGGCGCCTTTTTTAAGCTCTCTTGTAAAAAAGTCATTGAAACTGAGATACTCTTGTGGCTTTTGCCTTACACAATCTTGCCAATCGATTTTATAGAGTTTGGCGAATTGGGTAATGAATAGATTTTTCAACCAGGCCGTTTTAATGCGGGTGAGTTTTCGAAATAGCCATGAAGAGGCACGCTGAATTGAATTATTTTTGAACATAACTGGATCTATCCTATTTCTGTTTTAATGGCTGCGCTTGATGTTCTAACAGCCAATTTATGGCTTTCTCTAGATCCTCTTCAGTATCAATACCGGGCGGAGGAGATTCTAAAGAGATGGCTACTGCGATTTTATAATTATTAGCAAGCGCTCTTAACTGCTCTAATTTTTCCAGTGATTCTAGTGGCGAAGGGATCAAATGAGGATATTGACAGAGAAAATCAGCGCGATAAGCATAGAGGCCAAGGTGGCGAAGATAAGGTGTTTCACCGATAATTCTTCCTTCTATTTTCATTTCACCACGTTGATAAGGAATCGGCGCACGAGAGAAGTAAAGCGCTTCATCGACCTCATTTAGTACGACTTTCACCGCATTAGGATCTTGAATTTCAGCCCAGTCGTAAATCGGCGTTGCAAGCGTGCTCATTGCGACTGATGGATTATTGGCTAACGATTCTGCAACAAGGTCAATAAAGTGCGTGGGGAGAAAAGGTTCATCTCCTTGCCAATTAACGATTACCTCATTGGGATTAAACGATAACTTTTGTGCAACCTCACTCAGCCGATCAGTGCCAGATTCATGATGATCAGCTGTCATGACCACTGTTGCACCAAGGGTTGTAAGATGATCGTAAATAGCTTGATTATCAGTGGCAACGATCACTTGTTTGGCGCTGCTTTTTAAGGCTGCTCGCCAAGTCCACTCTATAAGCGGTTTACCATTTAAAGAACGTAGCATTTTTTGTGGGAGGCGGGAAGACTTAAGTCTTGCTGGAATAACAACAATATAATCCATTGAGAGAACCTTTTATTGAGGATCAAAAGAGCAATTATAGCAAATTAATATTATAGAATAGAATTATAGAATAGGTTGATTTCTAGATTCCTTGATAGATGAATGGGTAGATTGTCTTGAAGGAAAAAATCCTCCTTTTTGGGAGAGATAAAAAAATTGATCTTTATCGTAAAAATTGAGCAATTTTGATAAGAAGCCAGAGAGGAAAAATTTAGGTTCAATTTTCCATTTTTAGGGCTTGACTTATTCACAATGTTTGAAAGTTTAGATAACTAGTGACCTTCCCTCATATTACAAGAAAGTGATTTTACAATTCTTGAAACCCACTGCTATTAGAGGGTTACAGAGATGCCTAAATTTTAGACAATGATTCAAAGTAAGCATTTGTATTACCCTTTTGATCTTTTTAAGTTATTTATCCCCAATGTTATCCACAAGATCTGTGGGTATCTTTTAATAGATCGATAAAACTATAAAAGTCAAGTAATCAGCTTTTTGTTATCTGTCCAGATTTTTTTATATTTTTTTTGTTATGATGGCTAACGATTGTAGAAGAATAGATAAGAATTAAGAATAGATAAGATTAAGGATAGTTGATGGAAAAGAGAGAACAATTGAATAAGCTCTTGAAAGTAATTGTACAATTACGATCAAAAGAAGGAGGATGCCCGTGGGATCGGGCTCAGACTCATCAAACTTTGATTCCTTTTCTACAAGAAGAGAGTGCTGAGGTGATTGATGCCATTGAGGAGTACCATCCAGAATCACTTAAAGAGGAGCTCGCTGATCTGCTATTTCAAGTTCTGCTACATAGCCAGATTGAGGCTGAGCTAGGTCATTTTGATTTTCAAGATGTCATGCATTTGTTAGAGCAGAAACTCATCCGGCGCCATCCGCATGTATTTGCCGATAAAAAGTATCAATCTATTGAAGAGCAGAAAACTGATTGGCAGCGAATTAAAGCCGAAGAACGTGCTGAGAAAGGATTACCTGCTTTAGCGGATCAGTCGCTATTATCGGGTATTCCGAATGCATTAGCCGCCTTAGATCAAGCAACAAAATTACAAGCTCGGGCTGCTAAAGTAGGATTTGATTGGGATAATATTGAAGATGTGATTGCAAAAGTGGATGAAGAGAAGCTCGAATTGATGGAAGCGATCGCCTTGAAGGACAAGAATGAAATTGAGGCAGAATTAGGGGATTTACTCTTTTCAATTGTGAATCTCTCTCGGTTTTTAGAGATAGATGCTTCAACAGCACTCAATAGAACTAATCAGAAATTTAAACGCCGATTTAACTATATTGAGCGACATGCTAATCGGCCTTTAACGACACTTACATTAGCCGAATTAGATCGATATTGGGAAGAAGCAAAAGCGGATGAGAAGCGTTAATATTGACTCACTAGAATTTGTCAAAATGACTATAATTACTCTAATTCACTTAGATATTTTTCACTTAGATATTTAGATTTGATCAGCTGAAGGATTGTATAAATGGTAGGAAAACGCCCAGATCTATGGGATCAGAGAACAAGTCAATCAATAGTTGATAGAGATGACGCTATTGATAATTCATTAGGTCCCTCTTCTGTGATGAGTGTCTCAAAATTAAATGCCACTATTCGGGAGCTATTAGAAGGGAATCTTTTCTACTGCCAAGTCGAAGGGGAGATTTCTAATGCCGCTTTTCCGCAATCTGGGCATATCTATTTTAATTTAAAAGATGATCAAGCCGTTGTCAAAGGCGTTATCTGGCGTTCCCAAGCTATGCTTTATCGTGCGCTTATTCAAAATGGACAAAAAGTGAAAGTCACAGGCAAAATCACTGTCTATGCTCCGAGAGGAGAATATCAATTAGTGATTTCTCGTGTGGAAGAAGCGGGCAAAGGAGATCTACATCTACAATTTGAAGCGCTGAAACTAAAGTTAGCACAAGAAGGTCTATTCGCACTTGAACACAAGAAAGCCGTTCCTAAACACCCAAAGAGAATTGGGATCATTACATCTCCGACGGCGGCAGCTCTACAAGATGTATTGAATGTATTTCGGCAACACCGACCGGATATTCCTTTAACGTTTTATGAAACAAGAGTGCAGGGTAACGGTGCGGAAATGGAGATCGCAAGTGCCATTGAAAGAGCTAATCGTGAGAATAGTTGCGATCTACTGTTAGTGATCCGTGGGGGCGGTAGTATTGAAGATTTATGGTGTTTCAATGAAGAGGTCGTTGCTCGTGCGATTTTTGCATCTCATATTCCGATTATTACCGGCGTGGGTCATGAAACGGATACTACAATTGCTGATTTTGTCGCTGATCTTAGAGCGCCAACACCCTCGATTGCGGCTAAATATTCTTCACAATCAAAGGATGAGTTATATCAGATATTAGCCGAATATCAGGAGCAGTTAATTGCAAGAATAGTCACTAAAATCGAGGCTCAACGTTCGAAGGTCCAATATTATTATCATCGCTTACAGCTCAAAGAGCCAAAACTACAGTTACAACACTTTCGTCAGCAATTGATTTATCATCAACACCGACTTAATCATCAATTGCAATCTCGCCTTTCTAAAGACAAGCAGAAGTTATCGACGTTAGAACAGCGCTTAACGTTACAGCTATTACAACGGAAATATCAGCTACTAGCCAGTACAAAAGAGGAGCTAGCATTACACTTAACGAGATCAATGCAAATGAAACTAGAACAATACCGGCAAGCGTTCCAATTTAGTGTTGAAAAATTGACGTTGCTGAGTCCATTGAATGTATTATTGCGAGGGTATTCCGTAACAACTTCAGAAGAGACGACCAAGATTGTGAAGAGTATTACCCAGGTACAAAGCGGCGATCAATTATCGATTAAAGTTGCAGATGGTATTATTAATGCGAAGGTTCTAGGGGTAGAGTAGATATTGCTTGCGATGGAGTCTTGTTAAGGTTTTAGGTTACGATCCAATTATATTGGGTATGGAATATATTGGATATGAATTAGAAATTGATCAGATAGAAGTATTCTAGTACTTAAAGGAATTGTAACGAAGAAAGTGATCGCATAATAGGGGAGTGCGGTTATCGAAAAGCGTCATCGTGTGAGAGCGATTGATAGTGGTAAAGTCAGTCATCCCTTCAATTTGAGTCTCTTTGAGATAGACAGTTCCATCACTCAGCTCATCATGACTATGGCTTTTAACAATTTGTTCTAATAATAGATAGGAAGGGCCAATATTTTGTGTGCCGGCAATGACTCCTAGAGGGGTTGTTGATAATTCCCATTTTAGTTTGTTATCCCGTTTTAATAATGCTGTTTTAGCTTTTCCTAGAAGGTAATCTGCATGATGATCTACTAAATATTGAGCAATATCTGATCCTTGAAAAGGCGGTGTAATTGCGATTACTTTTTGCAATAGCGATGGCTGATATTGATGTGCAACCTGGTAGGTGATCAGTCCCCCTAAACTATGAGCAATAATCGCATAAGGTTTGGTGAATGTTTGTAGATATTGATGAAATAGTTCGACATTGTGATTTATATCTGCGCGTAGTGTAGGATAATTGAAATAATGGATTCTATAGCCTAACTGATTAAGGCGTTTTCCTAAAATACGCATTACCCAGCTATTTTGATAGAGCCCATGAATGAGAATGAGATCTTGTAGTGCAGCATGATCTTTGGGCTCAAGCTGATTGGACTTTGAACGCTCATTCATGGTAGTACCTCAGCTTATTTGACAATTTTCAAGCCACCTTTAGGACCTGGGCCTTTGTCATTAGGAGACGGTGTATTATCATCTTCACTTTTTTTATGCTCTTCATCTTGTTTCGAGGAGATAATCCCTAATTTAGGCCCTTTCTGCTTTGCTTTCTCTTTTTTGCTTATGGAGAGAGATTGATTTTCTTTGATAATGTCAAGATTCTCTTCGTTAAGTGCTTCTGTCTGGAATCCCATTCCTTCGCCATTTTCCTGTGCATAGATGGCTGCAACTGCACCAATAGGAATGTTGATATTCTGAGGTACTCCAGAAAAACGGGCAGAGAAAGTAATCCAGTCATCGCCTAAATTCAAGTTATGCGTTGCAGAGGGGAGAATATTTAAGATAATTTTGCCATCATGAACAAATTGCCGGGGAACATCGACAAAGGGTAGCGTTGCATCGACAACAATGTAGGGAGTGCAATCATTATCTAAAATCCATTCATATAATGCGCGTATAAAATAGGGCTTATTGGAAGTCATCATATCAGTTATCTTATTAAAGCTTTTGAAAAATGGGTGAATGCTAAATTTCATCAATGAATTAAAATAGATCTACTCCAATATTGTGGAGTAGATTTATGTCTATATTTATTATATTACTACTATTTATATGATGAGTACTCTTGAGTCTCTACTATTAGGTAGAAGAGGTGTGGGATTAGACAGTCTTCTCTTTTTTATCAAAAGCTAATTTGACACTCTCTTTTTCTTGCAAGCGATCGTAATAGTCTAGTACTGGCTGTGCTTTTTTAGGAAGTGGAATATCTAGATATTTTACCCACCAGAGAAAAGGTGCAATTGTGGCATCAATCAGTGAGAAATCGTCACTTTGAAAATAGTTCGTCTGACTAAAAAGGGGGGCATAAGCAACTAAAAGATCAGCAATGGCTTTGTTAGTCTTATTATCTGCTGTTTTCCGGCCAATGAGCTTCTCGATGAGAGGATACCAATCATTTACAATGGTTTTAAGGGTTAAACGGAATTTAGCTCTCAAAATTGGATCATTGGGTAAAAGTGGTGGATGAGGGAAGCGTTCATCTAAAAATTCTAAAATTGTGTCTGTATGATAAATCGCAATTTCTCGAGTAATAAGGGTTGGAAGAATAACTTGAGGGTTAACTTCTAACAAATCTCCCGGCGGATTATTAGGATCGACAACCACTGTTTCACAAGTAATATTTTTTTCTAGCAAGGTTACCTTAACTCGATCACCATCTAAAGAATTCTTTTCTGTAAATAGTGTAAAACCTGTTCGTCTTGTTGACATAATTTATGATCTCCTTAATCACAAGTAAGGAGCAACTAAAAATAATTGCTCCTTACTGATTTATAGTTCCTGTTGTAACATGAAAAAATGTAAATTACTTAACATCTTTCCAATATTCACGGTTAAGTGCGTAAGCAAGAATAGTAAAGATCACTAAGAAGCCAAGAACCCATGGGCCATATTTTTGGCGCTCTAATTGCGCTGGCTCTGAAACATAGGTTAAGAAGTTAGTGACATCATTTACAGCTTTACGGAATTCAAGTTCAGTCATCGCGCCATCTGAAACCTTTTCAACGCCGATAACTACATCTTCAAATTGACACTCATCAGGATTATTCATATCACATTCACCAATCGCAACTTTCTCAATGACAGGTTGATGAATCCCTTGTAATTCAGCTAATACGTTTGGCATCCCGGCATTTGGGAAGGCAATATTATTCATACCCGTAGGGCGACTAGGATCTTCATAGAAAGAGAGAAGATACTTAAATACATAGTCAGGACCTTTAGCGCGAGCAATGGTCGAAAGATCAGGAGGAGAAACACCTAACCAGACTTTTGCATCGCGACGATCCATAGCTGTATGAATTAAATCACCATCTTTTGTTTTAATAAACTCAGCTTCACGAGGATCATAGCTACCTGTATTGACTAACTTCTGAATATCTTCTTCTTGTAAGCCAATATCTCTAGCTGTAATGTTATAGCGTTGAAACTCTAATGAGTGACAAGCTAAGCAGTAGTCAACGTAAAGACGAGCACCAGATTGTAATGACTCATAGTTTTTGATATTGATTTGTGGTTCACCTAAAGCATCAAGTGCTTGAGCTGTCAGTGCTTCAGATGTCTGTGCATTGGCCGTAGCTGCGGCCAAAACCATCAGAAGGCTACTAGTAAGTAATGTTATGATTTTTCTCATTTCATTGTCACCCTTGTTGGAACTGGTTTAACTTTACCCCATCTTGACCACCATGGCATACCAAGGAAGAAGACAAAATAGTAGACAGTACAGATACGAGCAACGAGTGTACGAGTATCGTTAGCAGGTACAACACCTAAGTAACCAAGTACGATAAAGCAGATTACAAAGAGTGCGATCATGATTTTAATAAATGCACCTTTATAGCGAATCGAACGTACTGGGCTTCTATCTAACCAAGGAAGGGCAAATAGAACTGCAATTGAAGCGCCCATTGCTATAACACCCCAAATTTGTGTACCGAACCATGATGGAACCGCACGTAAAATTGTATAGTAAGGCGTAAAGTACCAAACAGGTGCAATATGTGCCGGGGTTGCCAATGGGTTAGCTGGCTCAAAGTTTGGAGATTCGAGGAATAATCCATACATATCTGGCATATAGAAGATGATTAATGCGAAGAAGATGAGGAAAATACCTACTGCAAAAGTATCATGTACTGTGTAGTAAGGATGGAACGGAATACCATCAAGCGGTTTGCCATTTTCATCGAGATTATCTTTAATTTCGATACCATCTGGATTATTAGAACCTACTTGGTGAAGTGCAAGGATATGTGCCACAACTAAGCCTACTAAGACAAGTGGCAGTGCAATCACATGAAGCGCAAAGAAACGGCTTAAGGTTGCTTCAGAGATCACGAAGTCACCACGGATACCCGTTACTAATGTATCTCCAATGTAAGGGATTGCACCAAAGAGAGATATAATAACCTGTGCACCCCAGAATGACATCTGACCATAGGGCAGAACGTATCCCATAAAGGCCTCAGCCATCAGTACGAGGTAGATTAACATACCGAAGATCCATACAAGTTCGCGAGGTTTACGATGTGAACCGTAAATTAAACCGCGGAACATATGCATATAGATGACGATAAAGAACATCGATGCACCGACTGCATGCATATAGCGTATGAGCCAAGTCCAGTTTGCATCTCGCATCACAGCCGTTTCAAGCGAAGCATAGGCAATAGGAATCCCAGTAGGACCTAAAGCGCCATCGGGCTTATAATACATTACTAACCAGATACCTGTTAGGATTTGATTTACTAGTACAACACCCGCTAAAACACCGAAGACATAGAGCCAGTTAAAGTTCTTAGGCGCATAATATTCAGTGACGTGTGTTTTTAGAGCACGTTTATACGGGATACGATAATCAATCCAATCCCCTAAACGCTCTAATCTTGATTTTCCATTTGTTTTAGTCGTAGCCATTACGCAACTCCCTCCCCGCTAGTACCGACAACAATTAAGTTATCTGTTTTGTAGTAGTGATCAGGAACAAGAAGGTTAATTGGGGCAGGGAGGTTTTTGAAAACGCGCCCCGCTAAATCAAATCTTGAGCCATGACATGCACAGAAGAATCCACCACGCCAGTTAGGACCCAAATCTGCAGGTGCAACTTCAGGTCTAAAGGTGGGTGAACATCCTAAATGCGTACAAATACCTACTAAGATGAGGTATTCAGGTTTAATAGAACGAAACTCATTTTGTGCATACGGAGGTTGTTGATCACTTTTAGAAGTAGGATCTACTAATGCATCAGCAGGCGCGGTTGATAAGCGTTCGAGCATAGCTTCAGTACGGTTTAAAACCCAAACAGGCTTTCCTTGCCACTCAACACGGAGTAATTCTCCGGGAGAGAGTTTAGAAAGATCTACTTCAACGGGGGCACCTGCACTTTTAGCACGTTGGCTAGGCATCCACGATTTTACAAAAGGAACCCCCAAGAATCCTGCACCAAAGGCGGCTACAGCAACAGTTGCGTAGCTTAGGACTCGTCTCCTTTTATGATTCACATTCTCCGAACTCATGTTCTTCGTCTCCATTTAAAATTTTACTTTTATTTATTTTACACGTGACACATACTCGCCCGTGCGGGTATCGACTTTAATTACTTCACCAATTTGTACAAAAAGCGGTACTCGTACAACAGCGCCTGACTCTAACGTTGCTGGCTTACCACCTGTTCCAGCAGTATCCCCTTTTAAACCAGGATCCGTTTCAATAATGGCCATTTCAATAAAATTAGGAGGTGTTACAGAGAGCGGTGTGCCGTTATAGAGCGTTACGGTACACATATCTTGCTCTTTGAGCCACTTTTTAGTATCAGTAACTGCGCTTTCATTCGCTGCAACTTGATCAAATGTTGCAGGATTCATGAAGTGCCAAAACTCGCCATCATTGTAGAGATATTGTAATTCCACGTCGATCACATCTGCGCCCTCCACAGATTCGCCCGAACGGAAAGTTTTTTCGATGACGCGACCTGTTTTGAGGTTACGAATTTTAACGCGGTTAAAAGCTTGACCTTTGCCAGGTTTAACCATCTCATTTTCGATGATAGAGCAAGGATCTCCATCAAGCATGATTTTTAACCCACTTTTAAATTGATTTGTTGTATATGTTGCCATTTTATAATCACTATATTTTGATAAAAAAAATTCTATGCAGATTATACCTGAACTCTAATTTAAATTCAGCTTACATCTTATCTATTTTGCTTACGAATTTGCGAGGCCATGAAACTTTGGAAGATATTTTCATTGATTCTAAACCATTGGTATTCTTGGTTTAGAAAAGCTCTCCAATGGTCATAGACCATTTTGAAGTCAGGATTCTTGTTACATTCTTCTTCATAGATTTTTTGGGCAACATTGTAAGATGCCTCCAAAATCTCTTTAGAAAAGGAACGTAGTTTAGCACCATTTTGTGTTAGGGTGGCAAGTGCCGGAGGATTTTTTGCATCATATTGGGCAATCATCCATTGATTAATTTCAGCACATACTGTCGTAAAGAGTTCTTGGTAGAGTGGGGGCAACTCTTGCCATTTGTCTTGATTGACATAAAAGGAGGTTGTAGCAGAGCCTTCCCAAAATCCTGGCGTGTAGTAATAGGGGGCAACAGATTGTAATCCTAGTTTTTCATCATCATAAGGCCCGACAAATTCTGCTGCATCAATGGTGCCTTTTTCTAAGGATGAGTAGACATCACTCGCAGGAATACTTTGGGGAATAACGCCGAGTCGAGAAAGAATCTCCCCACCAAAACCAGGGATGCGGAATTTTAAACCTTTGAGATCTTCAAGTGTTTTAACTTCTTTACGGAACCAGCCTCCCATTTGTGCGGTTGTATTACCGCCGGGAAAGTTAATAATATTGTATTGTGCAAAGACTTTGCGGAGGATCTCTAATCCACCACCGGCATAAAACCAAGCATTTTGCATTCTTGCGCTCATTCCAAAGGGGAGCACGGTGTCAATAGAAAGAGCAGAATTTTTGCCGTGATAGTAATAAGAGGCAGTATGCCCAATTTCTACGGTACCTTGTGATACTGCATCAAATACTTGATTAGCAGGAACGAGTTCTCCAGGGGCAAAGACTTGAATTTCGAATTGACCATTGGTTAATCGCGCAAGTTTATCCGCAAGCATAGTGGAAGCTGCGAATAAAATATCAAGGTTTTTAGGAAATCCAGCGGTTAAACGCCAACGAATTTTAGGCAAGGAATCTGCACGGCTGATACTGCTTGCGGCGATCACTCCGGAGAGTGCTGCGGTTGTCCCTGCTGTCTTGATAAAAGATCGACGTTTCATGTTATTGCTCCAGATTTATTGTTAGTTTTTATTGTAATAGCGATTGTGAGTCTATTTATTCCCGCATTATCTATTCTATGCAATAAGAATCCAAATAATATGATATAGATCAGCTTTATTGGGGATCAATAATCATTTTTATTTATACTGTGGTCTATTTTAACCACTGTATCTTAATAGATACTCTAAATAAATGTACGGGAAGAATAGCTGTTACCACTCTAATAAATAGAGATAACAGTATATAGGTGTCATATTAAGCTCTCTGTTTTCTCAGTTGTGAAAACATAAATTGTTGGAAAATGTTTTCATTGACCCTAAACCATTGATACTCTTTGTTGAGAAAATCTTTCCAATGGCTATATATTTTGCGGAAATCCTCATTTACTTCAGACTCTTCAGCATAGATCTCCTGTGCAACATCATAAGCGGCTTGGAGAATCTCTTTGGAGAACGAGCGAAGTTTGGCGCCATTTTGGATGACTGTTGCTAAGGCTTCAGGGCTTTTTGCATCATATTGAGCGGACATCCACATATTCGCTTCCGCTGCGGCCCTTTCAAAGATGATCTTATACTGCTCCGGCAGTGCCCCCCATGCATCTTGATTGACATAGAAAGTGAGCATCGCTGATCCTTCCCAGAATCCCGGCGTATAGTAGTACGGAGCCACTGATTGCAGACCTAATTTTTCATCATCATAAGGACCTACAAACTCGGTTGCATCAATGGTGCCTTTCTCTAACGATGAGTAGATATCGCCGACTGCGATATTTTGGGGAATTGCTCCTAAGCGAGAAAAGATCTCTCCACCAAATCCTGGGATGCGGAATTTAAGGCCTTTAAGATCGGCAACTGTCTTCACCTCTTTACGAAACCAACCTCCCATTTGAGTATTAGAGTTACCGCCAGGGAAGTTGACAATATTATATTTTGCAAAGAGTTCCCGAAGAATTTCTGTACCGCCTCCAGCATAATACCAGGCATTTTGCATACGAGTAGTTAGTCCAAAGGGTAAGCAAGTATCAATAGAGAGGGCTTTATTTTTACCATGGTAGTAATTAGAGGTAGAGTGACCCATTTCAACAGTACCATTTTGTACCGCATCAAATACTTGTGTTGAGGGGACAATCTCTCCTGGTGCAAAGACTTGAATTTCAAACTCTCCATTAGTCATAGCATAGACAGAATCAGCGAGCCGCTGAGATGTTCCATAGAGTAGATCTAAGTTTCTCGGGAAGCTCGTGGTCATACGCCATTTAATTTTGGGGGTATTGGTTTGTGCAATCGCGCTTGAAGCCATTGTAGCGCCTGCGATTACTCCTGCTTTTGCTATAAATTGCCGGCGTTTCATCTCAATTCTCCATTGTTATTTTAAGTGTTATTTTATTATGTAGTTATAATGCAAGCGTGATTCATTATAAATCAAGCATGTTGTTATAATTGTTGCTTGTAGCATCTGTACTATCGGTGACATTTATTGCAAATAGTATTATTGATTAACTATAGTGATAACATAACTTGAGTTGAATTATCAATGTAGATTCTGTTGCGTAACGATATATTCATGATGCTAGTTGCAGGCAGAGAATGGTTAATAGCTTAAGCGGAAGAATCAATGCCTCTATTCGGGGCACTGATTCTTCCAAAATAGGATATTTAAAAATCGACACCAAAATCATCAAAATCATCAAATCCATCGATATCTAAATTAAACTCGATATCAGACCCTGAACCCTCAAATTTTTCTACCTTTTCTGATTTAATGATATCGGGGAATGAGATCAAGATAATAACCATCAAGATTTGAAGAAGTAGAAATGGCATTGCGCCATAATAGATATCTTTAGTGGATACTTCTTTCGGCGCTACTGAACGTAAGTAGAATAAAGAGAAGCCAAATGGTGGGTGCATAAATGAAGTTTGCATATTCATCGCAAGAATAATCCCAAACCAAGTGAGATCGATGCCAAGTGCTGTAGCAATCGGAACTAATAGCGGGACAAGAATCAGCGCAATTTCAAAGAAGTCTAAGAAGAAAGCCACAAAGAAGATTAAAACATTAACGGCAATGATAAAGCCTAATGTACCTCCAGGGAGGCTGCCTAAAATATTTTCAATCCAGATACCTCCATTAAGGCTAGTGAATGCTAGAGAGAAAAACATCGAGCCAATCATGATAAAGACTACGAAAGTGGTAATCTTTACACTCTGATCAAGTGCTTGGAAGAGAAGTTCTTTCGATAGCGCTTTACGAATAAGCGCAAGAATCATAGCTCCGCCAGCACCAATTGCTCCGGCCTCTGTCGGTGTTGCCATTCCCATAAATACTGTTCCAAGTACTAAGAAAATTAGGGTGACCGGTGGAATAACGCTAGTGATTACTTTCTTGAAGAGTTGAAAACCAAATAACGTGCGCTCATGATCAGGAATTGCCGGCATAGATTGAGGTTTGACAATAGTCATTACCAAGATAAAGAGGATATAGACACCTATCAGCAACATGCTTGGGATAAGGGCTGCTTTATACATTGAGCCAATAGAAACCCCTAATTGATCTCCTAGCACAATAAGCACTAAACTTGGTGGTACGATCTGCGCTAGCGTACCGGAGGCTGCGATGACGCCTGAAGCAATTCGCTTAGAATAACCATAACGGAGCATTATAGGGAGAGAGATTAACCCCATAGCAATCACTGATGCGGAGACAATGCCGGTTGTTGCGGCTAGCATTGTGCCTACAAAAATAACAGAGTAGGCAAGACCCCCTCGAAGTTTCCCAAATAGTTGTCCCATAGTATTGAGAAGATCTTCGGCCATACCAGTACGTTCTAAAATTAATCCCATCAAGGTAAAGAAAGGGATCGCAAGCAGTGTTTCGTTACTGATAATACCAAAGAAACGGTCACTTAGAGCCCCTAAGAGGGCAAAATCAAGGTGTCCCATCGAGATGCCGATGAGTGAAAAAAGTAGGCCGGTCGCCGCAAGGGAGAAGGCAATTGGATAACCCTTTAATAAAAAAAGGATTAGCGTAATAAACATTAATGGTGGTAAAAATTCTAACATTGTTGCTGTTGCTCCGGCTGAGTCACGTTATTATTTGAAGATGTACGCAGCGTAATAATCGCTTTGCAAAGTTCAGATACCCCTTGTAGAAGTAGGAAGAAGATTCCAATAGGGATTAACGCTTTAATAGGCGCTCGAGGGAGTCCACCTGGATTAGGGGAAATTTCCCAAATTTGCCAAGAGCTGATAGCAGGGCTAATTGTGAGGTAAAAAAGCATTGAGAACGCCGGGAAGAGAAAAAAGACAATACCAATAATCTCCATAATCGCTCTTGTTTTTGGCGAGAAACGAGAAGAGATAATATCTATCCGAATGTGTTGGTCTTTTAGATAGGTATAGCCCGACGCAAGTAAAAATACTACGGCAAATAGATACCACTGGCTTTCAAGCATTCCATTGGAGCTTAAGTGAAAAATGTATCTAAACAGTGCATTTCCAGCAGAAATTAAGGTCGCTAAAAAAATAGCGACGATCGCTATTTTGCCTAAAAAAATATTGATCGAATCAATTGTATGCGAAATTTTATGTAGTATGTTCATGATTAAAGAGTATTGTAATTCACATAGGTATATTTAATTTATATTTAATATCTATTCAATATTTATTCAATATTTAGTGATTTTGGTTAGTAGTTTTAGGTTTATTTATGATAAGTATCTACAGTAATGTTATAACCTACAAAAAGAGGTATGCAATTTGCTTGCATACCTTTTGTTAATGTACTTCATATTATCAAAATTGCCAATACTTTATTTTAACAATATAGTTGGTTGATTTTTATTGAATAATTACTAAATAAAATAGAAGAAAAACGAAGTTTTCTAACCTGTTTTTAATTTTAGCATTACATGTGGTTTTAGGCGTAATGTCGAAACTTGTGGTATTCGCATGGGGATCTCCGTATTTATGATATAGATCCCAGGGTAATGAGATGATCTATATCAGTGGTACGAATCGTCTCATTTATTGATACTGTGGGCATTGGTGTTTAAATGCTTTACCGGTCTCTTTTGCGTAAGCTTTATGGTTATTCAATAGGATGGCCATATCTTCTTTTGACCCCATAATGACGGGTACACGCTGATGTAATTTTTGAGGAGCTAAGTTTAAAATTCGCTCATACCCTGTTGTTGCAATGCCGCCAGCTTGCTCTACTAGGAATGCCATAGGATTGGCTTCATACATTAGGCGTAAACGGCCACCTTTTTGAGTAAGGCTTGAGTCCATGGGATAGGCAAATATACCACCTCTTTGAATAAGACGATGAATATCCATTACCATAGCACCGACCCAGCGCATCGTATATTTCTTCTTACGGGGGCCATCTACACCTAGATCACAGTCATCTACATATTGACGTACCGGTGGTTCCCAAAGGTTACGATTTGCTTGGTTAATTGCATATTCTGCGGTAGTTTCTGGAATTTTCATGTCAGGATGAGTGAGGATAAACTCTCCGATTGATGGATCAAGCGTAAATCCATGAGTTCCGTGGCCAATGGTTAATACCATCATGGTCGCAGAGCCATAAAGGCAGTAGCCAGCGCAAACTTGCTTAGCTCCCTCTTGAAGAAAGTCAGCTTCAGTCGGATGTTTTTTGTCCGTTTTAAGAATAGAGAAAATAGTACCAATAGGACCATTAATCTCAATATTACTAGATCCATCTAGTGGATCAAAAATTAATAGATAGTTACCACGGGGTTGCCCATCAGGAATAGGATAAACATCATCCATCTCTTCACTAGCCATAGCGGCTACATGACCCCGTTTTGCATTGTTTTTGATAAAGAGGTCATTTGCGATAACATCTAAAATTTGCTGAGTCTCACCTTGACAGTTTTCGTTTTCTGTTGCACCTAGCACATTTGCGAGTTGTCCTTTTTGGACTGCAGCTGCAATCATTTTGCAGGAGACGGCAATATCATTGAGTAGAAGGGTGAAGTTGCCTGTAGCATCGGGGTATCGACGTTGCTCTTCCATGATATATTGTGAGAGCGTAACACCAAAATGAGTCATTGAAATCTCCAGATTTTGAGTAAATTCTGATTTAAGATAATAAAAAATTGAGCTTATGATATACTTTTTACGTTATGAGTGAAAGTGTTTTTGTAGTAGGTGTGTAGTTTTTGTGTTTCTTTAATCTGCCAAAAAATAGTCAACAGCTTTTATTGGAATTGAGGCTGTTTGCCGTTATACTCATCAAATTAAGGTATTATCAACATCTCACTAACCGGATTTTTCAGGTGTAGCGATAGGGTCTAATGGGGGAATCAAATAAGATTATGAGTTCAACAGAATTAAAAAATGCAGGTCTAAAAGTTACTTTACCTCGCCTTAAAATTTTAGATATTTTAGCTAAGGCATCCGCAACACCTGTTTGCCATTTAACAGCAGAAGAGATCTACATGCAGTTAAGTAGTTCGGGAGAAGAGGTCGGGCTTGCGACGGTATATCGTGTATTGACACAGTTCGAGCAAGCAGGGTTGGTTCGTCGTCACTTTTTTGACGGTGGGCAATCAATGTTCGAAATTGATGATGGTGATCAACATGATCATATAATCTGCATTAACTGCGGGCATATTGGTGAGTTTTCCCATGCAAAAATACATGAAAAACAAGCGCAGATTGCTGCTGAATTAGGTTATGAATTGACCGATGCTCGCACTATTCTGCACGGTATTTGTGCAAAATGCAGAGAAAAATAGTCTTTTTACGGCAAGAGTTTACAACTCGACGTTATGCTTTTATTTGGGTTAGTATTTGGCTAATCCTTATCTTTTCTACGTGGTTTTCAAGACCTCTCATTCCTTTTCAAGAAACACTTTTCTCAGGTATTGTTTGGGAGTTATATCAAAGTGGTGAATGGCTCTATCCTCAAATTAATGGGGTTTACCAACATGCGAGTTATCCCCTGAATTATTGGTTAGGGCTTGTTATTTGGAAGTTATTTGGTGTCTCTGAGTTCTCGCTTCGAGCGTTAGCGAGCTTTTTTAGTCTAGGAACACTATTTTTAACAGCTTGGGCTGCTTATCAATTATGGCCTGATAGACGAGATGTAAGAGCTAATGCGCCATTTGTGTTGATTGGTAGCCTGATGTGGACTATTTTTGCCACAGCTAACCTTGATTATCTCTATTTTACTTTCTATCTAATGCTAGCAATGAACTTTTTGATTCGTGCGTGGCGTTTTAAACAGGATGTATGGTGGATAGGTTATGCGTTCAGTTTGACTCTAGGACTCTATTCTGCAGGTCTTATTTTCTTGTTAGTGGCGATACCTATTATTTATTTAGCACCTTATTGGGCGAAAAACCGATGGAAGCGAATCTATCTCTGGGGGTCACTATCTATTATTGTTGCATTAATCCTATTTGCAATATGGGCGATCATTGCCTCATCAACATTAGGCTTTTCATTAATTGATGCGCTCGGATTAAGCTATCTTTTAAAGGCTCTTAATAATACTACGCCATTTTACCTCTACTTTTTTAATCTTATTGTTATTCTTTTTCCATGGCTATTTTGGCTTAGAATTTATCGTCTCTATCGGGAAGTCGAATGGGATGATTCATTTCGTTTTGTGGTAATTTGGTTTTTATGTCTAATAGTAATATTGGGAATATTGAGTCTCACTTTTTTAGATGCACTATTGCCTTTATATCCTGCATTGGGGCTTATTATCGCACGGATATACCGTAATGGTTTGAGTACCAAACAAGATATTGCGCTTATTATTGTGATTATGGTAGGTGCGGGCTTACTGTTAATCTTAATTCCACATTATTACCAGCTTCTTAGCTTGCCTCAGTGGGTTGGAGCCGTTTCACCTTTTTGGGGAGCCGGGCTTATTCTTTTTAGTATTACATTACTATTTAATGCAGCACATACTAGAATTATGACCTTAGCATTAATGAGTGTTGCTTTAACTTTAGCACTTAATTTTGGTGTTGTAAGAGTTGCTCTGGATTTTTATGATTTAAAGCCTGTAGGAGAGCGTATTTCTTGGTATCAAAGTAAAGGTTTTACGATTGGTAATGCTTCAATATATCGAGGGCATTTGCATTTTGAAGGACGATTAACTACTCCTATTATAGAGGTTAATTCTTCCCAAGCGCTCAGAGAATTAGTGGAGCGCGATGCATATGCAAGAATGATTATTTATGTGGAGGACAAGGCGCTTTTTGAAGATGATATTATTGAATATTGGCAACCTTTTAGGGGCCGCTACTTAGTGATTATGCGTGCAGATCAACTTCTCAAAACTTTAGAGGAAATTCAAACAGAAGGTAAGGCTTTATACCCTAAAGATTTAGTAGAGTTGAGGTTATACTAAAGGAGAAAGTGAAAAAGAGGTTGTTATTGAAAGTATTTGATAGGCTTGGGTTGCGCTTGCTAATAATGAACAGCTTACTTAGCTTGCTGCTAGAAATAATAAGTGGTAGTAAGTAGTAGCAAGTAGCAGTAAGTAGATCAATATGAATGTAATATAATGTGCAAGCAGTTTATTTATTATGAGAAAATAGTATATACTTCTTGTCAATTATCAAAATTTGATGGCTTTGATACAAGAAATCAGCCTATCACAAACTTCAATTGTATAAAAGTAGTGAGAATTGAATTTAATAATAGGCTCAATAGATTAAATAGACGAAAGGATAACTCTGAATTATGATGCAATTCATCCGGGATCATGCCAATAGTGTGTGGGCAAAAATTTTATTAATCGGAGTCGGTGTTTCTCTTGCAGGCATCGGTGGAACACAGATTTTTAGTGGCCCTAGTGCAGATGCGGTTGCAAGCGTTGATGGTAGTAAAATCACGTTGCAAGAAGTCGAGGCGCAATACCAATTATTGCTTAACAATAATGCACAAGATGTCGAGTTGACTGAGCAGATGCAACGTCAATATAAATTGATTGCGCGAGAAGATTTAATTCAACGTAGAGCCCTAAATAAGCAAGCTGAAGATTGGAAGATTCGTGCATCAGATCGAGCGGTTGCTGAAAAAATTATAGAGGTTCCTGCTTTTCAAAAGAATGGTGTTTTTGATCAAGAGACTTATAAGCAAGCATTATTCTATTCCGGTTACAATATTGAATCATTTGAAGACAATGTTCGCCGGGATGTGGAGGATCAAATTATTCGGGAAGCCTTTACGTTGAGCGCTTTTACTTCTGAGAAGGCAGTGATTGAGGAGCTAGAATATATGGGGCAAACTCGTGATCTTGCTATTGCAACTTATAATTACAAAGATAAGCTCAATGATGTTGCAGTATCAAATGATGAGGTTACTACTTATTATGAAAAGCATAAAGATCAATTTGTAACGCCGGATAGAGTTAAAGTTCAATATATTGAGCTCTTTCCAGCGCTCTTTGAGGAAAAGACAGCAGTTGAGCCTAGTGAGGATGAGATTGCTGGTGAGATGGCTAAGCTCAAAAAAGAGAATGAGCAACGTGCCTCTGAGCAATTTACGATTGAGTATAGCAATGATGCAGAAAAAGCAGCGGCACTTCAATTATTAGCCGATTTGAGAGCTGCACTTGTGTCGGGTGTAATGACCTTTGATGAAGCTAAAGCACAAATGCAAGATGTGAATAATGCTTATTATAATAAAAATGGTAACTTCAAATATGGAGCTGCCGGCATTCCTCAATTTGATGATGCGCTTTTTGCATTAACTGAAGCAGATCCTTATTCTGAGCCTTTTGCAACAGACGGTGAAGTTCATCTCGTTCATTTATTGGGTATTACAACACCTTTTGCAAACGAGAGTGATCTCAAAACAGCAGCAGTTAATAACTTGAAGCAGAAGCAGCAGACAGATCAATATTTACAAGCTGAAGCAAGAATGCAGCAACTAGCAGAAACATATACTGAATCACTTGATGAGATTGCACAGGATTTAGGCGTGCCACTCAAAGAGACTGATTGGCTTAATGTAGATCAGCCTGAAGGGTTTATTGCAAACCCTACGGTTTGGGATGCTCTAAATACGGTTGATGTGCGTGAAAATCATCGTAATTCATTACCATTTGCATTTAATAATCAAGATAACCATGCGATGATTGTGCGAATTGCAGATCAAGAAGAGCGCAGACAAAAATCACTCGATGAAAGCTATGGTGAGATCAAAGCTGAACTTGCGATGGAAAAAGCTAAATCATCTATTACTGCCCGAGTAAATGCGATGTTAGAGGCGGGAGATGTTGAAAGTTTTCAAAATGATATTGAACAGTTAGGCTTTGCTTATAACCAATATAATGATTTAGCGATTACTTCTATCGGTAACTTACAAACAAAGCCGGTTGAACAAGTCGCAATTTCGAATGGTTTTGAAAAAGTAAAACAGCTAAAAGATAATAAACCTGAGTATCTGGTAGAAGACATCGATGGTCATATTGTTGTGGTTGCTGTGAATAATATCAAGAAAGGAAAAAGCGCTGATTTTTCTGATGAAATGAAAGCACAGCTACGTGAATATCTTGATGCACGTTCTGGTAGTTATGAATATCAAGCATTGTTGCTCTATATTAAAAATCATAGCAACATCAAACTCTATAATAGTAGTTTCTTCAATTAAGAATATTCTCTGGAGATAACTTTTGGAGAACATTTCTAGAATGGTACTGATAGAATTGCAAAACCACAGTTAAAGGGAAATATAATGAGGAAAGGTTGGTATGATTGCCAACCTTTCTTGTTATGAGAATGGCCAAATTTGGTAATTTAAAATAATTGAGAATGTAATGCGATGAAAATCACACAAAAACAAAATTTAAAGGCTTTTAATACTTTAGGGGTTGATGTGTCGGCGGATTATTTTGCAACAATAGATCATCTAGCTGATTTATCTAAATTACGATCGTTAATATCCCCAATACTCTTTCTAGGTGGGGGCAGTAATATCCTGTTTACCCAAGAATATTCGGGAACTATTGTCTACAATCAACTCAAAGGAGTAGAGTTCCTTCATCAAGAGCAAGGTTTTGTATTTGTGCGTGCTATGGGTGGGGAGGTGTGGCATGATTTTGTTGTACAGATGCACCAGCAGGGATTCTATGGTCTTGAGTATCTTGCGCTCATTCCCGGGACAGTCGGTGCTTCTCCTGTACAAAATATTGGCGCTTATGGATTTGAAGTGAAAGACTTTATCGAGTCTGTAGAGGCTTTTGATTGTCATAAAGATAGCTGCGTTACATTTACTAAAGAGGAATGTAATTTTGGGTATCGAGATAGTTTTTTTAAACAAAATCCTGGGCGATTTTTTATTACTGCAGTGACATTTAAGTTATCAAAGTTACCGGTCATTAACCTCTCTTATCAAGTTTTACAGCGTTACCTTAATGAGCAGGGCATTGAAAATGATAAGATTGAGGCTGCAGATATCTTGTCGGCGGTAATGGCAATTAGGCGTAGTAAATTGCCAGATCCTGTCATATTAAGTAATGCCGGAAGTTTCTTTAAAAACCCTGTTATCTCTTTAGAAAAATGGCAATCTTTGCAACAAGATTACCCGCAATTAGTGCATTATTCGCAAGAAGATCCCTATAAAATAAAATTAGCAGCAGGGCAGTTAATTGATATTGCCGGCTTTAAAGGAAAGCGGGAAGGGGATGTCGGTATGCATAAAGATCAAGCGTTGATACTTGTGAATTACGGCAATGCTACGGGAAATGAATTATGGCAATTCTCTGAAAAAGTACAGAAGAAGATTTGGTCACAATTTGGTATAATGTTGGAAGCTGAACCTTTAATATTATAAATAGAACTCATTATAAGCGAGCTAATAATGAGATAGATAGGTTACTATTTATGAAAATATTATGGATCGTATCTGATAAATCTTGACTGGCAAGGGATATTTTATAATTCGAATCTTATTTGTCAGTGATCACTTAGGAAATAATAGGGAATTAGTATGAAATATAATTTTAGAAAGTTCATGATGTTTAGTTTTTTTATTGCTGTGATGTCTCTTTTTCAAACAGTGAGTGCACAGGAAGATCCTGTCAGCGTGATTAAAAATACATCTGATCAGCTGTTTAAAACGCTTAAAGAGCAGAAAACTGTTTTGACGAAGAATCCGAATAAGGTCTATGGAATTGTAGAAAATATCCTAGTTCCTCGATTCGATTTTGGTACCATTTCTCAATGGGTTATGGGGCGCTCTTGGCGCACAGCAACACCGGCACAGCGGGATGAATTTACAGCAGAGTTTAAACGACTTCTCATCAATACTTATGCAGGCGTATTGCTTGATTATAGTGATGAAAAACTCAATGTTTTACCGCTTCCACCCAATGCAGCAAAAGGGGATGAGGTGACAGTTCGTTCAGAGATTATCTCTAAAGATCGTCCGCCTATTGCTATTAATTACTCTATGATTAAAGCAAATAATCGTTGGATGGTTTATGATGTATCGGTAGAAGGTGTCAGTATTGTTGCAAATTACCGCTCTGAAATTAGAGAGTTAGTATCTCGTAATGGTATTGATGGAATGATTAAAGTTCTTAAAAGTAAGAATAAGTAGGATCATCTAGCCTATATAGATCTGAAATTACATTTATCTAATAGATCACAGATTAAAAGCGGAGACTGAGAGCTTTTCTGTGATCTATTTTTTAGTAGCTTGTTAATATATTGATTTAGATCTAAAGTGTATAAGATTTAAAGTGCATCATCAAAAGCAACATTCTGTTGCATCAATCTATTAGGGGAGTTTATGAAACAATCATTAGATGCCCATTTTAAAATATCGGATAAAGTATGTTATTTTCAAGGATGTTTTGATAAGTTTACGATTCCAAATCTTTGGAAAAAACTGCAACCCGCATTGCAAGCGACACCGGCTAATGTAGTAAATTTATCAGAAGTAGAGGAATGTGATAGTGCTTTGATTGCGCTACTTGTTGAGATCAAGAAGCAACAATATGATCTGAATATTACAGCTATTCCGGAAAATTTAGAGCAATTGCTTGATTTATACCAAGTAAAAACACTGCTATCTTAATTGAGTACTAAGGAAGTTGTGGTTATACAACGAATATGCATAAGTTTTTTCAGAGAGTTATCCATCAGACTATTGGTAATGTAATAGTTTTATCTGTATAAATAGTAATCGATATGTTGACTAAAGAGGATATCTCGCTATAATACATATCTTCACTTCGCGGGAATAGCTCAGTTGGTAGAGCACGACCTTGCCAAGGTCGGGGTCGCGAGTTCGAGTCTCGTTTCCCGCTCCAATTATATAGGCTGGATAGCAAAATGGTTATGCAGCGGATTGCAAATCCGTAGACGCCAGTTCGATTCTGGCTCCAGCCTCCAAATTTATAGCTTGTTCTATGGTGGTCTGTATTGGTTTCCTAACAATGAACTATTGTAAACCGTGTCAGGTCCGGAAGGAAGCAGCACTAGCAAGAAATTCATGTGTTATGGGTCGGCTGGTACGGGCTATCTCCACATTTGTTTATAAGTGAAGGCCCAATGACTCAACAAGTTCTCGCATTAAAATGGCGCCCTCGAACCTTTAGTGAAGTCATCGGTCAGCCTCATGTTGTACAAGCACTCTCTAATGGTTTAGATAATAATAGATTGCATCATGCCTTTCTATTTACCGGCACCCGTGGTGTTGGGAAGACTACTCTCGCAAGAATCTTTGCAAAATCCCTCAATTGTGAAAAAGGTGTATCATCAACGCCTTGTGGTGTCTGCTCGATCTGTAAAGAGGTTGATGAAGGACGTTTTGTAGATCTTATTGAGATTGATGCTGCGTCAAGAACCCGAGTAGAAGATACCCGTGAGATCTTAGACAATGTACAGTATGCGCCTACAAGAGGGCGTTATAAAATCTATTTAATCGATGAAGTTCATATGCTCTCTAATAGTAGCTTCAATGCGCTTCTCAAAACATTAGAAGAGCCACCTGCGCATGTGAAATTTCTTCTAGCAACGACAGATCCACAAAAACTTCCGGTAACAGTTTTATCTCGTTGTTTGCGTTTTCAATTAAAACGGATTCAAGATCAAGAGATTGCAGGGCAGCTTTCACATATTTTAACTGCGGAAAATATTCCTTTTGAAGAGAATGCATTAAAACTCATTGCTAAAGCCGGCGATGGAAGTATGCGTGACGCCTTGTCTCTGCTTGATCAAGCTATTGCTTATGGTGGACAGAAAGTTGAGTATCAACGTACTCACGAGATGCTTGGATTAATTGATACTCATTATCTCATCAATGTATTAGAAGCCTTGGCAACTAAGAATACGGATAATATCATCACTGTTTTAGGGCAGTTAAAAGCGAATGGTATTGATTATCATCGTTTCTTAGAAGATCTGATTGATGCATTTCATCTCTTAACCATGATGCAACTCTCTGATACCTTAAAAGAGAATGAATCTATCGAGATGCAACAATTGTCGCAGAGATTGAGTGCAGAAGATCTACAACTTTTCTATCAAATCGCTTTGACAGGGCGCAAGGATTTACAGAATCATCCCAATAGTAGTGTTGGCTTTGAAATGACTCTGTTACGAATGGTACTGTTTTCTCCAACGGCACCAATCTTGCCAGAGGATACAGAAAAAAAAAGTAAAGTTTCTACTGAATCAGTAGTGGCTTCTGTAGAGCGGCAAGTATCATCAGATCCTGGCGATGTTGCAATAGTAACGATAGAAAATAAGACGCATGCTTTATCGGTACCTGAATCTCATGCAGTAGCAGAAGAGATATCTGCTCCAAAAAAAGAGATATTGCCACCGGTTGATCTGCCATGGGAACCAATGGTCGATTCTTCAAAAGCCAAGGTGTTAGACTCTCCTCTAGAATTGAGTATTTCAGCGCAAAATGGAGAATCTGCGAGTACTGTAATGGCAGCGGCGTCGGATTCTGTACAGTCGGAGTTAACACAAGAGAATGCACATGATCCAGGTCGTTTTAATGCGGATGAAAATTTTACTGAAGATCAAAATGTCGAAAGAGAAAATACTCACAATTTCGATCTAGGATCTCATGAAGAGATTATTCAAAATACTGTCCAAAATGATATCCACGCTAGTACGTTACAAAATCATGTGCCAGAAGTTGATACTCAAAATTTTGTTCAAAAAAATGGTATTGATCATATAAAGAATCAAGATCAATCATCAGAGTTAGTGATTGAATCAGCAGGTGATATTGCACCAGTGGAGAATGATCTAGTAGTTACTGCGGCTACATTGACTAATAATGAAGTATGGTTGCAGCTGGTATCACAACTTAAATTGGAAAGTGTTTTATCTGGTATCGCCCATAGCTTGGTATTTAAACAATTTGATGGCAAGCATTTGTCATTAGAGCGCCCTTTGTCGGTGAAAGATTTTCGTGTAGATGAAACCGAAACACGTTTAGCGATGGCGATTTCAGATTATTTAGAACAGTCAATCACTTGTCAGATTGAGTATGTTGAAACATTACATGGTGAAAACCTCCATGAAAGAACTGAACGTTTAGATGAAGAGCAGTATCAGAAGATGCTCGCTGACTTTAAATCTGATCAAGTGGTACAATATCTTACGAACGAGTGGAATGCGCAATTATTAGAAAAAACTCTGAAAGCAAAGCACTAATATTGTAAGCTTAGGGTTTAGTTTATTCTTTTACATATACACGATTATAGAGATAGAAATATCAATTAGGAAGGAGAAAAGATTTATGTTTAAAGGTGGTATTGCAGGCATGATGCAAAAAGCGCAAAAGATGCAAAAAGAGATGGAAAAAGCGCAAGAAGCATTAGGTGATGTGAATGTGGTAGGTGAGTCTGGAGCGGGCTTAGTGAAAATTGAGATGAGCTGCCGTCATGTAGTTCGTTCAATCCGTATCGATGATTCACTGATGTCAGATGATAAAGAGATGTTAGAAGATCTACTTGGTGCCGCTTTTAATGATGCATTATCAAAAGTAGAGAAAACCTCTGCTGAAAAAATGGCAGAAGTGACTGGTGGTTTAGGACTTCCTGCCGGCATGAAAATTCCTGGGTTCTAAGGATTGATCTCTATGTATCCTAAAGCATTACAAGATTTAATAGATGCCTTGCGTCTTTTACCAGGAATTGGTCAGAAAAGCGCCTTAAGGATGGCACTCTATCTATTAGATCGTAATCGTAAAGGAGCAGAGAAGATGGCTCGGTCATTGAGTGATGCATTGGAACATATTCATAAATGCCGAGTATGTCGTAATTTAACGGATGAAGATGTTTGTGTGGATTGTGCGAATCCTAAAAAAGATGATAGTTTATTATGTATTGTCGAAAATCCAGCGGATGTCTTTGCTTTAAGACAAAATGTTGAATATAAAGGACGCTATTTTGTGCTTTATGGTCGGTTGTCGCCTTTAGATGGTATTGGCCCTTCTGAGCTTGGGCTTGATCTACTTGAGCAACGTTTCAAAGATGAGAGCATTCGTGAGATTATATTAGCAATGAATTCCACAGTCGAGGGTGAAGCAACGGCGCACTATATTTCAGAGATAGCAAAACAGTATGGTATTGCCGTTAGTCGTATTGCTCAGGGTATTCCACTTGGTGGAGAATTAGAATACCTAGATGGTGGTACTTTATCTCATGCATTTGCGGCGCGCAAAAGCTACTAAGGAGTATATATGAGTACAATTTTTAGTAAAATTATCCGCAAAGAGATTCCCGCTAAAATTGTCTATGAAGATAATGATGTATTGGCATTTGAGGATATTGAACCTCAAGCACCAATCCATATTTTAGTAATTCCCAAAAAAGAGATCCCAACATTAAATGATCTCACTGAAGCAGATGCCGAATTGATGGGGAAACTATTTTTAGCGGCGCAAAAAATTGCAAAAGAGCAAGGTTTTGCGGAGAATGGTTATCGAACAGTTTTTAATTGCAATGAGGATGGGGGGCAGACAGTCAACCATATTCATCTTCATTTATTAGCAGGTCGCTCATTAACTTGGCCTCCAGGTTAGGAGTATTTTGCATACATAATTAAGTAGAAAAACTCATATAAGCCTTCAATACTCAATATTGAGGGCTTTTTATTGATCATACCAATTCCATATTTATTAGGGCTTAGATATTAATATATAGTATAACAAAATCAGCACCAACGACAGATAAGCTAACATGATAAGTTATTGTAATAATGTCTGATTTTTGATAGAAAAACTTAAATATAGCAACTCTAGTCAATCAAATTTTGACCTAAGTGAATGTTAAGTGAATTATTCATTTTTGTAATGTTCAAAATCATAGGGTTCTTTTATGATATTGCTGTAGTGCATAAAATATAACTCACTAATTGATAAAGGAGATTATCAATGACTAGGCAGAAAAGAAAGGGACTTTTTTCAATTACACTTATCACTGCTGCATTTTTATCAAGCTTATCATTTGCACAGGTTGATAATAATGGTTCTGTACGTCAAGAACCCATCATTCCTCTCAAGCAAGAGGTCAAAGTTGATACACAAAAAGCAGATTTAGGGCGTAAGTTATGGTTTGATCCAAGACTTTCTAAGTCAGGTTTTATCTCTTGTAATTCTTGTCATAACCTTAGTATGGGAGGATCAGATAATCTTCCTACATCAATTGGACATCAATGGCAAGAAGGATCTATTAACTCACCAACGGTGCTGAATTCTAGTTTGAACTTTGTTCAATTTTGGGATGGTCGCGCTAAAGATTTGAAAGAGCAAGCCGCTGGTCCTATTGCAAACCCCAAAGAGATGGCTTCTGATCATGATTTAGTGGTGAATGTAATAGCTTCTATCCCGGGGTATGTAGAAGAGTTTGATAAAGTATATGGTGATGGTGGTGTCAATATTGATCGTATTACAGATGCGATTGCTGTATTTGAGGAGACTTTGATTACACCAAATTCACGATTTGACCAATGGTTACGGGGTGATGATAATGCGATTACCGCTGAAGAGAAAGAGGGTTATGAACTCTTTAGAAATAGTGGTTGCGTTGCTTGTCACTACGGGGAAGGTATTGGTGGATCAAGCTTCCAAAAAATGGGATTACTTGAAGAGTATAAAACAGAGAATCTTGCTAAAGGTTTAGCTGACTTTACCGGTAAAGATTCAGATGCGATGTTTTTTAAAGTACCAACGCTTCGTAATATCGTTTTAACCTATCCGTACTTCCATGATGGTCAGGTAAATACGTTAGAAGAAGCAACTAAAATCATGGGGCGTTTACAATTAGGTCGTGATTTTAGTGATGAAGAAGTACAAAAAATTGTTGCTTTTTACGGCACATTAACAGGTGAACAACCCCAAATGATGATGCCAATATTGCCCCCATCGACAAATGAAACCCCTCTTCCAAAGCCATTTAGCGCTGAATGAGAGGGAGGAATTATCATCTAGTGGATTTAATAGTAGTTAAATTTTATGGATGTATTGGAAAAAATCTAAAAATAAAGCGCTTCAGACCTGAAGCGCTTTTCTATGTTGGATGCTTTTAAAGTAAATATGAGATGCAAATATGAATATTTCTTGAAGACTCGATCTATAGTGGGCTCTTTTGTTCCACTAGATCTTTGATATTGTGACGATGATCTTCTGCCACTAATGCTGCCGTCCATGTGATTTTATCAATATATTTGAATTGTCTATGGGCGCAAGATTCAATAGGACAAATTTCACAAGAAGTGGGGCGACAATCATCTGTATGAATGTACATCTCATGTTTACTGCCAAATTTTTGTTTAAGAATGTGTGTCATCTTATCGAGTTCCACATGTGCTTCTCGTAAATTGAAATACCAAGGAAGTGTCAAATGCGCATCGAGATGAACGTGATTGCCATATTTAATGAAACGGACTTTATGAATATCAATCCATTTATCTGATCGATTTTCATTAGCGACAGTGACAAATTCCTCAATCAAATTTTCGTCAGCTTCATCCATAATACCGGCGATAGATTCCCGAATAATTTTAATTCCTGAATTGATAATAATACCACCAAATAGAAGCGCAATTGCCGCATCAAGCCATTGCCAGCCGGTAATCCACACGAGCACTAATCCTACAATGATGCCGACAGTAGAGTAGGTATCTGAATGGAGGTGTTTACCACCGGCAATTAGCGGTAATACATTATATTTTTTACCTCGTTGAATAGCGACATAGCCCACCCCATAATTCACAATAGCTGTAAACAGAATTAATATTAATCCTGAACCTAAACTAGAGAGCGAACTATCATCCATTAAAAGTCGTTTTACACCCTCGTAGATAATAATAATCCCGGCAAAGAGAATCAGCATTCCCTCGACACTTGCTGAGACAAACTCAATTTTACCATGGCCATGTGGGTGATTATGATCTTTAGGTTTAGCTGATAAATATAAACTAAAAAGTGTAAAAGCGCCGGCAAGCATGTTGGTAATACTCTCTAGCGCATCTGTTAAGATTGCGACAGAAGAGGTGATATACCAAGCGGCAAATTTAATTAGAAAGAGAAGAATAGCGACTAGGAGAATAATTTTTTGAAAATTATAATTCGCGCGATCATCTTGATTCATCATAAGAGAACCTCAGGTTGATGGGAAATTGCATTCATTAATATGGTAATAATTATGCGTTAAAATAAGAAATTAAAGAATAAATAGTTGATAAAATAAGTAGTTGTTATCTACAAAGATAGCTCCATATAGATCTCCACATTAATATTTTTAGATTACTCTGCTGTAGACAACTTGATCAACAAAGTCTCCGCAAAGGTTTTTCGTGTGACGCAGAACTCCTTCTTTTTCCATACCAATTTTTTCCATTACACGTCCTGAAGCCCCATTTTCCGCTGCATATTTAGCCCAAAGACGCTCAACTTTTAAGGTATTAAAAGCAAAATCTAACAGTTTTTGAGCGGCTTCAGGTGCATAGCCTTTACCCCAATATTTTTTATTAATGGCATAAGCAAGCTCAGCTGATTTTTCGCCTTCATTCACACGAAGATCACAGGTACCAATCATTTTGCCATTCTCTTTGAGTTCTATTGCAAAGTTTCCTAGAGGACTACTCATAAATAGATTGGCAATAATCCACTCAGTCTCTTCAATCGTTTTATGTGTAGGAAAGGTATGTTTTGTATTCTCAGAATCGCTAGCATACTCAAAAAGATCAGCTGCATCATCGAGAGTAATCGGGCGAAGGATAAGGCGCTCCGTTTCTAGGACGCGATGTTTAGCAAGTTGATAGAACATAAAAACCTCTGTCAATAGATGAAATAAAATATGGCAAGCCACAATTGAAAATTGATATTCTTTTTTAAAAATAGGATGTTACTTTTAAAGTTAATTATTTGATTATAAATAGGTATCAAGAGTTAGATTATTTTAATCATTTCTTAGAATGATAATTACGGAGCTTATTCTAGCACTTTTCAGTCTTATTGATCTATCTCATTGAGATCTTCTATTGATATTGAAAAAAGGAGATCACGCTAATCGTAACCTCCCTTTTGTTATGATGTTTTTAAATTAGATAAGAGTAAACTATAATATACTAATTAATTGTTATTACTAGCTACTAATTTTTCAATGAAGCAATAAGTGGTTCAATCTGGATCCCCATCGCTTCGGCAACACCGCGACCATAATCAGGGTGAGCTTGATAACAATGTTTAATATGACGCTCTTTAATGTGTGTTTCGCAACCATTCATATTACGAGCCGTATTTGCAAATAAACGGGCTTTTTCATCATCATTCATTAGCATAAAAAGCTTACCAGGCTGTTCAAAATAATTGTTATCATCTTCATGGAAATTCCAACGACTTGCAGGTCCCATTAAGCTTAATTCTGGCTCTTGTAGATGCCGCGCTTCAGTCCATTCATTATAGCTATTAGGCTCATAAGCAAT